>JBBRMT010000108.1:0-14674 GCA_038230695.1 Chloroflexia bacterium
CAAATGGATTTGTAGCAGGGGGGACGGCAAAGGGGCTAGGCGCAGCATCGGGGTAGGCGCTGGCAGGAGAGGCAGCGAAGGGACTGGCTGAAGCAGGCGGCCAGGGCTGGGGGTCACTATCCGCGTGGGCCGCATCATCCGACCCACTTGCCGGTGCGCCACCGAACAAGGAGCTACGCAGGGCGCTGAGGTCGCTGCTATCAGTCGGGGCGCTGGAGTTCAGGCGGCTGGCAAGTGCGCCGCTGGGGGGGCGGCGTTTAGTGAAAGGGTTGGCCTCCTCTGGCTCGGCGACGAGTGGGGCGGGCGGTGGGGGTGGCTCTGGCGCAGCCACTACGCGAGGGGGTGGCGCAGCCTGGCCGAAGGGCAGGTACTGCGAACCATCACCGGGGGGCGGAGGTGGGGAAGCAGCAAACGGTGAGGCGGCGGCAAACGGCGAATTAGAGGGCTGCTGATCGAACGGCGAGGCCGCTAGCTGCCCAAAGGGGCTGACTGGCGCGGTTGGCGCAATTGGCGCGGCAATACTGGGTGGGAAGAATGAATCAGTAGTCGCCACGAGAGGCGGCGACGCTGCGGGATCGTTACCGCTACCCACTTCCGCAGTTCCCCCTCCCCCATCCAGGGATAGGGTTGGGGTTGAAGTCGCCTGCTGCTGCAACCAGCGCAGGCCAGATGCGGCGCGGGCGTTGTCGGGGTTGATCTCCAGCACATTCTCCAGGCATACTTGCATATCTTCTGGACTATCCACCACGCCACTGAGCCACAGCCACGCCTGCTCGTTACGCTCGTCCTCCTCGACCACCTGCTGCAGCAAGTTGGCAGCGGTGGTGCGGTCGCCCCGCTTGGCCGCCTCGATACCTTGCTGCAATATTGCGCTTACATCACGGTTAATCGCCATAATTCGCCTCCTAGAGCCAAACTCTTCTCGGCACCACCCGCTGCTTCTCGGCCTCTATAATCGCCATGATCTGCCGTGCCGCTTCATCCTGCCGATTGTCGTAATTTATTACCACATAGTCGAACTTGAACAACTCCGCCATCTCGCGGTGAACCGTCTGCAACCGCAGCGCCAGGCTGCCCTCACTCTCGGTGCCACGCTGGCGCAGCCGTTGTGCCAGCGTGGTGATGTCGGGCGGCATCAGAAAGATGAGGATCGCTTCTGGTGTGATCGCCCGTACATGGGCCGCACCCTGCACGTCAATCCGCATAATTACGTCGCGGCCATGCTCCAGCGCGTCGCGCACCTCGCTCTTTGGCACGCCGTAGAAGTTGCCGTAAACCGTGGCCCGCTCCAGAAACTGGTCGCTGGCTACCCAATCGTTGTACTGCTCGACGCTGAAGAAGTGGTAATCCACCCCTTCACGTTCGCTGGGCCGGGGCGGGCGGGTTGTCACCGTGACCGGGAAGTGGAAGGGGAAGTTCAGCTTACGCATATAGGTCAGCAACTCGTCCTTGCCCGCGCCGCTCGGCCCCGACAGCACCACCATCTGGGGGCGGTGCCGCTGTCGCACCCGCGCCCATGCTCTCTGTTCGTCGTCTCCATTCGCCTCGTTTGTCAGCATCCGCGCTCCGATGTATAATAACTCGCTACATCCCTTGCAGTTACGCGCTTTTGGCGGTGTTAAGAAACTGCCAGCAAAGGGCGAGTGACGTAGTTACGATTAGCACTAACTCTGGGCAACTGGGCGTATGTAATTCGCCCCTACACCAATATGGCTTATATGCGTCCACTGAGGCTAAATACAAAGCCAGCGTGCCGCATCTTTATTCTACCTTCTGCACTGAGGTCTCAATGTTCGATAGCCTGACCATCGCAGCGGTTGCCGATGAACTAAACCGCCGCGCCTGCCCCGCCAAAATCCAGCGGGTACTCACCCTCAGCCCTTTGGCAATCGGTCTGGAGCTATACGCCCAGGGCCAACGCCAGCAACTGATCATCTCCGCGCACGCCGACAACGCCAGGGTTCACCTCAGCGACCACAATCTTACCCGCGACCCCGCCCAGAACGACAGCCAACTGCTGCTGCTGCTTCGCAAATATGTGCGCGGCGGGCGGCTACTCAGCGTCGCCCAACCGGATCTAGAGCGGGTGCTGCTGCTTAGTATAGCCAAACTGATGCCAATTGGCAAGTTCGATGATCCCTATTATACACAGTCTGTCAATTCCACCTATGCTAACGATGATGAGGATGAGGATCTGGCGGGCGAAGAGGTTACGGTGCAGTTGGTGGTGGAGATGATGGGCCGCCACAGCAACATCATCCTGGTAGACGGCGCGGGGGTGATTATGGACAGCCTCAAGCGGGTGCCTGGCAGCGTCAATCGTTACCGCGTGATTATCCCCCACCACCCCTACGTTGCGCCGCCCGCACAGGACAAGCGCCGCTTCGACCGCATGAGCGAGGATGCGTTTCAGGAAGCGGTTGCCGAGGCGGCCCAGGCTGAGGGCAAGAAGAAAGCAGGCCAGCTATGGCAGGGGCTGGTCGGCGCATTGCAGGGAGCCAGCCCGCAGATGGCAAAGGAGATCGTCTATCGCGCCACTGGCCTTGCCGACACGCCCGCTGCCGGTTTTACCGCCTGGCCTACGCTGCACGCCGCCGCTGATGAGCTATTTTCGCTCAACGAAACTGGCCGCTGGCAGCCGTGCGTGGTGTATCTCACCCCTCCCCACCCCTCCCCTGCTGCAGGGGTGGGGGATGATGCGAATTCCTCCCCTGTGGACTACTCCCCTCCCCAACCCTCCCCTGCAGAGGTAGGGGATGATGCGACTCCTTCATTGAACATAGAGGATGCGAAGGCGATCGCTTTTGCCTCCTACCGCCTGCGCCACCTCGAAGGCGGGGGACAGCGACTGGTGACACACGATTCGATTAGCGCGGCGGTGGAGGCGTACTTCAGCAGCACGGAGCAGACTGCTGCCCACGAGCAGTTGAAGGAGCAGCTACGTAAGCGGGTGGCAGGGCGGCGGCAGAAAATTGCCTCGCGGCTGCACTCGCTGCGCGAACAACTTGCCCGTGCCGACGAGGCTGAGATGCTGCGCTACAAGGGCGAGATGATCTTCGCCTATCAGTATGTCATCAGCGCGGAGACAACTAACCTGAGCGTGCCTGCGCCTGAAGGTGAGGTGGAGATTAGCATCACGCTCGATCCGCAGCTATCAGTGGCGGAGAACGCGCAACGCTACTTCCGCGATTACCACAAAGCGACGGCAGCGCGGGCGGGCTTGCCGGAGCGGGTGGCCGATGCAGAGCAGGATCTGGCCTACCTCGACGAGATGGCGGCGATGATTGACCTGGCCGAGGGCTACGAGGACATCACCTTGACCGCCCGCGAACTGGCGGATCTGGACAAGCCGCCCGCGCCGCCCAAGCCGACCAAGCAGAGGGCGAACCAGAAGCCAAACCAGAAGGCCAAAGCGGGGCTGCCGCCCGGCCTGGGCAAACTGTTGCGGGTGCTGTCGCCCGACGGCATCGAAATCTATGTGGGCAAGAGCATGAAGCAGAACGAATATATCGCCTTCAAGCTGGCCGCGCCCGACGACATCTGGCTGCACGCACGGGGCGTGCCGGGGGCGCACGTGCTGGTCAAGATGCGCGGAGTGCCAACCCTGCCCGAGCGCACCCTGGTCTACGCTGCTGGCCTCGCCGCTGGGCGCAGCCAGGCGCGGCATAACGGCGCAGCCGAGGTGATGTACACCACCGCCCGTCACCTTCGCAAGCCGCCCGGCGCACCGCCAGGGACGGTGCTAGTCAGCCACGAGCAGAGCATCAGGGTGCCACCGATACTGGCTGAAGCCGAAGCGTCAGCAAAGCAGTTACCCCTCCCGCTGGACTAATCGTTGCCCCCAAGTGGGGGGGCAGTAGCGGTAGGGATTGGTCGCCGCGTGCCGAGTTACTGAGGGCTGGGAGCGTAGCTCCGATCGGTCAAGTGCATCAATGCTTATAGTAGTTCCAATTAGTGCTACTATAAAACGGATGGCCGCGATAAATCTGCGCCCATCCGTAATATCACATTCGCGCCCCGACGAATTGCTATAACTTAATAAACCGCGAGAGCAGCACGCCCACCTCGAACAACAGGATGATGGGGACGGCAACGATGGTCTGGTTCACCGGGTCGGGGCTGGGGCTGAGGAATGCCGCGAGGATAAAAGATAGCACGATCATGTAGGGGCGGGCCTTCTTCAGCAAGCGGGTGTTGACGATATGCAGGCGAGCGAGGATGTAGATAAAGACGGGCAGCAGGAAGACTACGCCGATGGCGAGGGTAAAGGTGGTGACGAAGCTGAGGAACTGGCTTACCTGGATCTGCCGCTCGATGCGCGGATCGCCGAAGCCGAGCAGGAAGTTGAGGGCGCTGGGCAGCACGATAAAGTAGGCGAACAACAGGCCAGTGGCGAAGAAGATGGTGACGAATGGCAGCGCGGTGAAGATCCAGCGGCGTTCACCCTGGGTTAGCCCAGGGGTGACGAAGGCGAGGATCTGGTAGATAATGCCAGGCATGGCAATGATAATCCCGGCGATCAACGCCACCTTGAAATAGACGGAGATGGTTTCGGTCGGTTGCAATTGGATGAGGTGGACGGGGTGAGTAGGGTCGGGTTGGGGAACGAGCGCGAGCATAACGTCCACAAGGTTGTTGATGAAGGTGAAACTGATAATCGTGCCGAGCAGGATGATGGCACAGACTTTGATCAACCGTGAGCGCAACTCGACCAGGTGGCCCATAATCGGCATCACCGCATCGCGGTTGGCGGGTGGCTTGGGGCGGCGGCGCAAGGGGTTGGATAGTTTGGGCATCGTTACACGCAAGATGGAAGCTCCATGGTGAAGGGTAGTATTACAGATGATGAAAGCTCTAGGGTGAAGTGGCGTAGGCGACCCGCTAGGTTGCGGGGGATGGGGGCGAAGCCCCACGCTGAAACGCTACGATCGTCCACCTAAGCCTTACCACTTCATTATACGGTATTTTAGCCGCGAATCCGCGATTATCTGCGGAAAGTTTACGAACATTTAGCAAATGCCACACACCAAATAACGGGAGCTACACACCCAACGGGTCAGCGGCAACTGCTGCCGCTGGCCCGCGCTGCCTTGCAGCAGCCGGGGATGTGTAGCTCCCATCCGATTTGCCCAACTAGCTGTTAAGGTAGCGCTCGACGTAGCCGCTAATCTTGTCTACTGCTTGCTGCATGGTAGCAATGTTTGCGTCCTCATCGGCAATTTTCAGGTCGCCAAAGTCGGCAAAGGTGTCTTCGATGCCCATTAGCAGTTCAACCATGTCTAGCGAGTCTGCGCCCAGGTCGGCGAATGAGGTTTCCGCTGTCACCTTGCTGGGATCCTTGACCTTGAGTACATCAATCGCCACGGCGGTCAGCAGGTTTTGCACCAGACCATGACGGTCGAGGTTGGCGACTTCGCTTTCGCTAGCCCCCTTCTTCACCGCGATCTTACGCATTACCAGGTCGGCAAGCTGTTCCTTGTCCAGCCCGCTAACCTCGGCTTCGCTTGCGCCATACTTGTTGACTGCCACATCGTGTAGATGTTCCATTACGTTTGCCATTCTTGTTTCACCTCCTTCCCAGCTGTCAGTGCAGCGGTCTATTCATTTAACGGTCAGCGCTGGTCAGCACTCGGATCCCATCCTCAATCCTCCCCTAGAGGGGGAGGGTTGGGGTGGGCATCCAGCCGACCCTAAGAGTTCAGTTTTATCCACGATATAATCCACCATATCTTGCACCGTTTGCAGGCTGCGGGCCTCGTCGGGGCTGATTTCGACATCGAAGGCGTGTTCGATGGCGGGGAACACCTCATCATAAAGCTCGATGGGGGCGGCATCGAGGTCTTCAATCAGGCTGGAGTCGCGGCTGATACTGCTTGCCTCGATACCAAGCTGCTCGGAGAGCAGGCGGCGGAGCTTATGATATACCTTATCGTAAAGTTCGTCCACCTATGCTTCTCCCTCGCTAGCCTCAATATGCCCAACGTGCTGCCCGCGATATGTGTCTAGCTGATTGACCACGCTGCCCAGCACGCCATTGATGAAGCGCCCGCTGCTATCGCTGCCGAAGCACTTGCCCAGTTCAATCGCCTCGTTGATCACCGCCTTGACCGGCACATCACTATCAAAGACGAGTTCGTAGATGGCGAGGCGCAGCAGGGTTTTGTCCACCAGGGCGATCTGGTCAACCGGCCAGTTGGTGGCGTTGGCGGAGATGATGCGGTCGAGCGACTCAGTCTGCCCGTGCACGCCGTTGACCAGACGCACAGCGAATGACTTGCCCTCGATGTTGAGCATTCCGCTCTCCAGGCCGAGGAATATCTCGCTGCACGGAGCCTTGCCCTTCAACGTGCCGACGCTGATCGGGTCAGCATCGTCGGTCTCAGCGGTGAGCATCGCCACATCGAAGCCCTCATAGGCATAGCGAGTGATAATCGCCCGCGAATCGTGACCGACTGCATCGGCTTCAAACAGGGCAACCATGGCAATCATACGCGCCAGCCGACGCTGAACGATAGCAGCCAAATGACCCGCTCCTCTACCCGTCCACGTCTTCAATGTACACGTTGACTGCGGCGACGGGCATCCCCACCATCTTGTCCAGCGCCTCGCTAACCTGCTTCTGCACCGTATTGCCCACCTTCTGCATACTTACGCCCTCGGCCACCACCACATAGACCTCGGCGGTAACTGCGCCATCGCGCACCCGCACCCGCACGCCATCACCCTGATGGGCAACGTTGCGCGAGAAGTTGACGCTACGCGCCCCGCTGCCGAGGTGGGACACACCCTCGACCGCCAAAGCGGTGAGGCTGACGATGGTGGCAAGCACCTGGGGGGAGATGCGGATCGTGCCAAGCGGCGCGGCGTTTTCCATTGTGCTACTAACGATTGTATCCGTCATAGTTACCTGCTGGCCTCCGCTGCTTCAAGTTCCACTCCGGCATCGGAGCCTAGCTCAGCTTCGCCGAAGGTGCGTAGCTCGGTGCTGGCCCCGCCACGGGGACTGCCGCTGCTACCGAGGGTTATGTCTATCGTGCCATCCTCGTTGGTCATATGCTCCTGAATGAACAGGGTGCTGACATCGCCCCGGATAAACGAAAGATGGGTGAGGATGCGCTGGTGAAACGGGATGGTTGTCTTGATGCCGGTTATTATACTCTCGGCCAGAGCGCGGCGCATCCGCGCAATCGCCTCTTCGCGGTTTGCGCCCCAGGTCATAATCTTGCCAATTAGCGAATCGTAGGCGGGTGGCACTACGTAACCGGAGTAGAGATGCGAATCCACCCTTACGCCGGGGCCGCCAGGGGGCAGATAAAGCTCCACCGTGCCAGCTTCGGGGCGGAAGCCATGCGCCACATCCTCGGCGTTGACCCGCACCTCAATCGAATGCCCTAACATTCTAACCTCTTTTTGAGTCAGCGTCAAGCGTTCGCCCGCCGCGATCAGGATCTGCTGCTTCACAATGTCTACGCCGGTGATCATTTCGGTAATACCGTGTTCCACCTGGATACGTGGGTTGACCTCCAGGAAGTAAAACGCGCCGTGCCTGTCTACCAGAAACTCGAAGGTGCCAGCGTTGCGGTAGCCGATCGCCTTCGCGCCCTTGACCGCCGCATTGGTGATCTTATCGTACAGGTCGGGCTTCAAGCTATAGGCGGGCGCTTCCTCCAGCACCTTCTGGTGGCGGCGTTGCAAGGAGCAGTCACGGGTGCCGAGGTGGATAATGTGGCCGAAGTTGTCGGCCAGGATCTGCACCTCGACGTGGCGGGGGCGGGCGATAAACTTTTCCAGATAGACATCGGCGTTGCCAAAGCCAACCAGCGCCTCAGTGCGGGCGATACCGAACACCTTGTTCAACTCCGCCTCATTACGCACCACCCGATTGCCGCGCCCGCCGCCGCCAGCAACCGCCTTCAGCACTACGGGGTAGCCCAGTTCGCGGGCGACGCTGACCGCCTGCTCCTGGTTGATAAGCGGCTCGGCGTTGCCGGGGATAACCGGCAAGCCTGCCTGCTGCATCAAGCGGCGAGCCACCGTCTTGTCGCTCATCTGCTCGATCACCTGCGGGGTGGGGCCGATGAAGGTTATGCCTACCTGTTCGCAAACCTCGGCGATGTAGCTGTTCTCGCTGAGGAAGCCGCTGCCGGGGTGGATAGCATCGCTGCCAGTGATAAGCGCGGCGGTAATCGTGGCGGGGATGTTCAAATAGCTCTTGGCCGCCGGAGTGGGGCCGATGCAAACCGCCTCGTCGGCAAAGCGCACCGCCAGGGTGTCGCGATCGGCCTCGGAGTAGGCCACCACGGTACGAACCCCCAGTTCGTGGGCGGCGCGGACGATGCGTAGGGCGATTTCGCCGCGATTGGCAATCATGATCTTCTTGAACATAAGCGCAACTCGGTTCTCACGTCGGGCTTGAGGCGACGGACGCTCTCGATCTTCGAGGCGATCGAGGATTGCTTGTCGTGACGCTCATCCACCTTCATCAGCGCGCTAACCCGCACCGCGCCTGCGGCAAACACCGCATCCACCATCTCATCAATCGCGGCCATCACCTCAGCGCGTTCACCTTCTATTATAGTTGCCATGGCGGTAAGCTGATATTTCAGGTCGGGGTGACGATCCAGCACGCCGAGCGCGGTGGCAACGTAATGGCCCACGCTGGCCGAGCCGCTGTTGTCGAATGGGGTCAGGCTTACTTCGGCGACTACCTTAGCCATTGTTCGACCCTCCCTCTTCGAGTTTTGAGTTTTGAGTTTTGAGTTTTGAGTTGGCGCGTGGCTTTTTCTGTTGGGGTGTAGCTTCTACGGCGCTGGCTTCGGGTTGGGCTTCGGGTTTGGTCTTGCTGGTGCGCTTCTTCGGCGTGGAGGGTTGCGCTACGCTGGCTTCAACGACGGCAGCGGCCTCAGCATCGAGAGCGGCTTCAGGTTTGGCTTTGCTGGTACGCTTCTTCGGCGCGGTGGGCGCGGTAGGTTGCTCTACGCTAGCAGCATCGCCAGCAGGCGCGGCTGCGGATTCTGAGTTTTCGTCGGGACTGATTGCCTCCACCCTGAGTTTTGAGTTGGCACGGGGCTTCCTGGGCCTGATGGCTGCTTCATCAAGACTAGCGTGCGGGGCAACCTGATCAGTCTCAAGTGTTGAGTGCTGAGAAAGTGTCTGAAATGTCGTTCCGTTGTTCGTCGGAGCGTTCCGTTGTTCGCCATTTTCAGGCACATTCTGAGCGTTGAGCGCTGAGTTAGTATGCTGCTTAGGCTGATCGGCTGCTTCAGCGTTGGGTGGTATGAGGGCAGCGGCAGGCGGTGCAATGCTAGTTTCAGCACGAGCGGTTGTAGGAGCAGGGGCGTTGCCGTTATGTTGCTGGTATGGGGCAGCAGGAGGGCGGCCTGGTTGGTGGCGGCGTGGGCGGTGATTGGGGCCACGTGCGTCATTGCCAGCACGGCCTTCGGCATGGGCGCGACCATCGCGGCTGCGAGAGGCGGGCGGGGCAACGGGTAGCGCAGTAGGAGACAGCGCTGCGCTTTCCGCCTCGGCGGGCATCTCGGCGAGGACGCGGCGGGCTAGCTGGCTGACTGTTGGCTCATAGCTCTCTGCCGCCCACGCTTCCATAGTGCGGCGCAGCAGCGGGCTGCCCAGCTTGCGTAGGCCGAGCAGCGCGGCAGTGACTGCCTTCTGCACCCACTCGTTAGGGTCGCGGGCCACAATCCGCATAATGGCGAGGGCATCGGGTAGATAAGGGGCAACCCAGGTGTGCGCCAGGGTGTAGGCCACCACCCAGCGGGTGTTGGGGCTAGGATCCTTGGCCCAGTCGCGCAGGATGCGTAGCAGGAAGGCGGGGCTGTCGGGGGTAAGCGGGCCATAGTTCGGGTTCTCGGCGCGGCCCCACGCCTGCTGCAAACAATAGACCACCCCTTTACGCACGTAGATCGAGCTATCGCGGCGCAGCACTTCGAGGATTGCCAGCACCGGCACGCGGTCGCGGCGGGCGCGGCGGATCAGCGACAGGGCGGGGGTGCGGCGAACCCGCTCATCACTATCGTTGCTCCAACGCCGCATCAACTCGAACAACGAACGGGGTTGGGCGGGGCCGATGCGCTCATCGTAGGCGGCGGCAATCTGGTCGCGCACCTCCCAGGCTTCGTCCTTCGCCAGCCGATATGCCAGGCCGGAGATGTTGTCGGGACGCTCGGCTCCAATCTCGGCCAGCGCCCAGCAAGCGGCGGCACGGATTTCCTTGCTCTTCGACGCTACCAGCTTGTCTAGCGCGTCGAGGGCAAAGCCCATGTCGGTTAGCTCCTCCATGGTGTGGCCGATGTTGCGCCCCAGGGTTTTGACCAGCCCCCAGTGTTCGGCAGCGGCGGGCGCAAGCGCCTCGGCCAGAGGCGGCAGGCTAGCGACCACCGCGCTGAGGCTACCCTTGTACAGGGCGGCAGTCAGCGTATGGGAACGCTCGGTTAGTTCTTCAGATACGGTTGGCATCATAATGTTAGTGAGGGGTTTTGAGTTTTGAGTTTTGAGTTTTGAGTTGAAATAAGACTTACGCAGTTGCCCCGAAAGTAAGTTCGTTCTGTAGGGGCGAACCGTTGTTCGTCCTGTCGAACGGAGTAACGCTTACTAATGCGACGTTAAGGGTTGTAGGCTAGTACAGGCAGTGATACGCTTTGGTATTGCGGGGCAATACATCGCGCCCGCAAGGTGATGGGCTTAACTACAGCCTACCCCATTCTACCTTCTACCTTCTACCTTCTACCTTCAGCCCAGTAGTTGCTCGGAGGTGACGGCCTCAGCGTTGGGTAGGGTTCGACGCACCAGGCCCGCCAGCACCTTGCCAGGGCCAATCTCGATGAAGCGGGTCACGCCTTGCTGGGACATATATTCAAGGCTGCGTACCCATTGCACCGGCGAGTAGGTCTGGGCCACCAGGCCGCTACGAATGGCGGCGGCATCGCTGACCGGGGCGGCGTTGACATTGTTGACTAGCGGTATCGTTGCATCGCGCACGGTAATACTTTGCGTGAACTGGGCCAGGTCATCGGCCATTTCGCGCATCAGCCGCGAGTGGAAGGCGGCGCTAACGCTGAGGGGCAGCACCCGCTTCGCGCCCGCTGCTTTGGCTGCTTCCATTGCGCTTGCTAGCTTGCTCTGCAACCCGCTGATTACCGTCTGGTCGGGGGCGTTGAAGTTGGCGACATCCACCCCCGCATCGGCGCAGATTTGGTCCAGGGTAGCAGCATCGAGGCCGATTACTGCGGCCATGCCGCTCGATTCGCCAGCCACGCTACCCACCAGCTGCATCAGCCGCCCGCGTTCGCGCACCAGGCGCAACGCATCGGCGAAATCAAGCGAGTTAGCGGCGACCAACGCGCTGTACTCGCCCAGGCTGTGACCGGCAACGAAGGCGGGCGACTCTTCTAGCTTGCCCGCTTCGCGCAAGGCGACCACGCTGGCGATGCTGTGGGCGAGGATGGCGGGCTGGGCATTGGCAGTCAGTTGTAGTTCGGCTTCTGGCCCGTTGAAGCAGAGATCGGTCAGGGCAAAGCCGAGGGTGGCATCAGCGAGATCGAACAGCCGCTTCGCCTCCGCCGAGCTATCATACAGCAACTTGCCCATCCCGACAAATTGCGACCCCTGGCCGGGGAAGACCCACGCGGCTAGGTTTGAGGTTTGAGGTTTGAGTCCAAAGTTAGTAATGCTCCAAAACTTGAGGTTTTACTGCTGGATTAAAATCGTAGCATCAGCTTGGGTCGAAGCGTAACACTCAAACCTCAAACCTCAGCACTCAGAACTGAACCAGGGTTCCAGCGAATAACCAGCGCACCGTGGGTGATGCCTGCGCCGAAGGCGGCCATGCAGAGCAGCGCGCCTGGCTTGAGCTTGCCCTGTTCGACCGCTTCGCAGAGGGCGATGGGGATGCTGGCGGCGGAGGTGTTGCCGTAGTATTCAATGTTGACGAAGAACTTAGCCATAGGCAACTCAAACTTCTTCGCCATCGCCTCGATGATGCGCACGTTGGCCTGGTGAGGGATGAACAGGTCAATCTGCGAAGGGTGTAGCCCGGCGCGGGCTATCGCCTCCATCGAGTCGTCGCCCATCACGCGCACCGCCTGCTTGAAGACTTCCTGCCCTGCCATGTGGATGTAGCAATCATGGGGCGGCGGAATGGGGTGATTGGTGGGATAACGGCTGCCACCAGCGCGTTCGATGATTAGCTCCGCGCCCTCACCCGACGAGGCAGTGTAGAAACTGAGGATGCCGCTCTCCTCACTGCTAGGTTGCAGCAGCACTGCGCCTGCGCCGTCGGCGAACAGCACGCAGGTGGTGCGATCCTGCCAGTTGACGAAGCGGGAAAGCGTCTCCGCGCCAATCACCAGAATGTTCTTCATCGCGCCCGTCTTGATAAACTGGGTGGCAACGTTGAGACCATAGACAAAGCCGGAGCAGGCGGCTTCCAGATCGAAGGCGGTGGCACGGGTAGCGCCCAGTTGTTCTTGCACGATACAGGCAGTGGCGGGGAAGGGATAGTCGGGGGTGGCGGTGCAAACAATTATAAGGTCAACCTCTGTGGCGGGCAGCTTGGCTTGCGCCAGCGTTTTGCGGGCAGCTTCCAGCGCCAGGGTGGAGGTGAACTCGCCCTCGCTGACCACATGGCGCTCACCGATGCCGGTGCGGGTACGGATCCACTCGTCAGAGGTTTCCACCATCCGCTCCAGATCGTGGTTGGTAAGCACCTTCTCAGGCACGCTGAAGCCCCACGCAGTTATCGCTGCGTATATTTGCTCGCTCATTCGCGCTTCCTTTCCACCGCAACCCGACCCGGCCTGCGGCCCTGCTACTCGAAAATTGGGGTTGATTTCGCTGCCGTGAACTTCGTTGTCCTGGGGAGTACATTATAACACAAATCGGCGCAATGCAAATCAAACCGAACCCGCACCGGGAGGACGCAATCCGCCCTTACGCCATATTCATTTGCCCGCCAAAAGGTTGGCTATTGGATACGCAAAAAGCCCCCAGCGGGTGTTGGGGGAGAACTCTCGCCCAACGATAATGACATGGTAAGCAGGCTTACGCCAGGTGTGCTTACTCATAGCATCGTCACGCTTCAACATTCTCGCCAACTTTCGCTGGGGGCGTTTATAATTCTAGGCAGTCTTCTTCTTAGACTTATCCTCAAGCACCTGGCGGCCCTTGTACTGGCCGCAGTTAGGGCAGACGTGGTGGGGCAGGCGGGCCAGACCGCAGTTGGGGCAAGCCACCAGCGCGGGGGCGGTCAGGTGGTCGTGTGCGCGACGGCGGTCGCGGCGGGCCTTAGATACTCTCTCCTTTGGTAGTGCGCCCATAGTGGGGTAATTCCTTTCTACAGCAGTGATTGGTGATTAGTGATTAGTGATGAATTGCTAGCAACCCCTCTCCCACCGGGAGAGGCAGGGAGAGGGTGTTGATCGGCTTCAGTTCTTGCTGAACGGCACAGTGGCCTCGTCGTCTTCGAGCAAGCGGGCGAGGGCGGCAAGGCGGCTGTCTATCGGCGCGTCGTCGGCATCGTCCTCATCATCGTCCTCGTTGGCGAGATGCACCAGCACGCCGCTGGGGGCGGGAAGGCCGGGGCAATCCTCGCGGCAGAGCGGCATAATTGGCAGAGCCAGGATGATGACCTGACGCAACAGTTCGCCGAGGTCGAGGCCGTGATTGGCATCAATCCGCAGCGCGTCAACTTCTTCCTCGCCGTTGGCCGCCTCATCGCCGAACTCGACTGGGTGGCCGCTGCCCACATCCACAGTGGGATAGTAGCGGTCCTCAAAGTCGGTAGCGATTTCGGTGGTGTAATCCTCCAGGCAGCGACGGCACTGCAACGTAACCGTGGCAACTACTCTGCCTTTGGCGAGGACGCTCTTATTCAGCCTGGTAAGGCGCACATGGCCGCTCACATCGGTGGCGGTCATGTCTTCGCTCAGTTCAAGGCTCGGCTCGGCGAAATCGTAATCCCGATGCCCGCCCACCGCGTCCTTGAGCAATTGTGCGACGTTATAGATAATCATAAAGGGTGCCTGCCTGGATAACCATTTGCCCCTTGCAAACACGCGCAGAGGGCCAACGGATTATACCGTATGCGGGGCGGGAATGTCAATGTTGATTTTGGCTGCAGCCCTGCATATGGTATAATTATTTAACGAAATTGGGTGATGAGGATGGATGAGTCTGGACGAGAAGCTAAGTAGGGTACAACGAAGAGCGGCGGCCCGCAATCTTGTTCCTAGCATACACAGTGGGAACAAGATGCGCGAACGTGAAATCACTGAGCAGGAGATCTACGAAGCAATCGCTAGCGGGCAGATACTCGAAGATTACACTGCCAGTGAGTGCTGTCTAATTCTTGGCTTTTCTCAGGCGGGCCGTCCGCTTCATATCGTCTGTACAACCGCAGGAACACTGAAGATTATCACTCTATATGAGCCGAAGCCGCCAGACTGGATTACGCCGACAGAAAGAGGAACGTTATGAAATGTGAGAGGAAAGGATGCCCCGGTAGGTACAAAGATGTGCTAATTACTAGCGCCGTACGTCCAGGTAGTGGATCAGTAGTAGTGATCAGGAATGTTCCCGCCATGGAATGCGACTTCTGTGGGTTTGGGCTACTCACTATGGAGACCGTAAGTCAGGAGGAGCGGATCGACAGGTTTAGGCC
>JBBRMT010000109.1:0-14513 GCA_038230695.1 Chloroflexia bacterium
GACCTTCAGCCAGGCGGCATCGCTCTGAGCCAATCCGCGCACTTCGCCAGTAGTCGGCAGGCTAAACATCTTGTCGCTAATCGCTTGACCGGGCCGCCATACGCCAAAATGAACAAGGGCGAAAGTGCTATTGAAGGTGGGCGAAGTGAGGCCGCTGAAGTCCATGCTGGGCTGTCCGGGCAGGAAGGAACTGGGCGCGGGCGCAGGGGCAAGATTGACGCTGGCGGGCAGCGGCGCGGGCGTGGGCGCAACTGGCGTGGGCATCGGCGTGTCGGTCGGCATACCGCCGGGTGGCGGCGCAACGTTGATGCTGACCGTCGCGCTGTCTTCCACATTACCATTGTCGGTCACGATCAGGGTAGCCTTGAATGCGCCGGGCTGCTTGTAGGTGTGGTCAATTGTCACCCCGCTGCCTCGTGTGCCATCACCAAAGTCCCATGTGTACGCAGTTACCTGACCGTCGGGGTCGCTGCTGCCGCTGGCATCGAAATGGACGCTCTGCTGCAGGGCAACCACGTTGGTAAGCGAGGTTTTGAGTACGGCGATGGGTGGCTGGTCGTTGCTGGCAATTACCTTGACGCTGGTGGGCGCAACTGGCACCGGGGTGGCATCGGCGGCGCAGGCGAACGCCGCCCGCACTATGTATGTGCCGGACTTGGCATAAGTGTGTGTTACCGGCCAGCCTTCGCCAGTTGTGCCATCACCGAAGTCCCACTGGATAGGGCAGGGGCTAGGCCGTGCGCCCAGGCCAAAGGTCACTTTCTCGCCAGGCGAGCTGGTGTTTTTAGAGGTACTCTTGCCTAGATCTACCCCCCCGCCACTGGCTCCGCTATGACTGGGCAGCATGATTGCCAGGGCCAGAAGGAGGATTAGAACTGCGCTTAGGCGACGTTTGATCATTGCAAACACCTCATGGTAGCGGAGTGGGAGACAGGTTGCCAGTTGCGGCGGGCGCGGTGGTGGCGGGCGCGGTGGTGGCGGGCGCGGTGGTGGTGGGCGCGGTGGTGGCAGAAGGAACGGCGGGTAGCGGCACGCTGTACAGGCGGCTGGCGGTGAGCAGGTATAGGGTGGAGTCGTCGGGGCTAACAAATGCGCTACGCAGGTCGGCAATCACACTCGAACCGGCTTCGGCCATATACTGGCGCAGCAGCTTGCCATCCTTGCTGAAACGCAGGATACGCCCACCCTGATCGGCTGGTGCGCCGCCAGTGGCCTCGATGCTGTAGATGTATTGATTTGTTTGGCTGGTGATCAGGCCATGCGGCGCGTTGGCGGCGGGTCTCACTGCGTCGTTGCCCGCGTTGGGGTCTATCTGGATGTCGAGCTTGCCACCAGTGAAGCGCAGCACGCGGCTGTTATTGGTCAGCACGTAGACGCTGCCATCAATCGCCAGCTTGCTTGCCCCGACCACCATGCCGGTCGCGCTGCCATCCAGCCAATCGCTGGGCGGGTTATCATAGTGACCGGCGCTATACTTCTCAATCTGGCTATCCTTAGCCCCCAGGATATAGAGGTTGCCGTCGAAGCTGGCGATGTCCAGCGGGCGGTTGAAGCTGCTGCTGCCACCCAGGGCGACTATGCTAGCCAGGTTGGTAGTGGGATTGTAGAGATACGAATTGTACTGGTCGTCAACCGCTATCACACTATCCACCCGCCAGGTGATGTACAACAGCTTGCCCTTGACTGTGCCATCGCCGCTGGCGAGGACGGCGTGGGCAGGGCTGCTGCTGCCAATGGTATAGCGATAGAGCGTGCCTGCGCCGCGATCGAGCAGGTAAGCGTCGCTGCCCTGCACCAGCACTGCGCTCAGGTAGCTGCCTGCTGATGCGCTAGTTACCCCACTGGCGCTGGGTAGCTCGAACAATAGTTGCGGTTGCGGCAGGCGGGTAACGAGATTTACATCATCGCTGATGCTCTGCCACTTGACGCGGGCGAGGTGCAGATCAGGGTCATTGGGGTTGACTTTGGCGGCAGCGTTTAGCTGCTGGCCCGCCGCATCAAGATAGTTGCGCTGCACAGATTTGTCGGGGCTAGATTGTGCGCTAGCCAGCGCTGCGCCTGCCTGATCGAGCAGGTTGTGTATTTGCTGGCTCTTCTGCGCCGACATACCCTGCACGATGCTGAAGGCAAGGATGGCAAGGATGATCAGCAAAGCCCCGCCCACCGCCCATAGTGGTACTTTGGGGCGCGGCCCGGTTGGCGCATCGGCAAGCTCTTCGTCGTACTCATCGGCGGCGGAGACAAGCGTGGGGCGACGCTGGGCGGCGTGGTCGGCATAGTCAACAGGCGTATCTTCAGCGTATGCGACGGTCGCAGGGGGGTTGCGCTTCACCAGGCTGCGGATGCGGGATGCCGCGCTACCTGCGGCGGTGGGGGCATGGGCCAGCCCGCCCATAGCCCGCCGTAGCCCATCGGTTAGCGGGCTTATGTCGAAACGTTGATTGGCAACCACTTCATCATCGGCGGCAGGTTCGGGGTCGGATGATGGTACGGCAGCGGTCTGGTAGTTAGAGGGCGGGGTGGGTAGCGAGTAATCATCCTCATCTGCGGCATCTGCGCTAATCGGCGCGGGCGCAGCCCACAAAGAGGGAGTAAACTCGGCTTCGGCTTCCGCATCGTCGGCCAGCGGCGGGGCGGCGTTATGCTGCATCAGCCGTTCGCGCAGAGCCAGCAGTTTATCTATGCGCGGGTTTCGCGGCGGTGGGGCCACTGGCACACTGGGCGAAGGCGCATCGTCCCAAGCCTCACCTTCGCTGTGGTCTATCGTTACCTGCGGGCCTGCGCCGCGCAAGGGGATAGGCGATGGCTGGTAGTCGGGTTCGGGTTCAGGTGTGGGTTGGCGGTGGGGCAGGCTGGGGAGATTGGGCAGGTTGAAGGGTAGGCCGAAGCGTCGCCCGCTGCCATTGGCAGCATCCTGGCCGTTGCTAACCGTGCCGCCGCGGCCGTAATATGCGGCGTTGGGGCTGCTCACAGGTAGGCTGCGCGTGGATAGGCGGGGCGTATCCGCCTCGGCAACAATAGCAACTGCATAGGCTTCGCTGAGACGGGCTTGCTGCGCCAGTTCGTGCAAATAGTCAATGATCTGGTACTGGTCGGCGTTGAGCAGGTGTTCGCTGGCATCGGCTTCGCTGAAAAGTGGCGCAAGGTTGGAGGAGCATAGAATAAGCGCATCGCCCATGTCCAGCGGTGAGTGGACAATATCGGGGTCGGGGTCGGCGACACTACTGCCCAGCGTGGCGGGCGGGTAGGGGATATTGCTGGTTAGCGGCCAGTGGGGAGGGCGAGGGAAGGCGCGGATCGTCCCTTGATGGACAAGGAAGAGCTGCGCGGGCGGAAGTTGCGCGATGTACACTTCGTCGTGGCGCAACGCCGCACAGCTTATCCCCACCAGGGCGCGTTGCGCGGGGACAGCATGGCGGTTGTGTTCGAGGAGGGCAAGGTTGGCGCGGGCCAGCGCGTGGCGCAGGCTGGTGGTCGCCGATGGCGATGAATCAGCGTAAAACTCGCGGGCCAACGTTTGCTGCACCACCTGGCAGGCATCCACCCCCAGGGCGAGGTCAGCACGCGGCTCGGTCAGGATATAGAGGCTACCTTTGCGGGCTACCCCACTACCGCCGGTTACGCTGCTGGCACAATCGCTACTGGCCCTGCGGATCCCGCTGATCACCTGGAACTGGTTGGCGGCGAAGCGTAGCTTCACGCCACTCACTGTGCTGCTCATTCCAGAACTCCGCTCTAGCAATGTGCTATTATAGAGTGTAGATTGTAGCTTGTAGATTAAGATGTGGACTTCTCCACAGCTCAACCGTCAGCGCCAATCGTTGGATGCTACTGCCACCCAGCCCCCCAACGTCCGCTCTCACCTGAACGTTTGACGGGTACGCTCTGCGATTTACGCCCATTATAGCACATTATGTTTAGTTGCACAAGCCTTTTGGAGAAAATTGGCAACTATATCCCAAGATTGGGGTAAGTAGCCCAGAGTGGGTGAAAGATTATGGCTTATCCGAAATGAGGTGGTTGATTATGTATAAAGGTGATTTATCCTGCGTGGGGTAGTGGGACACAACCCGATCAGCGCCAATGATTATGCAGTCGCTAGCTCTTCGTTGCGTTCGAGGAGTAGCGCTTCACGCAGGGTTGCGCCGAGCAGATGGGCGGGAACCCCGGCTACGCTGGCTACCAGGCGCACGTAGCGATTGAAGGCTGCACCCTGCAATTCACCCGCCTCCAGGCGTAGGCAGAGGAAGATGTCATCGAGTGCGCCCAGGCTGCATCCCAGGCGGGCGGCTAGCTCCAATTCGCTGAGACCTTCATGCTGCTGGTATTTGGCTAGCAAATTGCCTAGATATTCTGTCTCCACCGCTGCCTGCCGCGCCGCCCGCCGCTTCAGCCCAGGCTTTAGCCGATGCGCTGAGGTAATTGGCGCAGCCAGCCGCCCGACTGCCAACCATGCTGCACCCAGTTGTCCACCCTGCACGGCGGGAATGAGCAACTCTTCGATGATCCGTTCGCCACCCTCGTCCCGCTCGATCAGGCTACCGTGTGTCACCGTCAGCCAGTAGCAGGGGTGCCGATCCCAGCGGTATACTGCTGCCAGGGTAAGGCTGGCATCCTGCTCTGCGGGTTGGTAGATACGCCCACCCACATCCACCACCTCGCCCTTAGCCCCCTCCCACCAACTGGTATCAGGAATCTGCTGATAGCCGCCCTTATTGGCATCGGCGCTGTCTTCCTTCCCATCATCGGTAAAGTTCGGGGAGGTTTGATGGCAGAGCCACCTCGCTTGATTGGTCAGGCAAAGTTTCGGTTCATTCTTCAAGGGTTTGGTCATAAGTGGTCAGCATTGGTCTATCTCCGCTCTAGCCACCCACGCTGGCGAGATCCAATCTATCTTCACCAACTAACGGGCATTTACAAAGCTCTTCCCACCAGGGGCAGCTTGTTATACTAATTGTACGGTATTATCCTTACCGACTGCCTTACCTACGGCATGGTACTTTTGGATGGATATTGGGTGAAGAATGGGGGAAACCTTACCAAATACCTTACCAAAAGCTCTAATGTCCCTTCCTTATCTTGGGAAGCGCGAAGCGCATCAACGCGACTGCTGTAGGCTTCGCTATCAGCGGGGTCGAGTTCAAGAGCGGTGTCCAGGTCGGCAATGCCTGCGGCGTAGCTGCCGAGGCTGCTATACAGGCGACCCCGCTGACTATAGGCGGCGGCATAATCGCGTTCAAGCTCTAGCGCGACGCTAAAATCGGCAATCGCGTCGTCGTACTGCTGCAGCTTGATGGAGCAAACCCCACGCAGGTAATGGGTGGTGGCATCATCGGGGGCGAGCACAATCGCGCTACCGAAGCTGGCGGCGGCCTCGTACTGCGCCATGTTGTGCTGCGCCAGGCCAAACTTACAGGTGTAGGATACGCTCCAGCCCTTGCTGGCCGCGCTGCTAGATGGGCAGATTGTACCGTATGGCTGGGCATAACCTGTTGGGTCTTGTTGGGTTCTTAGTCGGGGTTTTGTTTGAAGGCACGGCTAATGCTATAATCGGTTTATGAACAGAGCAAGACTTCGTTCCGTTTCTGCCGCGCTGCTAATCATGGCGGTAAGCGGGTTGTTGCTGGGTTGCGACCTCTTCGCCTCGCCTAACCCCACACCGACTGTGCCGCCCCCAGACGGACTCGCCACCAACACGGTGCCACCCTCCACCCCATGTTCGCCACCCACCATCGCATCAGCGCAAGTCGCTGTAGATGGACAGTTCAACAGCCTGTTCGCCAACGATGCGGGCAACTGGCTGGGTGCGGATGGCGCTTATTCGGTGCCGTTGCCCGATGGTCGCAGCGTCTGGCTGTTCGGCGATACCATCCTGGGCAAGCGCAATCCCGATGGTTCGCGCCAGCCAACCGCCTTCATCAACAATTCGTTCCTGGTACAGCAAGGCGACAAACTCACCCTGCTGCATGGTGGTAGCGACGTTCATCCCAGCGCCGAGATCACCCCGACCAATCCTGCCACCTGGTACTGGACTGCGGGCGGCTTGGTCGAAGGCGACAAGCTGCGCGTCTTCCTCATTCAGTTGCAGCGGGCGGGCAACGGCACGCCAGGATTCGACTTCACTAGCGTGGGCAGCGCGATTGCCAGCTTTGCGCTGCCGGACTTGACCCTGGATAGCGTCGCCCCCATGCCATTCAGCAGCACAGTACAATACGGCGACTCGTTCATCGAGGATAGCGATTACACCTACATATACGGACTGGAGGATTTGCAGGCAAAGAAATACGGCCATGTGGCGCGGGTACGACGCGGTCAGGTGCTGGGTAGCTGGCAGTTCTACACTGGCGCGGGTTGGTCCAACGACCCGCACGCTTCCGCCCGCATCAGCAGCGACGTATCCAACCTGAGCGTGTTCAAGCAAGGCAACGGCTACGTGCTGATAGGGATGGAGACGGGGTTTGGCTTCGGCAAGAACATCATCGCCTACTCCTCATGCAGCCCACTCGGCCCCTGGCTCAATCGCACCGTGTTGTACACTGTACCAGAGGCGACGGACAGCGTCATAACCTATCTGGCAATCGCCCATCCTGAGTTCAGCACGGGCGGGCCGATGCTAATCTCCTACTGCCTGAACGACACCAAAGCGCAAAGCTCAGTAGATACCAGCATATACCGCCCCCACTTCATCCGCGTGAGCTTTGCCCCTCAGCCGTAGCTCTGCTATAATGGCAACGATTTAACCAAGCCCCTGAACAAATGGGGGGTTTATCCGTAGGGGCGCGGATTTATCACGCCCATCCGCTTTCTGTCACCATGTCGCATTGGGGTTTGAGCGGCGAAGGGAGCGCGACGATGAGCGTCAGGGTGAGCAAGAGCATCAAGGTCAAGGCCACGCCGGAGCGGGCGTTTGCGGCAGTCACTGACTGGCATAACGCCACCAGGTTGCAGACCAACTTCAGCAGCTTTCGGCCAGTTGATGCCGATGCGCTGGGGCCGGGGGTGGTGGTAGCGATCAAGGGCCGCTTCCACGGGTTGCCGCTCAAGGTGCGGATGAAGATCACCGAGTTCGACCCGCCCCGCCGCATGGTCGGGCAGATTACTGGCACGCTGAAGAGCCTCAACGGCTGGCTGTTCGAGCCGCTGGAGGATGGTCGCACCAAGGTGACGTTCGTCAACGAGTACGAAGTTCCCGCCCCGCTGCGGCTGCTGCTGGGCCAGAACAGCTTCATTGACCGCGACGTGACCCAGATGACCGAGGACGCGCTGCGACGGCTGAAGGCGCTGCTGGAGCAAGGGGGTGAGGAGTGAACCATACTAAGCCCCCAGCCAATGAACCAAACTAAGCCCCCAGCGGGGGTTGGGGGGGAAATCCTGCCCTGTGCTAATGCTGAAGTAAGCAAGATATGCCAGAATAAAGGCCGACGTTAGGAAGGGCGCACCCTGATTAGGAGTGCGCCCCTTGTATTGCCGTCAGCAATGGATGGTCGCGCTACTTGTTCTCCATTGGCGCTTCGACCATCGAGTTGAAGATTAGCTCGGGGTGCGGCACCACTACCGCCTGCGCCGCGCCCGCGACACCAGCTTTAGCCTGGTCGGCGCGTACTGCGTTGGCAGTCATGTCCACGTAGTAGACGTTGGGGTCGGTGGCGATGGCGGCTAGCTGTTTGGCATCCACCCACGCGTGGGTGAGGTAGACACCCTTGAGGCTGATCTGCTTCTGCGGGTCATTACTCAGGCTGGCGAACTTGCTTTCGAGGTCACTCTGGGGGATGGCGTCAGCGCCGTTGGCGACGACATTGAGGGGATAGTAGGGGGCATAGACTGGCTTGGGGTTCTGGTCAATCGCCCGCAGGTACGACACGCCGGTCTTCATCCCATGCGCCTGCACCAAGGCGCGGAACTGATCCACTGGCAGGTATTTGTTGAAGGCTACCCAGATCTCGTATTGGCCGCTGCCTGCTGCCGCCTGGTCGAGCAGCTGTCGGTTGGCGGTAAGATACTGCGCGGTAACGCTGCCGTCAATCGCGATTTCGGCATAAACCTGGTCGGGAGCGACCGCTGCACCTTCCGGGGTAGTTTCATCGCTCACGCCGCGCTGCGCCACATAGCGCCACACGCCAAAGCTGGCTTCGCGCACCGACTGACCACTGGCGGGCAGGCCAGGAGCAGTATCGCCATAGTGTAGGTGGGCGGGCGCGGTGGGTACAGCAACAATATGAGGGTCTGTTCCAACTGGTACTTGGCTAACCGGCTGCATATCGGGCAGGCTTGGGTCGTTGAGAGCCTGCTTCAAGCCTTCACCATGTAGCGAAGTAAATGTATAAGCTGGCACACCTGCCCAGAGGTCGAAGACATATGCAACGTAAGCAGCCCCTTGGCCAATAGTATTCTGATTAAACGTTGTGGATTTGTTGAAATCCGGCAACCCTCCACCAGAGAAATCGCCTTTCAAGATAACCAGCATGAGTGGTGGCTCTTCAATAGTGCTGGAGCCGCGCATACCAAGCCCCATATCCGCTATTTCCTTCCAGGTAGTAGGACGAACAAGCAGCACCTGAGGTTTGCCACCGAACGACTGCCCTCTGGCTATGGTATAGTTAATCGCAACTTGTCCTATCTCCTCAGGTGAAGCATTGGCCAATGGACGAGCTTGGAACACATTACCCCTTCCTCCCGGAGTGAAGGTGGGGAATACTTCCTCAGTTCCAACTGCGGTGGGTATATTTGCCGCGCTAACGCCAGCACTGCTGGCTTGAGTAGCTGCATTGCTGCCGCTCTGGGCAGTGTTGCCACAGGCGGCCAGGGATAGCAGGCTAACCAGCAGCCCACCAATCACTAGCAGGGATGTCGTGCTGAACGCAGGTTTCTGCTTGGTTTTCATCTTTTCCTCACCTTTCATTTCATGTGTCTGTATGACTATGCTTATAACGCTAGGAATGCTGTGAAAGTTCCCGTACTAAACCCTTGTTTCAGTATCTAAACGCAGTTAGTGGGACCAGTGGACGACCCAATTGTTGTTGTACCGCGGCCCTTGAGTACAATTATCCACATTGGCACCAGCTGTGTTGAATACTGTATTCCAGCACCACGCATACGCACCATTCGCTTCGAGGTAGACGGCGTTGGTTATGTTGGTGATGCCAAAACCAGCTGGTGGCGTGGTGTTCTCACCGCCGGAGGCCACAAAGGGTAGTGTGGACATATTTAGATTAATGTTCACCTCTAGGTCTCTACATCCCCCATCATCGCAGGCACTGGCGGTGAAGCTGGTACCTCCTGTGGGGTGAACCCAATAATCATAGTTATGGCCTATCTGAACGCTATGCGCGGTGTCTGCACCGCCCTGAGCCATCCCGCCGTTTATCGTATAAGTTGAGTAGTTATGGGCGAGACCATCGGCAGCGAGGTTAAAGCTGGGGCCGGACTCAAGAAACGTGTTTGTATTATCGCTGAAAGTTGTTAGACCGACTGGCCCAGCTGACCAGTGCTTGAGTTCACCGTTGAATGGCACTGTCTTATATGTGTTTACCCCTTGGGCATTTGGAGCATTTATATAGGACAATGCTTGACCGAGGCGACCGTGGGCGGGGCTGACTGCCTGAACTGCTAGGTCCACGAAGGAGCAAACATCACCGCGAATTGCGTAGTCGGCATGGTGATAAGATCCGCCTGCCCCAGCGATTACATTGTAGAGGTAGAGGGTTTCGATGTATATATAAGCCCAAGAGCCGTGTGGAACATCGGTATAGTCGGCGATAGCCGGGTTATAAGCATAATGAAAAGGAGTAGCCCTAAATATAAATGCAGCCAACTCAGGACGTAGAATGAAGTTAGCAGGCCCAAAGGTGCCATTAGGACCAGGTGTGTAGCCAGTGACTATGCCTACTTGGCAAATGGATGAGATAGCTTCATAAAACTGACTGCCTGATGGTACATCGGAGAACTGGCACGGTGGGCTGGCGGGGACGTGCTTCGCAACGCCATAAGCCTTGTACACGATCTGGGAAAACTCGTCGCGTCTAACGTTGTCGTATGATCCGAACGAGCCATCTCCCTTGCCAACCACAATGCTATTGTTACATAGGACATTCACGCTAACTGCAAAGGTTTGAGTAGAGTGCTGCAGATAGAGAGTCCACATCGCTGAAGTTGCAGTTGGGTGTAGCCGGGCCAGCCTGCTCCTTCGCGCTGGCGCTGGCTCCAGCAAATTGCATGGTGAGCAGAAGCAGCAGAGCTGCCATTACCTTCGTCTTCATCTTACGTCTCCCTTGTGCCTCGTCCATGATGCGTTTGCCGGTTGCGCTAGGGGCTGTCGTACCCCCCCCCTGTAGAATTAGGGTGATTATAACACAGGTGCCAAAATAATGCAGGGGGTTTTCCCACCAAATCTGGAGCAATTTCTGTTTTTGCATTTACCGAACGCACAGAGGTGTACAGTAGATTGGCTCTATCAGCAAAGATAGCTTCCCGCTGATTTCCACAAGTGATAATCCAGACGGCAAATGGTAGGGCGTTTCTTATATCGAGTTACACTTTTCACTCTCAAGGTCGGGGCAACTACTGATAAACCCTCTCGCCCCAGCCCCCCAACGGCAATGTGTAGAAGTTCAGCAGGGCGGGCTGCTGCCCGCCCCACGCTTCTTCCAGGCGCGATCAGTCAGCGCCTTCCACGTGGTAGAAGTTCACGAGGGCGGGCCGCAGCCCGCCCCTACTCAGTACCTCGTTAACATAGTTATAGTTCACTGTACTCCCCCACCCAGCCTCCCCCTTTGGGGAGGGGTCGGTTGTGCTATAATAAGCGGTGTAGGATGGCGCATCCTGCGCCGCTATTTTGTGCCTTGCGAATGGCCTAATTCCAAAAGGGTTGGATTAGACAATGTGTCTGCTGGGGTGAACCGTTGTTCGCCGCAGCAAGTAACCACTTTGCCAGATACATTAATCATAACGAGGGGTGGATGGAGTTGGCGGAGACGAACGATAACGAGACGCGACCCAGGTGGATACGCACCCAGCCCTACGGCCTGCCGGTGGTAACGGCGCGGCGCGGCGTGTGGCAACGCATTACCCTGTTGCGGATTATCCACTATTTCCTCATCCTGTTCGTTTTCGCCAACCTGTTGATTGTCACCGCGCAGTGCTTCGACTCGATCGGGCGTGACTGGGGTGGTTTCAGCTTCGACTACTATTTCAAGGTTGGCGGGCTGACCCAGGCGGCGCAGATGGCAGGTTTGCAGACGGGCGACCAATTGGTGCTGGTCAACGGCCAGCCGCCGATTGACTTCGAGCAGGCGATTGCCCAGAAGCAGCGGTCTGCGCCAGGCAGCGGTGGGCTGCTGCCTCAGGATGATAAGAACACGGTCATTTACACCGTGCAACATCCCAGCACCGGCGGTGGCACCACCGTGCAAACCCTGGTTAGAGCGACCACCACCAGCTTCGGCCTGGGCGATTTCCTCTCCTTCTACGGCGTAGGGTTGCTCGTGGGCTGGATGATGTTCCTGATTGGCGTGTTTATCTACTTTCTCAAGCAGGATGAGCGGCCCAGCCAGGTGTTCATGCTAACCATGATCAACGCCAGCATCGTGGTGATCAGTGGCTACGAGGGGGTTTATACCTATCGGGTGCCGCAACTCGACCTCAACTGGTTCGAGGGGTTGTTCGGCTTCGCGGTGGCGATGCTGGCGGCCACCACCTTCCAGATGGCGGGCAACTTCCCCCAGGTCAAGCGTATCATCATCCAGCGCCCACCCTTGCAATATATCGTCTATCCCTTCTCCATCCTGCTAGGGGCAGTCTACATCATCCAGGTGCAGGCCAAGCTAAACGACATCTTCCAGCGGCAGGTTTATGATACCCGACCGAGCGCGGCCACGATTGGCGCAGGGTTGGTGACGATTAGCCTGCTCTACTTCTTCGTCGCTGTCGCGCAGGACTGGCGGCGCAGCAGCAACCCCACCGTGCGCCGTCAGGCACGCATCGTGCTGATCGGTTCGCTGCTGGGTATTGGCCCGCTGCTATTCCTCTACTTCATCCCCGTCTATATCTTCCGCGTTCACTTTATTGATTACAATACTGGTTACGCCTTCCTGCTCATCTTCCCGGTCGCGGTTGGCTACGCCATCGTTCGCTATAAACTGTTCGACCTCAACTATCTGCTGCGCCGTTCGTTTGCCTACGTGATTAGCAGCGCGTTGGTGCTGGGTATCTACTTCGCGCTAGTCACCTTCCTGCAAGATCTGTTCACCCGCCTGACCGGGCAGAACACGGTCATCTCCATCATCGTCACCACCCTGATTATCGCTATTCTGTTCCAGCCGCTACGTGACCGCTTGCAAAGATTGGTGGACAGGTTTTTCTTCCGTGAACGGTTCGTCTTCCGCCAGGCGATGCTCGATTTCGCCAACCAGATGCGCGACATCTACGACGTAAAGGAGTTGAGTCGCAACCTGGTGCTACAGGTATCATTGATTATGGATCTGGAGGATAGCGCCCTCTACCTCAAGCCGCTACGCGCAGCAGAGGGTAGCGCCCTGTACCTGAGCGACTCCGCATCATCGCTCGATCCGACACGACGAGAGCGGGGCATCCGCTTTACTGCCGCCAGCGACAGCAGCGCCGCGCCGCAGGCAGCGTGGGCCACTACCTATCATCTTCCCGCCGAGTTGCAAGACTGGATGATTGGCTACAACCGCCCGCTGAACATGGCGGCGATACCCACCGATCTGCCCAGCAGCGCCAAGCCAACCATCCAGGCAGCAGTTAATCGCGGCATCATTATCGCCATCCCGCTGGTCAGTCAAGGTGAGATGCTGGGCCTGCTGCTGCTGCAACGTAAGCGCAACGGCGCGGGCGTGCTGCGCGAAGATATTGACCTTCTCAACACCATCGTTCCCCAGGCGGCGCTTACTATCCGCAACGCACAACTGCTGGCCGAGGCCACCGAGCGCGAACGCATTGTCCGCGAGTTGGAGATTGCCCGCGAGATCCAGCAGGGTCTCTTTCCCAAGAGCGTACCCCAACCGCCCGGCTTCCGCATCAGCGCCATCTGTCTGCCCGCCCAGGAGACGAGCGGCGACTTCTATGATTTCGTGCCGCTAGGCGACAAGCTGGGCATTGTGGTCGCTGATGCCTGCGGCAAGAGCGTGCCAGCGGCGATGATGATGAGCCTGGCCCGCAACACGATGCGTAGCGAAATCGGCCACTATATCGAACCCGCGCCCGCGTTGACCCAGGCCAACAAGTGGCTGGTGCAGGATCTGGGCGACCGCCGCTATGTCGCGCTCACCTATCTATTGCTGGATACCACCAGCCGCTGCTTGACACTGGGTAACGCGGGCGGGTTGTCGCCCATCCTGCGCCGCGACGGGCAATGCCGCTACCTGCAGCCGGGGGGCATGACCTTGCCGCTGGGCATCGAGGAGGGGTTGGAGTATCAGCAGAGCAGCATTGCGCTATGCTCCGGCGACCTGCTGCTGGGCTACACCGACGGCGTGGTCGAGGCCAGCGATGCGGGCGGCCAACTGTTCAGCTTCGAGCGGCTGGAGCAGCTGATCGGCGAGTACGACGCGAGTGGCGGAGCAGACGGACTGGTGCAGCACATCCTCGCCCGCCTGCGCGACTATAGTGGTGCGGGGGAACAGGCCGACGATATTACGATTGTGGCGGTGGAGGTGCTTTAACCATTTATGAGGCAATTCTCCGTTCTTGCGAAACCAAGGGCAGATTCCTTCGTTTGTATAAGTAACCTAGTTAATCAAATCATGGGTTGAGAGGAGTGGCTAAAAGGGTAGATGCACAGGAGTTGTTTGGCTAACCACCTACGGAGGCGCACTATGAAGACATCTGCGAAGTTCATCTTTACTCCCTTGTTGCTCGCCGCTGTGTTGAGCAATATACTAATAGCCGCCTCCTGGGCGCAGGTGGCTACGCCACCTGCGCCCGCTGTATCCCCTTCAACAACTTATCACCCTGGTGATGGAAGAACACCTCCCACTCAATACACCAATCCTTTGTCAGTCCAATGTAATCCTCCTAAGACTTTCCCCGATGTATCACCCGGCACCCTTTATTACAATGCAGTGACATAAATGGCCTGCAAGGGGTATATCAGTGGCTTTGCTGATGGTACCTTCGGTCCCGATCAGCCAGTCAGACGTGGGGAATACACCACGATGGTTGTTCGTAGCTTCCTCTACTTCCTGAACCTGCTTAACCCTCCTACACCTCATTTCACGGATGTAGACCAAAGTAACATCTTCTACCAAGCAATTGAGACTGCTAACGCCAAACACGATGTTGATGGTCAGGCTGTGGTTGATGGTTATGACCCATCCTACTGTCAGGCTCACACGAGCAGAGGCTATCCTTGCTTTATAGTTACCACAATCATAGCCATATATTCCAACGGCCATGATTTGGCATTAACCTACGCCCGCGAACCCGAAGGTAAGCTGGGCGGGCAGTTGCACTACGGGCAACTGTGACACGCGAATAGCGTGCCTTGCGAGGAGCAA
>JBBRMT010000110.1:0-14426 GCA_038230695.1 Chloroflexia bacterium
CGAACCTGATTAAAGCTAAATGGAACACGGTTGGGGTTGCTTCGACATTTCTGCTGGGCAAGATTCCTCCCCCAAACCCCCGCTGGGGGCTTACTAGAGGATGGCAATTTGGTATAATCAAACCATGTCCAACCCTTCACTAAACCCGAAACCGAAGCAGCTAATTGCCATCGTGGGGCCGTGCGCCAGCGGCAAATCTACGCTGGGTGAGCGATTGCGGCAGCAGGGATACAACGCGCGTACCGCCGCGCAGGAGCATAGCTACGTGCCGGGGATGTGGCAGATGAGCAATCCCGATTACCTTATCTATCTCGATGTAAGTCTCGATACCCTGCGACTGCGGCGCGGCAACCCGCGTTGGAGCGCACACGAGTGGCAAGAGCAGCAGCAGCGCCTTGCCCACGCCCGCGCCCATGCCGACCTGATTATCGCCACTGATGCGCTTACCCTCGACGAAGTGGAGGCGCAGGCGCAAGCGATGCTGGCAGCCCAGGTGGGGCGGCCTCGGCCTTCAACACCCCGCCCCTCCATGGCGGTGAAGTCGCCAACCCGCCCCGTGCGCTTGCGCTTTGAGACGCGGGCAGTAGTAAGCGGAGACATTGACGCGTTGGCTGAGATGCTGGGCCTACCCTCCAGCGATAGATTGGTGATCAATCGGGCGGTGGCGGTGGCGACCGACACGCCGAAGGCCAACCTCTACGCCGAGTATGATGGCGAGATCATCGGCGCAATCGGCTGGGGCGAAGCGGACGCGGCGGGCGTAGTAGAGGCGCAAACCCCGCGACTGAAGGCTAGCGGCTACAACGAACGGGCCGTGCGTTCGCGGCTAATTCGCGCCCTCCCCGGCCTGGTGGATGAGCAAGCCCTTACCCTGCGCTACGTGGTAAGCCTGAACGCGCTCATCAGTGAAGGGGGCGCAAACATCATGGCGGCGCTGGACGAGTTTCAGGCGGTTGGTTACCAGTTCGCCGCGCACAAGTTGGCGATTCAGAAGCAGCAGCCGGAGGAAGGCGAAGCCGCCATCGTGCTGCTCGATGAGGACGACTCACTGGCGCGGCAAGCCTATGAGCAACGCGGCTACGCGCTAGCTGACGAGGTGGATTATTACGAAGTGGCAGTACACCCCAGCGGCTTCTCGCTGGATTACTATCTGAGGCAGGCAAATGAGGGGAGATAAATGACAGATCAGACGCTAGCCAGCCGCTATCAACGCGCCCGCACTAGTCTGCTGGTTTCCATAGCGGGCCTGGTGATGTTGTTGAGCTTCCTATGGTATCTGCCCGGCGCGTACCATGCGGGCAGCATGGGCGAGTACCACGCCTTTGCCTTCCGCGACTTCCGCTTCACCAATATAATGACCATGTACGTCAATCACGATCTGGGCAAGTACGATGGGCCTGGGTTCATCCTGGGAGGCACTGGCATCGAATATCCCGCGCTGTTGTCGGCGTTCCTGCGGGCGGCTGCTGGCGTGGGCCAGGCTAGCGCAGTGCCGCTCGACTCTTATCAGAGTGGTACGCCTCTACCCGCTACCCATGTGCCGGGCGGCAACGCGCCCGCTTATGCGCTGATCAACTTCGCCGCCATCTTCGCCTTCGGGCTACTGGCAATCTGGCTGCTGTCCCGCTGGCGGGGAGCCAAACCCTGGCTGTTCGCCGCATCGCCGGTGCTGTTCCTGTTCGCGGGCTATAACTGGGAGCTTATCGCCATCGGCATGAGCATCGCCGGTTTCTGGCTGCTGCAGCGTAGTGAAGAATTGCCCGATGCCGGGCGCAGCTATAGCCGCTGGCGAGAGGTTGCCGGTTTTAGCCTGCTAACCCTGGCGGTGTGGATCAAGCTCTTCCCCATCGTCTTTGTGGTCGCCGCACTGGCCGAGCGGGCGCGGCAGCGGCAGTGGTCGGCGGCGGGGCTGGGCGCGGCTACCTTCGTCATCCTCTCCGCGATTATCAACCTACCGCTGATGATCGCCAACTTCGAGAGCTGGCGCTTCTTCCTGTGGATCAACCAGCAGCGTGCGCCGGAGCTTTCCATCTGGTACTGGTTGATCGGCGGCATGGATCCGGGGCTGGTGGGCAGGCCAGATACCACCAGCGCGGTCACGGTGCTGAGTTTGCTGGTAGTGGGCGCGGGCGGGCTGCTCATCACCGTGCTGGCCTGGCGCAGTCCCCATCGTCACATTATGGTGCAGCTTGGCTGCCTGCTGCTGCTCTGGTGGCTAACCTTCAACAAGGTCTATGACCCTAACTACGATATGCTGCTACTATTCGTCATCGCTATCCTCGGCGCACCGCTGTGGCTCTATGCTGCTTTCACGCTGATGAGTATAGCCTGGTGGACCTTCACCTTCGTGGGGCTGTACATCTCGATCCTGCCCAACACTGCCGATATTGGCGCCTGGTACGTCGGCCATCCCTTGCTCGTCGTGCTGCTAATGCGTCTGGCGGTGATGATCACGATGATGTTCTGGGTGGGGCGCAACCTGTTTGTTGCGGGCGCGACCGAGACCGAGCAAAGTGCCTTGCCAGTAGCGGAAGCGCCCCACGTCAGGACGGTAAGCCCCAGCCCAGTGTACATCAGCGCCGATCAGGTAGCGGAGAACGCGGGATAGCTTAGTTATGCAAGAGCAAGTGCTTGGTTGCTGTGTATCACAGATGTGCAGAAGGGATTATCGTCATGAAGCCACACTGGATGGGCAAAATTATCGTCCTGCCACTGTTGCTGTGGGCAAGCGGCGTGACCGCCGCCCCAACGGGCCTGAGCTACCAACCATCTGCAGCTAGCAGCGTGGTGAGCGCCACTAGCACTGCCCCACACGACTCTAACAGACCTACTATCCTGCCTCCCGCAGGTTCGCCATATCGTAGCCTCAAGATGGCCTCGGCTAATGATGGCTGGATTGTCGGTGAGGGCGGGCTGATCAAGCGCTATATGGCCGGGCAGTGGCTCGACTACCCCAGCCCGGTTACTACCACTCTCAACGCGGTGGCCGCCAACTCTACTGATGCCTGGGCCGTCGGGGCAGGCAACACCATCCTGCACCTGGTTGGCAACAACTGGCAGCCGGTTGCCAGCCCCATTCTCACTGATACTAACCTGGTTGATGTAGACATCGTTGCTCCCAGTGAGGTCTGGATTATTGGCAGCCCAGCGGTGATGCTGCACTACAGCGCCGGTAGCTGGTCGCTGGGGCCAACCCCACCAGCGGTGGGGCCGATCTCCTGGGGCAGCCCCAGCGATGCTTGGCTAGTAAACCGTACCTACACCGCTTACCACTACGCGGCGGGTAGTTGGACTGCCACCACCCTCTACGACTACGGTGCTCAGTTCACAGCAACAGCTGACAGTGTTTTGATGCTCTCACCCGATCTGGGCTGGATAGGAACATACTCCGTCAGTATGGATGCCTCCATTGTCGCCGAGTATATGCAATATACTAGCGCGAACGGCTGGCGGCCTTGGCCGCCCGGCCGATTGTGCGTGACTCAGTCTGGTTGCACCGCCCCCTCTTCAGCCCAGCCCGCGAACCGCCCCGCCGCACCAAACTGCGTGAACAACTATACAGACATCTATAACCTGGTTGCCTTCACCGCCACCGAGTTCTATGCCGCCAGTGACCAATTGATTGATGATTGTGGTTCTACTTCGGCCAATTACTACTTGTGGCAGAATCAGGTTGGCAGCAACCAGAGCGACATCGAATTGGGACAAACCTATACCCACACTTTCGCACTCTCCGGCTCCAGCGGCAACGACCTATGGATGCTAGGCAACAATACTGTCCGCCACTGGGACGGCACCAGCATCACCGTCGCGCCAAACTGCGCCAATCCCTACACCGATGTACCAGCCAGCTACTATGCCATCAGCCAGATCGAATACCTCACCTGCCATGGCATCGTTGCTGGCACGGGTAATAACACCTTCAGTCCCAACGCCTCCGCTAGCCGTATCCAGTTTGCGAAGATGATCAGCCTGGCGCGGAGCTGGCCCCTACTTACCCCCGGCAGCGGCCAGACCTTTACCGATGTGCCGCCTTCCAATCCCCTCTACGCCTACGTCGAGACCGCCTACCAGAATGGCGCAATCAGCGGCGCAACCCAGGCAACCTGTTCTTTGCGTCAAGTCTTGTACCCCTGCTTCCTGCCCAACGACCCGATCAGCCGGGCGCAGACAGCAGTGATCACGGTGCGGGCGTTCAGCTGGGCGATAGATACAAGCGGCGGGCCACACTTCAGCGATGTGCCAGCGACCAACTACGCTTACGGCGCGGTGGAAACCTGTTATAATCGTGGGGTGGTGAACGGCATCGGTGGCGGCTTGTTTGCGCCCAACGCCAATGTGACCCGCGCCCAGCTTGCCATTATTCTCTACGGCGCACTTACCTTGCCATAGAGGTAGCCTCAACGTCGAGGCCAATTGTCCAGGGAGGGACAAGATATGACCAGCACCATCGAACCACCGCTTGCCGCAGCGACTACGCATGAACCCCTGCGCGCCTATCGCGGCAGCGAACTGCACAGCAAGGGCTGGCTGCAGGAAGCGCCACTGCGGATGCTGATGAACAATCTCGACCCGGAAGTGGCGGAGCGACCGGAGGAGCTAATCGTCTACGGCGGCAGCGGCAAGGCGGCCCGCAACCACGCCTCGCTGTACAAGATTATGGAGATGCTGCGCGAGCTGGAAGCCGATGAGACGCTGCTGGTGCAGTCGGGCAAGCCGGTCGGGTGCTTCCGCACCCATCCCGATGCCCCCCGTGTGCTGATTGCCAACAGCAATCTGGTTCCCGCCTGGGCCACCCGCGAGGTGTTCAGTCGCCTCGAAGCCGAGGGGCTGACCATGTATGGGCAGATGACCGCCGGTAGCTGGATCTACATCGGCACCCAGGGCATCCTGCAAGGCACGTATGAGACCTTCGCGCAAGCGGCGCGGCAGCACTATGGCGGCAGCCTGGCGGGGCGACTGGTGTTGACCGCCGGGCTAGGCGGCATGGGCGGGGCGCAGCCGCTGGCGGTGACGATGAACGGCGGGGTGGCAATCGTAGTCGAGGTTGACCCCAGCCACATCCAGCGACGGCTCGATGGCGGCTATCTCGATACCAAAGCTGACACGATTGACCAGGCGTTGACCCTGGGCCGCGAGGCGATGCGTAAGGGCGAACCGCTCTCCATCGGGTTGCTGGGCAACGCCGCTGCCATCTACCCTGAGTTCGTCAAGCGCGGCATCAAGCCCGACATGGTGACTGACCAGACCAGCGCCCACGACCCGCTGCGAGGCTACATCCCGCTTGGATACGATGTGGCGCAGGCGGCGGAGTTGCGCCAACACGACCCTGAAGAGTATGTGCGACACAGCATGGCAAGCATGGCGACCCATGTGCAGGCGATGCTCGACTTGCAGAAGATGGGCTGCGTGGTCTTCGACTACGGCAACAACATCCGCCAGCAGGCGTTCAAGGAAGGGGTGAGCAACGCCTTCGACTTCCCCGGCTTCGTCCCCGCCTATATCCGCCCGCTGTTCTGCGAGGGCAAGGGACCATTCCGCTGGGCGGCGCTCAGTGGCAACCCGACCGACATTGCCAAAATTGATGATATGGTGCTGCGCGAGTTCGCCGATAATGAGAGCGTGGTGCGCTGGATTAAATTGGCCCGCGAGAAGGTCAAGTTCCAGGGTTTGCCCGCCCGCATCTGCTGGCTGGGCTACGGTGAACGCGCCCGCTTCGGTGAGGTAGTCAACCGCATGGTACAGAAGGGTGAACTGGACGCGCCAATCGTGATTGGCCGCGACCACCTCGATACTGGCAGCGTCGCCAGCCCCAACCGCGAGACCGAGGCGATGAAGGATGGCAGCGACGCGATCAGCGACTGGCCGCTACTCAACGCCCTAATCAACGCAGTGGGCGGCGCGACCTGGGTAAGCATCCACCACGGCGGGGGGGTGGGCATCGGCTACAGCCAGCACGCCGGGATGGTTATCGTCGCCGACGGCAGCGATGCAGCCTATCCCCGCCTGCAACGGGTGCTGACCAGCGATCCCGGCATAGGCATCCTGCGCCACGCCGACGCAGGTTACGACGAGGCCATCGAAGCGGCAGAGCGGTTTGGGATCAGAATACCGATGCGCGAAGGATAAACATGGGCGACTACACTGACCTTTATCAGAACATTGCCGCCTTCATGGTCAAGCCGGAACCAGGTGATGAGCTTTACCATCGGCATGATTCTCGCAAGTATATGGAGATCGAAATCGGCTTCCGTCGTCTTACACCTATTGCCGCGATCGAGGAAGAACTGACCAGGCGACTCACCAAAGCTTGCGCCGAATACGCTGACAAGATGAAGGATGGTTTGTCCAAGACTGCGCTGGAAGATGTCGGCTTCTATCTGGATGGCAAATATTTCGCGCTGGGGTTGCGTACCCGCCGCGTAACCACCAAGGCAAGCATCATGGAAGTGGCAGAGATTGACCGTCTCGTACGGCTCTATGATACCCCTAGCAATTACTTTGTGATTGCCCTGGTTGATTACGAACTGACCTACAGCACCAAACAGGAATGGGGCAGATTGTTCGAGATAAGGATTGACGACGTAACCCTAACCGATGTGGAACACCTTGACTGGCATAGCTTGTCTTTGAGCGAAGGGGGCAAGGGCGAGTTGCAGCTTAAGCTAATTAGCAAGCCGATGATAAACCCTGTCAACAACCGACAAAGCTGGCTACGTGAACTTTACACCCGGCTAGTCGGCTACTACGATACCGAAGTGAAGAAGAGTATCAAAAAGCTGGAGCAGGCCCAACGTCGCCTGGCCGAACTAGAAAGCAGAGGATAAGATTGACTAACGAAGAATACATCGCATCCATCAACGAGCAGCGGGCGCACAAGGATGCCGCCTTCGCTGGCACTGCCGACTCGCCCATAGCCTGGAAGGAGCGTAGCAGCTTCAGCGGGCTGAAGTATTATCCCCCCGACCCACACTATATGTTCCTGGTGAGCATCAAGCCCAATGAAACCGCAGGCGAGGTCGTAACGCTGGGCGCAACCAAAGGCGACGAGCGCGAGTTTCTGAAGCTGGGTACGGTTGGGTTCGCGGTAGATGGCACGCCCTGCCAGTTGACCGTCTATACCGATGTGGGCGGCTACGATGGCACCCTGTTCGTGCCGTTCCGCGATGCGACCACCGGCAGCGAGACATACGGCGCGGGCCGCTACGTTGATATGGAACCATCGCACGAGGACGGCCACTTCTACCTCGACTTCAACACCGCCTACAATCCCTGGTGCGCCTACAACGAGCAATATAGCTGCGTGCTGGGGCCGGAGGAGAACAAGCTGGCAGCAGCAATCAAGGCTGGCGAGAAGATATACAACGAAGACCATTAAGGAGGAAGACAATCTATGGCCTGGCAGGATACGTTGCGGGCAACCTTGCAGCAGGTGGATGCGCCGCTCAAGCAGCAGAACGTGCGTTGGATGCTGGTCGGCTCGGCGGGGCTGGCGCTGTGGGGAGTGAAGGTGCAGCCAAACGATGTAGACATTAGGGTGCAGACCCCGGAAGGGGTCGAAGCCTTCCGCGAATTGCTAATCACCCACTCGCTGCCCGAAGGGGTAGTGCAAATCAACAGCGCAATCACCGAGCCGCTGCCTAGCTGGCGCTCGAACCTAGACCAGCAGATTGCCACTTGGAGCGAGCCGAATGGCGGACGCTACTGGCTGGGCCGCTGGCCGATTGGCGATGGCATCGTCAACGTGCGCTGCACCGTCTACCCACAGTGGCGCGACAAGCTGGTGGAGTATTATGGCGACCCCGTTTGGGGGCTGGTACGAATGGTGCCATTCGAGGATTGGCAGGTGCCAGTCTGCCCGCTAGAGGTGCAGCTTGCCTATGTTGCCAAGCAGGGGCAGAGCGACCGCGTGCGGGCTATCGCCGATTTCCTCAAGACCCACCCTTACGACAAGCAACTTTTGGAACGCGCCCTGCATCAACGCCCACCCAAAGAGGCGATGGGTCAGCTACTCAACCAGACGATGGGCATCCCCATCGAATACTGAGTTTTGAGTTTTGAGTTTTGAGTTTTGAATTATTTATGTGGTGAAGGTGAGTTTGGCTTGCCCGGATCACCCGTGACCAGCGGAGACATACATGAGCCAGTCAACCAACTCAAAACTCAAAACTCAAAACTCAAAACTGATTTACAACATCGGCCAGCTAGCCACCCCAATTGATGAGGGTTGGCCGCTGGCTGGCGCTGCGCAGGGCAAGCTACTTATTATCCATGACGCAGCGGTGGCGGTTGATGAGGCAGGACGCATCGCCGCCGTGGGCGACAGCGCGACGCTGCTTGACCAATACCAGGCAGGGGAGAAGCTCGACGCGGGCGGACGCACCATGCTGCCCGGCTGGGTGGACGCGCACACCCACGCAATCTACGCGGGCGATCGCGCTGACGAGTTTGCATTGCGCTTGCAGGGGGCGGGCTATCTGGAGATTATGGCGGCGGGTGGCGGGATTATGTCCACCGTGCGGGCAACGCGGGCGGCCAGCGATGAGCAGCTACGCGAGCTAACCGCGGCACGGCTGCGGCGGATGCGGGCGAATGGCACCACCACTGTAGAGGTAAAAAGCGGCTACGGCCTGAGCGTGGCTGAGGAGTTGCGCTGCCTCCGCATCCTGCGCGACCTGGCCGCAGATGCAACCCTACCGCGCATCGTGCCAACCTTCCTCGGCGCACACGCCGTACCCACTGAATATGCGGGCCATGCCGATGATTACGTCAGCCTGATAGTCGCAGAGATGCTGCCGCAGGTGGCTGCCGAGCGGCTGGCGGAGTATTGTGACGTTTTCTGCGACGCGGGCGCGTTCGACGTAGCGCAGACGCGCCGGATTATGGAGGCTGCATCAGCGCTGGGACTGAAGCTGCGGATGCACGCCAACGAGTTCGCAGATATAGGCGCGGCGGAACTGGCTGCCGCGATAGGCTGCGTCTCTGCCGATCACCTGTTGCTTCTGAACGACGCGCAGATGGTTGCGCTGCGCGATGCTGGTTGCATTGCGATTGTCGCCCCCGGCACCCCTTATGGCCTCGGCCTCGATCACTACGCCCCGGCGCGGCGTATGATCGAAGAGGGTCTACCCCTCGCGCTGGCCTCCGACTGCAACCCCGGCACCTGCCCCTGCGAGTCCATGCCCCTGATTATCAGCCTGGCCTGCACCCAGATGCGCCTCACCCCTGCTGAGGCAATCGTCGCCGCCACCCTGAACGGCGCATACGCGCTGGGCCGCGCCCAAGAGGTGGGCAGCATCGAGGTGGGCAAACGCGCCGACCTGACGCTGTGGGATGTGCCATCCTTCACCCACCTACCCTACCGCTTCGGCAGCAATCTGGCCTGGAAGACGGTTATGAGTTTTGAGTTTTGAGTAGTGCTTTCGATAAGCTCGACGGGTGCTTCGAGATTCTACCCTCACCAAACCTCTCCCTGCTAGTGAGAGGCTTTTTGCCGCACGTCAGGGGCTAGTGATTCCTTTATAAACGATTTGGGCCATCGCGTCGCGGCGGATGTTGGCGTTGGGCAGGAAGGTGCCGTTGGGGTAGCCGTTGATTACGCCGTGGGCGTGGGCGGTCTCGATCGCCAGGTAGAAGACGTTTGACGGTGGCACATCGCTGAAGGTTTGGCCGCCGGGTGTGACCAGTGGGTATTGCGCCGCGTTGACTACCAGCTTGGTAAGCTGCCCGCGTGTGATGGGGCGGTTGGGCAGGTAGCAGGGATAGGCTGCATTGGCAGCAGCGCATGAGTCTGCGTCGAAGCCGCTGAGTATGCCCGCCGCCTTGCCGCTCTCAATGTAGGCGTAGGCAAAGTAGCTGGGCGGTACGTCGGTGAACGAAGGCGTGGGTGGGGCGCTGATGGTGATTGCGAAGCCGAGGACGACCACTTTTGCGAACTGGCCGCGGGTTGATGTTCCACCGGGGGAATAGTGACTGGAGTCGGCGCCGTTGACCACGCTGCGGCAGTATAGATAGTGGATTGCGCCGTAGAAGACGTTGCCACTTATGTCCACGAATGGGTTGGCGCAATCGGTGGGGGTGGGTGGTGGAGGATATGAAGGCGCGGTGAAGCGAATCGCCTGCGTGCTGCTGATTGCGGGCGCATCGAAGCTGTACTGCAACCCGATGCTGCTTGCGCCCTCCGTACCAATCGTCGCGCTGTCGCCGTTGCTGTCGTCGCCGCTCATCGCGTTGTACTGGAAGGTGATCGCGTTGCTACTCTGGTCCAGAATAACCTCGAATGTGTAGTCGCCGTAAGGCTGCACGTTGTCGTTGTGCTGCACATCGCGCCACTCTACCACGAAGCGGCGGTGCGGCTCTGCGCCGCTGACTGCGGTGTAGACGTTGCCCTGGTTGACCATAGTGAGGTCGTCCCAGAAGGGATAGAGCGCATTGTTGGGCGCGGCGGGGCTGGGGATGGCGATGTTCATGCCGCTGGTATTCGCGCTGCTGAACTGGATATTGCCATTGGTGGTAACATTCAGCGCGGTATAGGTGTTGCCATAGTAGACGAAGGCGAAGGGCAGATTGACACCGATTGCGCCATCGTTGCGGTTGGCGAAGGTAAGCGGCCCGCCGATGCCGGGCAGCCAGCTATAGGGGTATGTATCGCTACACGTGTAGCCCGCCGCATCTTGCCGATAGGGGCTGGTGATGTTCACCGTCTGCGCGGTTGGCACGGTCAGTGTGGCGGTGACGTAGGCGTAGCAGCGGTCGGCGGGATAGAAGCGGGCGAGATAGTTTCCTGCTGGCAGGCTGGGGCTGTAGCTGTCGGTCACTGGCACGTTCTGATAGGGTGTGCCATCCACGCTGAGGGTGCCGTTGGTCGGCCCGGTCGGGCCATTCAGGGTGAGGTTGACACTGTAGTTGGTCGAGGCGCTGAGGGTGAAGTTCTGGGTAAAGGTTATGCCATTAGGCACATTTATAGCTGAAACTGTCTGCGAATAGTAGCCATACGCGCTGGCGGTCAGGTTGTAGCTGGCGGGCGAGACCGAGAGGGTATAGTAGCCGCTGGCATCAGCGGTGTTGACGAACAGCGGGTTGCCCCCCTGCGCCGCGCTGATTACCGCGCCACCAATCCCGTTCGTGCCATCGCTGATCCGACCCACTACCATGCCGCCAGGCGCGGGTGCGGCGTTGTAGGCGGCCAGCGCGTCGAGCCGTCCCCAGCCGTAGCTATCGTTGGGCTGCACCCCCCAGGTGGGGCTGAAGTGGGCGGTGCTGGTCATAATCCAGGTTAGCTGCGTGGGAGTGAGCGCAGGGTTGCGCCCCAGCAGCAGGGCGGCGACCCCGCTGGCATGGCTGGCGGCCACGCCGGTGCCATCATAGCTGACGTACTGGCTGGGATCGCACAGGTAGCAAGAACCGCTCGGTACGCTGCTACGCACCGCCACGCCGGGGGCGACCATCTGCGGCTTGGGCGATTGACCAATCGGCGAGGGGCCAGTGCAGCTAAACTGGGCAATATTGTCGCTGATGTCGCTGGCGCCGACGGTGAAGCTCTCTGGATACGAGCCGGGCGCGTTGACGGTGCAGGAGGGCTGACCTGGCAGGGTGTCGCCTGCATTGAACACGGGCAGGATACCGGCGGCCAGCCACGCTTGCACCGCCGCCCGATAGGTCTGGTTAGCGCCGTCGGCTGCGCCCCAGCCGTTGTTGGCGATGCGCGGGCGCAGGTCGGGGCGGGGGTTGTTGCCGCTCAGGTCGGTGGGGGCGAGCATCCACTGCATACAGGTAAGGATGTCAGCATCCTGCCCGTAGCCGCTGCTGTCGAACGCTTTGCAGGCAATCCAGTCGGCGGCGGGGGCCACCCCAATCTGGTTGGTCTGGCTGGCATCCTCGCCCAGCGCCACGCCGAGCGAGTGCGTACCCACCCCATTATCGTCCAGCGGCACGCTGCTGCCGCCCACTGCGTCGTACCAGTTGTAATTGTTGCCAGGCAAGATGGTCGTGCCACGATACTGGCGGGTAAGCGCGGGGTGGCTGGCGATTGCGCCGGTGTTGATGTCGCCAATGGTCACGCCCGCGCCGCGATCGCCCTGCGCCCACACCTGCGGCGCGTTGATCAGGCTGATATTCCACTCCGCCGTATCTGGTCGGGCAACGCGACGGGGCGCGACGAGGCGTTGGCGGCCAGCGGGAACCAGCGCCGCCACTTCCGGCAGTTGGCTGAGGGCAGCAATCGAAGCGGTATCGCCGACCACATAGAAGGCGTTGACAATCCAGTAAGCGCGATAGCTCTGCACCGCGCCGCTGCTTTGCAATCCCTGAAGCCGCGCCGCCACTGCTGCCTGGCTGCTGGTTGCCGCCGTGAGCCGCTGGTAGACGGCATCGCCCCGCGCCTGCCAACCAAGTTCACCAACCTGAAGGTTGGCTTGCTGGCGCATCAACGCGAAGTAGCCGATACTGCTGCCGCTGCTGGTAAGCAGGCGCGGATCAATCGTGGCGACGATCTTGCTGCCCGTAGGAGCGAACCGTTGTTCGCCCTGGCTGGGGCTGGCTGCAGTTATGGTGAGCAGCAGGCTGGCAAGGAGCAGCCACGATATGAGGGGTTGCTTTTGCATCTCTATTCCTTCGCAGCTTCATAGCAATGCGTTCATCGTACCCTAATAACAACCATCATCCTTAACATCCTCAAGAGCCTGGGGTACATTGCGGAGCGTCGGCTACATCCTGCTTCTGCCGGTAAACCTCGCTGCCCACCAGCCCCAGCACAATCATTTCGTTTGAATGACGTTCAAGCCTGGCACGCTCATAATACTGTACGCCGTATTGAATGCCATCAGCTTCGGTCTCATCAAATGTTCCGGTGATACCATAACCAAGACCTTGTACTCCTCCATGTATCGCCCCGTAACTTAGGAGGTCGTTATCATTTTCTGGGATGGAGAAATCACCATTGGTTGGGGACGATATGCCGTGTGGGTATCTGATCCTGACTGCTTCCACTCCTACCAGGCCAAGCATCACCCGGTACTTAGGATCGCTTTGCTCTGGGTGATACTCCAGCCTGGCCCGTTCGAAGTATTGCACGCAGTAAGTATTGCCGTCAGCATCATTGCGTTCCATGTAGGTATGGCTGATCGGCAGACCAAGCTGTGGTACGCCGCCATGTGCGGTCCAATAATCGAGGGATGTCCCGGCCACAGTATATCCAGTAGCAGCAAAGTGGTGGCTGCGGGGTTGTGCAGCAGCCATGCTGCTACTGGATGCCGAAGCGAGCAGGTAGATAAGCAGCAGGCAACGGTAGAGCTTACGCACACTCATTTCTTTCTCCTTTTTTTGCAACTTAGCTTCTTGCTTTTGCTAAACGAAGGGACATGATAAAATAACGGTATAATTTCTTGACCCTTTGGATTAGAAGCTCGTTCTGCTTATTTATAGAAAGGATAATTGTCATGGTTACTCGTATACTCTACGCTTGCCTTATAGTTGCTTATCTGCTTGCCGTAGCAGTTGGAGACAGTGCGACTGCAACCCCAAATAACAGCCATTACTTCCCCACGACCGGCTACACCGTCGCCCAACCGTTCCTAGACTTCTGGAACGACCAAGGCGCTCTAGCACAACTAGGGCTGCCAATTAGCTTTTCCTTCATAGAGCGTAATGACGCTGATAGCAAGATGTACTGCGTTCAATATTTCGAGCGGGCCAGGCTCGAGTACCACCCAGAGCAAAGTAGTCGCCAGCATCAGGTCATGCTTGGCTTGGTTGGTGTAGAGGCATTTAGGCTTAAATACCCCAATGGCATCCCCACGAACCCTAACGAACAAGCAATGTTTTCTAACGGTGAATTCGAGACTATGTTCTTTGAATATTGGAGGACACACAATCAGTTCGACCAGCTAGGTAATCCAGTTAGCAAGATATTCATCGAAACCGAAGAAGACGGCAACCAGTACTCAGTTCAATACTTCGAGCGAGCCAGACTTGAGTATCATCCTGAGGTAGAACAGTTCATGCTCGGGCGAGTCGGCAGCGAAGTTTACCACAATAAGCCCATTGAGGCTAACGCCTCCAAGTGTACGCCAAAGCCCTGATACCAAAATGCAGAGCATCATCGCACACTCTCCACCGCTGCGCTAGCCGTAATCGGGATACGGGCGACCACACGGGTGCCTTCGGGACGGCGCGGGCCGATGCTGAGGCTGCCGCCGAGCAAGGCGGCGCGTTCGCGCATCGAGGTGAGGCCGAGGGAGCGTGAAGCGGCTGCCCCACCGTTGCCGTTCGCGGCGGCGCGTTGCTTGCTGCTGGCGCTGATGCCCACGCCGTTGTCTTCCACGGTGAGGATAACCTGGCTATCGTCGGCATCAATCGCCAGGCTTGCGCGGCTGGCGCGGGCGTGCTTGACCACGTTGGCAAGCGCCTCCTGACCGATGCGGAACAGC
>JBBRMT010000111.1:0-14092 GCA_038230695.1 Chloroflexia bacterium
CTCCACCCTTACGCACGCTGGCGATTATTGCCGCGACCTGCTGCTCGATGGTCACGCTGTCGGCAGCCGCAGCCGCCCGCCCGATAATGCGAGCGCGGTCAGCGGCTGAAAGTTCGTTCAAGGTTTGTATCTTAATCGTGGTCATAGCTCCTCCTGATTAGTGGTTACGAGGGGCTTTGATGTGCTTCACCATTACCCCTCACCAAACCTCTCCCGCAAGGGGAGAGGCATTTTGCGTAACCCATGCCTCGTGCCGCATATCTCGTGCCGCATACCTCGCGCCTCGCCTAGATAAACATCTTCTCGATGGGCGATACCAGGATGCCCTGGGTGCCGAGCAGGCGAAGTTGCTCGATCACCTCCCAGAAGACATCCTCGCGCACTACAGTGTGGACTGCCACCCAGTCGGGATCGGCGGTGGGCAACACGGTGGGCGACTTTAGGCCGGGGCAGAGTTCATAGATGCGCGGCAGGGCAGCGCGGGGCGCGTTCATCATAATGTATTTGTACTCGCGGGCGGCCAACGCGCCCCGAAAGCGCAGCAGTAGCCGTTCGACGATGGCGGCCTTGCGCTCATTCTCGGCCAGCTCACGATTGGCAACTAGCAACGATTGCGATTCGAATACGGTTGCCAGTGGGGTCAGGTCGTTTAGTTTCAAGCTGCTGCCAGTGCTTACCAGATCAGCAATCGCGGTAGCAACCCCTAGCGCAGGGGTAATCTCCACGCTGCCACTGATAGTGATAACCTCCACCTCGATATCGCGCTCGGCAAAGAAGCGACGGGTAGCAACCGGATAAGAAGTTGCGACTTTGCAACCGGCAAGCTGGTTCAGGTCGGTTATATCGCTGTCGCGGGGGACAGCTATCGTCAGGGTGCAATGGCCGTAATCGAGGGCCAGCAATTCATCAGTCGGCTGTTCGGTCTCCACCACCAGGTTACGCCCGACAATGCCCAGGTCTACTACGCCCTCGGCAACGTATTCGGGTATGTCATCGTCGCGCACATATAGTATATCCAGCGGAAAGTTGCGGCACGCGCTGAACAGCCGCTGCTTGTACGACTCGAAGTGCAATCCAGCAGTGCGTAGCAGGTTCAGCGTCTCCTCGGTCAGCCGCCCCTCCTTCTGGATCGCCAGCTTGACGTTTTCACCATTTAGTTTTCGCATTGTAACCCCTCCCAGCCCTCCCCGGTGGGGAGGGAATAATCAAGGCAAAACAAAAAGAGCCATACGTTCCTCAATGGTAGAGGAACGAAGGCTCTAAATACCTCCGCGGTCCCATCCTCAGTTCCTGTCCATAACGAACAGGCTCTCAGTCCGACGGCCACCTTGCATCCTTTCCCTCTCCCGTTGGTAGGGGCTAGGGGTGGGTAAATGGTGGTTTATCGGTAGCTCCAACTTACGGGGGAGCAAGTTCCGTCACGCTTATGTCATCATTGGCTTTCTCGCGTGCGGCTCTCGTGGTGTGTTCAGTCAGGTATCGGCAGTCGGGTTCGCACTATTCCCGGCTCACTGGGTACCAACGCTCCTGCTTACTATTCCGCGATGCAATCGCCTTTGTATCTGTCATATTAAGTTGTGGCCCTATTATACAAAAGGTTATGGCGGCGTGTCAAGCCAGTTTAGTGCTGCGACTGCACAAGTGTCCCAGTTGCGGCTTCGTCGGGGAGCATATAGGGGATGCCGTTGCGAACCGGGTAGTGTCTGCCGCAGTTCTGACAGATGGCTTCAGTGGGCGTTAGCTTGACTGCGCCCTGACAGGCGGGGCAGGCTAGCAGGCTCTCAAGATTGATGGCGCGGCGCGGGCTGGTGCGGCGCTTGCGAAACAGCTTGCGTACCCCCAGCACCAGGCGACGGGGGATGATTGCCTTGCCCAGCACCAACAGCGTGCTTTTCACCGAGGCCAGCGGCTTTTCGCGGCTTCGCACCAGGCGGAGCAGAGCTTTGCGATCTTCCAGCGCCAGTGGCGACTTGTCAACAATGCGGATCTTGATATCGCCATCCCACTCGTAGCTCATCCAGAACACGTCGGGGACGCTCTTCTGGAAGCGTTCATACCAGGGGTTGTAGGCGTAGAAGTAATCGAACAGGTCGCCGAAGCTGTTGTTGGGTGTGTCCTTATGCTGCATTACGATGCTATCGCCGATGTGGTTGACGTACCACTTGTGGAACGACCAGAAGAACAGCTTCTCGGCAATCTCGGTGGGCGACTCGATGTAGCCACGCCGCGACACGCGCATAAGCTCCTGGCAGAACTTTACCGGGTCATCCATATGTTCGATGATATGCGAGGCGATTACGTAATCGAAAGCCTTGTCCTTGAACGGCAGGTAATGTCCGTCGCCGCAGATCAGCGGGCGGTCAATCTGCAAGTTGCCTCCCCGCTCGGTGTTATCGTCAATATAGCGGTCGCACAAAACATCGCTACGCGGGTTGGGCCGGTCGCCGCTGCCAATCTCCAATACAAGGTCATCAGGGTTGATACGCAAAGATAACTCCTTCGGGTTAGTTTGAGGTAGCTGTAACCAACGTGGGCCACACTGTATCCTTCATCTTTTCCTGCGCTGCCAACGCCTCTTCCTCAGTGGGGTAGAGGGCGTACAGACCGGGGCCGGGGCCGCAGTAGCGCACGTCCAGCACACCAGCCGCCACCGCATCGCGGCGACAATCCTCGATTTCGGGATAGCGTAGGCCCACAACCCATTCGAGGGTGCTTTGCAGCAGCGACGGGCTGGGCGGCTCGCCGCGCCGCAACGTGGCGGCAAGTTGGCGACTGACCAGACCGTTGCCCATCATGTGCCAACGCAGCAGGCTGAACAGATCCGCGCTCTTGTCGGCTACTTGCACGTTGGGGCTAATGATCAGCGCCCAGCAGCGCGGCAGTGGCGGCAAGGGGGTAATTTGCTCGTTGCTCTCCACCAGCGCGGTGCCAGCGATGATGAAGTAGGGCGCGTGCTGGCTGAGGATGTCGGCCAGGTTGAGCAGGTTGCTGTAATCGAGGTTGAGCGCCCAAAGCTGGCGCAACGCCCGCAGGGTAGTGGCTGCGTTCGAGGCCGCGCCTGCCAGTCCCCAGCCGATGGGGATGCGCTTGATCAGGTGGATGTCTGCGCCGCCCTGCGCGCCGCTGGCCTGCCGCAGCAGGTTGGCCGCCCGCAGGATTATGTTTGTCTGCGCCTCCAACCCTCCCTGATAAGGGGGGAGGGGGTCTGGCGCGATGGTGAGGTTGATGGCGCTATCGTCGCGCAGGGTGAAGCGTAGCGTGTCGGCTAGCGCAAGTTCCTGCATCACGCTGACCACGTTGAAACGCTCGACCGAGTTCGCCCGCTTGCCCAGCACCTCGTAGGTGAGGCAGAGACGCGCAGGGGAACGATATTCGATTGTCGCAGTAGCGGTAACTGACATCCCTATCCCGATCATCATGCTTAATCATCAAGCAATATTCTCTCCCAACCCCTGCTGATGGCTTTTCCAAATGTAACGTTGGGAGCTTTTTGCCTGAAGGCGGAGGAAGTATACCACAAGCGCGGCATACAGGCAAAGTTTGCTTTACGCACATAAGTACGGTAAAATTAAAACTCTATAGCGCCGGTCTTCGTATAGCCAGCACCATGATGGGCAAGGTGGATTTATGAATAGTAATATTGACGACAAGCAGTTGGCGCAGCAGTATCCCTTGACGGTGAGTAATTTCACGGCGATGCCCGATGGCGCGGCAGCCTTGCAGCACCTTGTTGGCCTGAACCAGAGTTGGCAGCGTTTCTTCGTGCAGCACGAACCGGCCCAGGTAATAAGCTACACCACCAACCCCCCTGCGGCGGATGGACAGTTCGACATCATCTTCGCGGGTGGCGGGCTAGGGCTGCTCGATGCCGCGCTGCTGTCAACCCGCTACCATCGGCGGGCGCTGGTGTTCGATCGCAAGGAAATCGGCAGCACCCATCGTGAGTGGAACATCAGCGCAGCGGAACTGACGCGGCTGGTGGATATTGGGCTGTTTAGCTGGGCCGAGCTTGAGCCAATCATCCAGCGCCGCTACCAGCGCGGGGTGGTGCGCTTCAACGCGGCCAACATCAATGTCGCCCCTGCCGATTTGCTGATGGAAGGGGTGCTGGATGTAGCCCTCGATGCCAGCGCGTTGCTGGCTTTGTGCGTGCGAAAGATAAAGGAGTCGGACACTGGCAGCGTGATCATGCCCGGCTATGCCTTTCGCCATGCCTACGTAATGCCTACCAACGACCCTCAAGGACGGGTGGTTGTAGAAATGGAGAGCCTGGGCAGCGGCGAAATATGCCACTTTGCTGCGCTGCTCTTGGTGGACGATATGGGCGCAACCTCACCGCTGGCCCAGGCGCTAAATAGCGGCCAACCCTTCAGCGCGGTCTGCCCCACAGTGGGAACGGTGGCAGCAGGCTTCATTGCGGGTAGCGCGGCCAACGAACTCGATCCTGATACTGGCGATATTCTGGTCAGCATTGCCGATGCCGATAAAGAGAGGCAACTTATCTGGGAGGGTTTTCCGGGGCAGAACAATGAGATGACCGTTTACGTTTTCTATTATGAAACACTCGAACCTTCAGTGAACACGGCCCCTCCCCAACCATCCCCTGTTGCTGGAGAGAGGGTAAGCGGGCAAGTAGGGTGGAGCTTGAAGGGGTACAACCTGCTGGAATTGTTCGAGGACTATTTCCGACTGCTGCCCGGTTACAAGAAGCAAGGACCGAACTTTCACCACCTCAAGCCGGTGTACGGCTTCATCCCGGCGCGGCACCGCGAGGGCTTCAGCCAGCGGCAGGGTACGGCGGCCACCGACCGCATTCTCAGCGTGGGCGATGCGGCCGCGCAGCAATCGCCGCTCACCTTCTGCGGCTTTGGCAGCCACGTGCGAAACCTGGGGCGGATAGACAGCCTGCTGAATCTGGCACTGGAACACAACTTGCTGGATAAAAGAAGCCTGGCGCAGATTGGCGCACACCAGCAGAACCTCAGCATGATGTGGGTGTTCAGCCGCTTCATGTCGCCATCGAAGGCGGGTATCGCTAGTGGCGCGGCAAACGAGGTCAACCAGATTATGAATGTGTTCTGTCGCGTGCTAGCCGACCTCGGCCCTGCGGTCAGCCGTCGCTTCTTCCAGGATACCGCTACGCTGGGCGACTTTACCAGCATCACCCTGCACACTGCCCGCATCTACCCGCGCATCTTCCTGCTGGCGGTACGTACCCTGGGCTGGCGACGCATCGGCCTGTGGGCGCTCGACTATCTCGGCGCAGTGAAGAATGAAGCGCAGTTGCGTGTATATAGAAATATGGCGCACCTGGTGGGAACAAGGACATTGCGCCAACTGGAAGATAGGCTGTTGCAGATCGCACCCCGGCTTGGCCTGCGTCTACGGGCAAAACGGCTGGGCTGGGCGGTGCAGAAGAAACGAACCTAATGGGAGATATGTATCATGGAAGTGGCTAATAATCGTGAGGGTTTTGGTCCTGCGCGCGATCGTGCGGCAGTGGCGGCCAGTCAGTTCGCAAGCTGGCGCAGCGATCCATGGACAACGCTGCACCATCAGTTGGTGCTTGGCAATATTCTACGCCATCTACCAGTGGCAAAGTCATTGCGCGTTCTGGATGTGGATAGCGATGCCTTTTACGCCGTCGAGCTGGCAAGGCGGGGTTGTTTTGTCGAATTGGTGTCTAGCGATGAAGAGGTTCTTGAACTGGCGCGTCGCCAGGTTGCTACCGAGGGGACGGTGGAGCGGCTTCGCTTGCTCAGGGCCGACGCAGATACCGATCTGTCTAGCTATCGTAGCGCCAGCTTCAATGCAATAATTGGGCAGCGGCTACCCAATCGGCCCGACTATAGAGACAGGATTAATCAGGCTAGCATATTGCTTAAACCGCATGGGCTGCTAGCATTGCTATACGAGAACTGCTCCGCCTTGCCATTCCGCCTGGCACTGAAAGAGCATAATCCCGAAGCGGCGCTCGATGCGCTAACCCAATGCACGGCGCTATCGGACAGCCAAAGCACAATTGTGCCAGTGCAAGTGAATGATGCGCTGGCATCCGCCTCGCTTCAAATTATCGGTGATTATGGAGTAGCCATCTTCAACGATTACGCCCGCGACGATCAGGGCATTTATGACTCTGATTTCTTCGCTGCGCTGCTGGAACTGGAACGCGCCGCTGCCCTGCTACCGCAGTATCAAGTGGCGGCCCAGTATCGTCATGTGCTGGCGACGAAAGTGTAGAAGGTAGAAGGCAGAAGGTTGAGGGCAGAGGGTTGAGGGTAGAATGTAGAATGTAGATTAACTGCCCATGCAGCAACCAACGCCGTAGGACAAACCAGGCACTCTACAAGCCTCATTCTTCATTCTACCTTCTGCCTTCTACATCCCCGCCAGCAGCCGCAGCGTTGCGCCCTTCGCATCGCTACCCACCTCGACGGCGGGGCCGACGCAACTGGGGCAGCCAGCCTCGCAGTCGCAAACGGTAATCAAGTCGGCGGCGGCGCGAAGCAGCTCGGCGTGCAGGTCATAAAGCCGCTGGCTGAAACCGATGCCACCCGGATAGCTATCGTATATAAATATGGTGGGTTTCTTGGTGAAAGGTGACTTGACCTGCGGCTCACAGCCGAGGTCGCGGGGGTCGCACATGAGGTAGAGTGGGCTGAGGGTGGACATCACGTTGGCGAGGCCAAGCAACCCGGCCTGCAAATCGTCCTTGCCTAGATTGGCAACCGCTGCATCCGGCACGGTCAGCCAATAGGCGGTGGTGTGCATCTGCTGCTCCGGCAGGCTGATCTTGCCCCAGCCAACATTCTCGTGCGTTCCCAGCTTGATTTTCTTATAGATAGTCGCCAACGCGCTGACCATCACCTCACCGTGATTGCGCGGCGCATTGCCACGTGGTAGAGCGGAGGGGCTAGCGACCTGATCCGCGCCCAGTTCGGGCCGGTAATCACTCTCTGCTGCACGGGCTACATCGCTCGGCCAGCGGGCCGCTTCGACGTTGCGTGGGATGGTGGAGCTGCTCTCCACAAGGGTGATGCTGCCTACTCCCTCCCCTTGCCCCTCCCTTTGGGAGGGGAGTTCGTATTCCCCCCCTGAAACAGGGGGGGCAAGGGGGGGTTCCGTAGCACTCAGCACATCCAGCACCTTCAGCGTAACCGCCAAATCTGCATCGGTGTAGTAATCCACATCGACGGCGCGGACGTAGGCTTTCTGCTCATCCCAGTCCAGCTTGTCTACATGGTACTGCTGCGCGTCGTGCAGGTAGATAGCATCCTCATGCACGGTGGTGGGTACGCTGAAGCGGTCAATCTCGCCGATGATGCGCGGGCTACCCGCCTCGCTGGTATCCACGATCACAAAGTTATCCGCTGCTGCGGTACGTAGGCTGATGGCCGCGGCGGGGAAGTTCTCGCTCATCCAATGGTAAGTGCCTGCGCTGCTGTGCAAAATGCCCACTTCCTCAAGATAGTCGAGCAATTCGTGGGGGTCGGTGTTGCCATAGTGTTCGCCTGCGCTGAAGGGCAACTCGAAGGCGGCGCACTTCAGGTGGCTGATTTCGATGAGCAGATTATCGGGGTTGATCAGGCCATTCTCTGGCGGCTTGCCGAAGAAGTAGTCGGGGTGGTTGATGATGTATTGATCCAGCGGGCTGCTGCCTGCCACCATGATTGCTGCGGCGGTGCTGGCCTGCCGACCGGCGCGACCGGCTTGCTGCCAGGCGCTGGCGATGGTGCCAGGATAGCCCGCCATGATGCAGACTTCCAGCGTGCCAATATCAATGCCCAGTTCCAGCGCGTTGGTGCTAACCACCAGACGCACGCTGCCGTCGCGCAAGCCACGCTCGATCTCGCGCCGTTGCAAGGGCAGATAGCCGCCACGATAGCCACGAATCGCCCGCTCCGGCAGGCGGCCCTTCGCGGCGTTGCGTAGGTAGGTGAGCAGCACTTCGACGCTGGTGCGGGCGCGTGCAAACACGATGGTCTGCACATCGTTGGCGAGGAAGCGGGTGGCGAGATCGCTGGATTCGGCAATGGTGCTACGGCGCAGGCCCAGTTCGCGGTTGATCACTGGTGGGTTGTACATAATGAAGTGTTTGGCGGCGCGGGGTGCGCCGCTTTTGTCTACCAGGGTGACGCGCTCCGGCTCCACGCCGATCAGCCTGGCCGCCAGCTCGCCAGGGTTGGCGATGGTCGCCGAGCAGCAGATGAACTGGGGGGTCGCGCCGTAGAAGGCGCAAATACGCTCCAGGCGGCGCAGCACGTTGGCGACGTGGCTACCGAATACGCCGCGATAGTGGTGCAACTCGTCTACCACAATGTACTTGAGGTTCTCAAACAGGCGCACCCACTTGGTGTGGTGAGGCAGGATGCCGGTGTGCAGCATATCAGGGTTGGTGATGACGATGTGACCCGCGCTGCGGATCAGCTTGCGGGCATCGCCAGGGGTGTCGCCGTCGTAGGTGTAGGTCTTGATTTCCTGACCCAGCGTGGTGATTAGCTGGTGCAATCCCGCTAGCTGATCCTGAGCCAGCGCCTTGGTGGGGAATAGATAGAGGGCGCGGGTGGTCGGTTCGCGCAGCACTTCGTCCAGCACTGGCAGGTTGTAGCACAACGTCTTGCCGCTGGCGGTGGGGGTGACGACCGCGACGTGCTGCCCCGCCTTGACCGCATCCCAGGCGGCGACCTGATGCGAATATAGCTGGTTGATGCCACGCTCACGCAACGCCCCCACCAGCAGCGGGTGCAGGCCATCAGGGAACGGCGCATTTACCGCAGCCTGGGCCGGTATCTCGCGCCAGGCGGTGATGCGTTCGCCCATCAAGGGCGATTCGTGGAATTGCTTGAGGAGAGTGTCAAGGTTCATTGGTTTGTCCGAAGGTTAGGGTTGACTTCTGGATATGGCTGTGGCAGTGCGTTCGATTTGCTTGATATGCGACCGCTCATGGACTGCCAGTCGCCACGCATAGTTATGCACGTTTCGCTCACGTGGCTTTCCTGCACCAGTCACGGTCGCGGCACGTGTCCAGCCTTCAGGCGGCAACGACTCTAGCACTGCCAGTAGCGCGGCCCGCTGCATGGCAAAGTAGTCCAAGGAATGCTGAAAGTCTAGCTCACGATAGTTCGTCTTCTTTATCCAGGTGACGGGGTTGACAGGTCGCATTGTCGGCATATCCTCGGCGATAATCGTCGTGATACAGTTGCCCCAAACATCAGCGCACGACCGAAGATGGGCAAGCACATCGTTTGCGGACCACTCAGCGAGGCTAGGGCCGGTACACAATTGGATGGGTGTCTGCTCGGCGGTAAGCGCGGCAATGCGCGTCGGCGTTTGGGCAAGCATGGTTAGAAGCTGCTCGATCGTCAGTTGTTTGTCGGGCATATGAGGTCGTCCTTTCGTACCGGCAGGGGGATTTCGTTGACCTCCGATTGTAGTGCCTTTGTCATACTTCAGCTGGTTTCGGCTAGATAAGCCACTCCAGCCAGCGCCCGTGCGGGTGGCAGCGAGCGAGCAGAGTTTCTTCGCCTGCACCATGCTGGTAGCAGGTAAGAGTGACAAAGTTGCCCTCGCGGTCGCCTTCGATGCCAAACCAGTAGATGTCGCGGGAGACAGAGGCCGCCCTAATTATACCCGATAGCTGTTCGCGGGCGGCGGACGGTAGCTGGTACAAGCTGTAGGTGTGGTAGATGCACAGCACGTTATCGGCAGGTGTGGCGGCGATAGCCTGGGGTAGCAAGGCAAGCGCATTGCCCGCCAGCAAACGAGGCGGGTCTTGGTGCAGCACTTCGATAGCTTGATCCAGATTAGCGACCCGCGCAGTATGCTCCGGCCAGATCAGCGCCTTTAGCCACAGCACCGCATCGGGGTCACGCAGGTCAATAGGGTTGATGTCTATGCCGAGGCGGTTGGCGACCGGCGGTAGATGGGCAGGCAGTTGCGGGCGATGATCGCCGCGCAACTCGCAGACTAGCTTGAGCGGGGAGGCTGCATCGCCGTAAAGCTGGCCGTCCCCATAATCGTAGACATAACTATCCCAGAGCAGGTTCAGCCCCGCGCTGCAACCAACATCCACCAGCGATAGCGGTTGGTAGTTGGTGCGTGAGGCAATCAGGCCATAGACTGGCAGAAGCAGGGCGCAGCGCCCCACCTCATGAGTTTGCACCAGGTGGGTAGTCAGCAGGTTGATGATTGCATCGCGGTGCGCCATGCAGAAAGCATAGAAATAGGGATATGGGTCTTCAGAAGGAGGGGTTGCGGCAGAGATAGTTGGGTAAAATGCAGCAAGTGGCTCGTCCAGCTGCTGGAGCAACATATATTGCACCGCGCCAAAGAGCAGTAGGCTCGGCGGCTGGCCGGACGAGGTAAACGCCGCCAGCGCCAGCAGCTCCTCATCGTCGGCCACGCCAAGCGCGAGGCGTTCATAGAGCGGGCTGGAGCCGCGAAAATCCACTTCAGCGAAGTGACGAAAGCGGGCGGATAGGCTCTGCAGGTCAGGCGGTTGAACTTGGGGTAGCACTGGGCAATCTCCAATATTGGTGTAGGGGCGCATGGCATACGCCCATAGGCATCAAAATAAGAACAGGGTTGGGATCTTACCGGGGGTCTGGGGGTAAACCCCCAGAGGCTGACCAGCGTCTATGCTGGAAATTAAGCACAATCGCGCAATGCCTGAGCGACCCCTACGCTTACAAGTGACATTGGCGCGATGGCACCAGCGGGGGGCTTACCCCCAGACCTCCTCGATCACCCTCGGCTTTCGTCCTAATTTGATGCCTATGGGCGTATGCCATGCGCCCCTACATCATCATTTGCGTGGAAGGTTGGCAGAATGGCGCTGCACCGGGGCGTAGGCCATGCGACTCTACATCAACGTTTGCGTTGAATCGGCATTGCTATGGCAGCAAGGCGCGATAATTCCGCGCCCCTACATTCATCACTCTTCTTTCGCCTTCTTCTGCAGCTCGTAGAGCTTGGAGAGCGCCTCGATGGGCGAAAGTTCGTCTACGCGCAAGGCTTTTAGCTCCTCAACCAGCGGGCTAGTCGCCAGCATGGGTGCAGGTGGGGAGATGACCGCGCTACCATTGGAGCCGAAGATCGCCATCTGGGTGTGGTCGGGCGCGTCGCCGTTGCCGCCCGCGCCGATGGCAGCGCGGCGCTCTTGCTTCTGGCCGGTGCGCTCAAGCTCGATCAGCACCTCACTGGCGCGGCGTAGCACGCTGCGGGGCAATCCCGCCATCTCTGCGACGTGGATGCCGTAGCTGCGATCCGCGCCGCCGCGCACCACCTGACGCAGAAAGATGATGTGGTCGCCCTGCTCGGCAACGGCCACGTTGTAGTTACGCACGCGGGGCAGCAGCTTCTCCATCTCGGTCAGTTCGTGGTAGTGGGTGGCGAACAGCGTCTTTGCTCCCAGGCGAGGGTTGTTGTGGATGTATTCAACTACTGCGCGGGCGATTGCCAGCCCATCGTAGGTGCTGGTGCCGCGCCCAATCTCGTCGAGTACCACCAAACTCTTGCGGGTGGCGTGGTTGAGGATATTGGCGGTCTCCACCATCTCTACCATGAAGGTTGACTGGCCGGTGGCGATGTCGTCCTGCGCCCCCACGCGGGTGAAGATGCGGTCTACCAGGCCAATGTGTGCTGATGACGCTGGCACCCACGAACCGATCTGCGCCATCAGGGTGATAATTGCCACCTGGCGCAGGTACACGCTCTTGCCCGCCATATTCGGGCCGGTGATAATCAGCAATTGCTCGTCGCTGCACGCCAGGTGGGTGTCGTTGGGGATGAATGGTTCGCCCTGCAACGCCTGCTCCACCACCGGATGCCGCCCGCCCACCACCTCGATGCGCTCACCGTCGTCCAACGTGGGGGCAACGTAGTTATTGCGAACCGCCACATCGGCGAGGCTAGCGAATACATCGAAGTGGGCAATTGCGTCGGCGGTGCGTAGCAGCATCTCGGCCTGTTCGCTGATTTCGTTCAGCACCCGCTCATATGCGGCGCGTTCGATGTCCACCAGAGTCGCCTCGGCGTTGTTGATCTGCAATTCGAGGTCTTTCAAAGCCGGGGTGATATAGCGCTCCTCGTTCGCCATGGTCTGCTTACGCACATAGTCGGCGGGCATCGGCTTGTCGCCATGCACACGAGAGATGGCGATGTAGTAACCAAACACCGCGTTGCTGTCAATCTTCAGGTTCTTGATGCCGCTGCGTTCGCGCTCCATCTGCGCCATCTGATCGAGCAACTGGCGGGCATTGGTCTTGAGGTTCTGCCGCTCATCGTAGTCGGCATCAAAGCCGGGGGCGATGGCCTTGCCCTTGCCCAGCACCGCGACTGGCTGATTGTTGTTCTCCGGATCGAGATAGATGGCCCGAGTCACCAGGTCGCAGATGTCGCCGCACTCGTTGAGCCGCTGCACCAGCGCGGCGAAGATAACCTCGCGCTTGTTCATGTCGGGGGTAGGGGCAAACAGTTCCTTGACCTCGCGCACCCGCTTCAGCGTGGCTGCCAGGCTGACCAGATCACGCGGCAGGGCGATGCGCTGGGTGATGCGGTTGGTGACCCGCTCGATGTCGGCCATGCCATTCAACAAATCGCGCAGGCGTTCGCGGCGCTGGGTCTGTTCCACCAGCACGCTGACCGCATCGAGCCTCGCCCGCAAACGGGGCAGGTCAATCAGCGGTTGCGACAGCCAGCGGGACAGCATCCGCCCGCCCATGCCGGTCCTGGTGCGATCCAGCACGCTGATCAGCGACATTTTACGTTCGCCTTGCCGCTCTACCAGTTCGAGGTTGCGGCGGGTCTGAGGGTCGAGGGTCATGTAACCCTCCACCGAGTAGGCGCTGAGGCGGTGCAGTTGCTCCAGGGCGACCGGATTGGTCTCACGCAGGTAGGCAATTAGAGCGCCAGCGGCACGAATCGCAAGGGGCAGGTTGGCGCAGCCGAAGCCGTCCAGCGTCTGCACCGCGAAGTGGCCGAGCAGGGCGTTGCGGGCGTTCTGCAAGGAGAAGTCCTCAACTGGGAAGGGCGTAGTCGGCGCGTTGCTTACATCGGGCGGTGGGGCAATTATCGCCATCTTGTCGGCGGAAGCGGGGATGTGACCGTCGTTGGCTTCCGCCGCCCATTGCCGCAGCCTGGCCTTGCTCACCACCTGGCTCTGGCGGCGTGGCACGGCGGCTGGCACGATTAGCTCGGCGGCGGCGATGCGGTCAAGCTCCTGGCGTAGCCGCAGGCTGCCATCGTCGTTGCTGAACTGGGTGGTCTGGAACTCGCCAGTGGTGATGTCCACATAGGCCATGCCCGCCTGGTTGCCGTCAATTAGCGCGGCAGCGAGATAGTTGTTGCGCTTCTCACTGAGCATCCCCGGCTCGACTATCGTGCCGGGGGTGATTACGCGGGTGATCTTGCGCTCGATCATCTCCTTGCCGGGCGCACCCATCTGCTCGGCGACTGCCACCTTGTAGCCCTTGGCGATCAGGCGGGCGATGTAGTTCTCCGCCGCGTGGTAGGGCAGGCCCGCCATCGGCATCCGCTCTTTGCTCTGGAAGTACATCTCGCGCCCAGTCAGCACCAGGTCAAGCTCCTGCGCCACGATATAAGCATCACCCTCGAACGTCTCGTAGAAGTCGCCCAGGCGAAACAGCAGGATCATGTCGGGATACTGTGCCTTGAGGTCGAGGTACTGCTTGCAGACATCGGTGGGGTCGCCGGGCCGCTTCTTATCTTTGCTATTAAATCTGGTCATGCTCACCACTCCCTCCACATACACATTAGCACATTTGTGCCAGTATTGTACCATGTTTGGGGGGATTACGCAAGCGCCAGTTGCCCACCCGTTGCCCCATCGCAATGCTAATCGCGGGCCTCAACGACGGGGTAGGGGCGCAGGGCATACGCCCGCTTGCAGCGCAGCAATGCTAATCGAAGACATTATCGGAGTAAAGGCTGTTTGAAACGCGGAAGACGCGGAAGGGCGCGGTGACGCGGAATGGTAAGGCAAGATTGATGTTCTCGATTGGCATTGATGCGCCGCACGCGGGGGTATGCCATGCGCCCCTACGCCAACGTTGTTGCTTGCGATGGGCATTGC
>JBBRMT010000112.1:0-14086 GCA_038230695.1 Chloroflexia bacterium
CCCCTGCTACAAATCCATTTGCGGCGCTGGCGGCGGCTCCTGCTGGCGACAACCCATTCCTCCCGGTTGATAGCGTCAACCCATTCGCTGCTGTACCCGCCAATGCCAACCCTTACGGCATTAGCAGCGAACTCCAGCCCTTCAGCCCGCAAGACGCACATGACCTGCCCGCTAACGTTATGCAGAACGGCAACGGCAGCGCCAGCTATAGCCTGCAAGCGCCCCCTACGAACGGTGATTCCCCCACTGTCAACCCCTTCGCTCCGCCCGCCGATGCCCACCCACCGCTGTTTGCGCCCCGCCCTTCGCTGGGTGATGCGCCGCCCCGCTCCGCTGGCCTGGCCGGTCGCACCGGGCTGGCCGATTTGATGAGCCGCAATCCCGCGCTGGGTGCGCCACCCGATAGCGAGGTAGTGCGCCCTTCATCGCCGATGCTAATCGCCCGTCCCCCCCTACCCGGTGGTCGCGCTAATGCCGCCTCTGCCGATGTTGCCACCTTTCCCTGCCCCAATTGCCGTAAGCTGGTGGCGGAGAACTCGCTAAGTTGTCCCTCCTGTGCCTTCCAGTTCTATGCCCGCTGCCCCAACTGTAGCGAGTATGTTGACACTACGGTGCCATCCAGCACTCGTGGCGACCATTGCGCCAACTGTGGCATCGTCATCAACCTGATGGAGCTAGGGCGGGCAGGCAGCGCCACCAGCGCGGTTACGGTATCCAGCGGCAGCATTCGCCCCCGCTCCACCGCCGCTATGGGCGAAGGCATGAGCTTGATGGCCGCAGTGCCGGGCCTGACCGCACCAGCAGCCAAGCCGCGCCGCTCACGCGGGCGAATCTTTTATCAACTATTCGTTCTGCTTATCTTGATCGGCATTATCTTCTTTGTGCTGTGGGCAAAGGACAATCTGAAGCTAACCAGTAGCGCCTCTCATGCCCAACTCATCCCTGCAACCGTCATCAGCAGTGTAACTAGCGATGAACAGGCCATCAGCGTAGCTCAGGCTAGATTGGGCGCGGCGGTGGCGCACCTCGGCACGGCCTCCTCACTTACGACCATCATGGCCGCACAGCAGCGCCTTAGCGACGCTGCTGCCGCACTTGCCTTCCACCTCGACCTTGCCACGGCTAGCCTTAATTACGCCCCGCTATCCGCTGCATCGTCTGGCTACGCACAGAATATCGCTCAGGAACGCGCCTGGATCGCGCAGAACCGCAGCAATCTGGCCGATTACCGCCAGGCGCTTAACAAATCCGCACCCCTGTGGACCTTCCTTGATCGCTACTACAACTGGGTGCGTGATAATGGTTCCAACTTGAGCAGCCTGGGCGCACCCCAGGCTGTTTCCAACTCTGCTGACCCCGCCCAGCGTGACGCATGGCTGGCGCGACAGCGCGATGCAGCCAACCTTAGCGTAGCAGCGCGACAAGCCGCCGCTGCTGCCGCCTGCCCTACGCTCGAACAGCTTGCCGCCGAACTCGATAACCTGGCCCAGCTTGACGGTTTGCACGCAGCGGTAATTGCCGATTTGCTCGACCTTGGTACCAGCGCGGCGCAGCAGGATACTGCTACGGCGCAGATGCTGGCCGCCGAGATTAAAACGCAGTCTTTCTACCACCCTTCGCTGCTCGATGTCACCACCCTCAGCGATGCGCTGCAAGGCTGGTATGCTAGCGATGTGGCGGGCATCTACAACCACGCCACTGCAATGGCGGCGCAACACTTCGCCCGCCCGTTTGCCGACGGCCAGTTTGCGCCCGTCGCTGATCGCCCCAGTCCTTCGTCCGCGCCCACGCTGTCGGGCGACAATTGAGCCAGTCTCTCCCCAGGAGCAGCCATGTCCCCGTCTCGTTCAACTCTACCTCCCCCCTACCGCCTCGCCAAGGCGCTGGCCGATCGGCGTGGGCTTGAGCAAGCGTTCAACGAACTGCTGGCTGCCCAACATACCAGCGCCAACCCCGCTGCGCTGGCCGCCGTTGTCTCTCGCGCCGCCCGCCCCCGTCAGGTGCTGAAGCTGCTGCTGGAGCAGATGGCCGAGTACAACCTGGCGGTAGTGCAGGCGGTGATCATGACTCTGAACAACGCCAGCGAGGCGACTTCGCTCTACCTGCTCGACGCGCTGCGCGAGGTGGCCTACGATCCCCACCGCCCTGATACCCTTCGCCTCAGCGTGGTCACGGTCCTCTGCCAGCGTGAGGGTCAGGCGGTGCCAGACGATTTTATCGCTACCCTCGCCGATCCACCAGCAGTTGCCTTGCAGTCGCTGCGGGCCAGTCTGGTTGAGGTCAGCCGCACCCCCGGCGGGTTGCTGGAATACCTCAACAGTCTGAGTTCAAGTGAGGCGGAGGTGCAGTCCACCCTGGTGTTTATGATGCGCCAGCTTGACGACCCGCTAGTAGTTGCCCCGCTACGAGCGCTGGCTCAGGATGATCGTGCTGCGCTAGCCGATGCCGCGTTGGAAGCTCTGGCCGCTTTGCGCCAACCCAGCGCGATAATTGCGTTGCTATCACTACCGTACACCTTGCGCCCTGAGCGCCGCACAGTGGCAGAACGCGCCATTCGCAAGCTGCAAATGATGGTTGCGCCCGGCCAGCCCCCGCCCGCCCTGACCGCCCAGCCTGCACCCACCAGTCGCGCCTTCCTCAGCCTGCTCGACGGGCGGGGCAGCCAGATGCTCTGGTTCGCGCTGCCTGCCATTGATGGTTCGGGCGAATATGAGATGGTTAGCGTGCTGCTTAACGAGAAGCTGGGTATCAAGGATGTGGTCGGCGGCATCACCGTTCCCGCCGCTTCGCTGCCTACACCCGCCCGCATTGGCACACTTCACCGCAGCGTAATCAGCGAGTTGAGCGACAGCGCGATGCGCCGCGACCTCAGCGCCCGCTTGCGCGAGATGGTGGCGCAGGGGGAGATGACTGAGGTGCCAGCCGAACTGATGAGCGTGCTTATGGAGAATGGTGAGGATGAGGGGGAGGAGCCGCCATATCTGGAGGTTGGCTTCGATTATGCTCGCCGCCTGCTGCTGGAGGCGCAGGCGGAAACCTGGAGTCGTGGCGACAGCCTGCCGTTGGCGTATCGGCTGTTCAATGCCCCGCTCTGGCGTAGCCTGCCGCCCGAACCCGATGCCGCGCTTGGCCCCGAACTGCCGCTGCCCACTCGCCTACGCAGCCAGTCGGAGATCGCAACCACCGCCCGCGAACTGCTTGCCAGCCCCTTCTTCGTCGGCTGGTTTCTGGAAACGCCGCTGCTCTACGACGAGGTGGAGCGAATGATGCGGATGATGCCGCGCAGTGGACGGGTCGGCCCGCGTAAACAGGCCCAACTGGGGCAGGCGATGGACGAAATCCGCGATATGCTAGTCGCTACCCACTATCGCCCCGAGCAGCTTGAGGCATTGCAGACCCGCCTCACCCACATGGCCGAGTGGCTGACCATCGCGGGCGAACGGCAGATTGCTGCTCGCACCCTGGGCCTGGCCCGCACCCTCAGCATCGAGCCACCCGCCACCAACCCGTTCATCATCCTGCTGGTGCAGCGCGGCATCGAAGTGGCCGCCGAGGCGCTCGCCAATGGCTTCGACCTGCGCGAGGATCCGGCACGGTTCGGCCATGTTGGCTAACCCCAATTGGGTAAATAATGTTATAATCAGGCTAGCAACGCTACTCTACGAAGGGTGACTCCCATCAATGGTCTTGCAGCATGATGCGCTTCAATCGCAGGTAAGTGGTCGCACCGCAGGGCGCGAGGAGCTAGAGCAACGCTATCGTCCTCTGTTCCGCGAGGATTTCAGCTACCGTCAGCTTGTCACTTATGTGCCGAATAAGGTGTTGCCTATCCACAGGTGGTTCAAATATCCGCAAGGCTATTCCCCTCATCTAGTCGAACGCATCCTTACCCGCTTCAAGGCCAATCCCGGTCATGATGTTGTCTTGGACCCATTCGCAGGATGTGGTACTACTCTGCTAGCGGCGAAGCAGTCTGGCTACCAATCGTGGGGATTGGACCGGCTTCCCACCTCTGTGTTCGTCTCAACCGTCAAGCTGCGTGATGCAGCCGAGTACGATCTTGCTACCCTGAAGCGGCAGATCGAGCAGCTACTGGCCTTGCCCTATAGTGAGGCAGGTATTACCGCACCCACCGACATTCGTATCGTAAGGCTAGCCTACCCCCCGCAAACACTGGCCGAGATTATGTTCTTCCGCGAGGCGATTGAGCAGGTGTCTAATTTGCTAGCCCAGGATTTCCTCATGTTTGCGCTAATGGCCGTGCTGGAGTCGGTTTCGTTTACCTCAAAGGATGGTCAATTCTTGCGCCTAATCGAGCGGCAAATCCCGCCGGTTCGTGAGGTGCTGGCGAAGCAGTTGCGTCGAATGTACGACGACTTGATCGGCACTTACAACCAGGCCAGCATCTTCGATGCGCCTATCGCTGCGGCCTGCGCTAATGTATATCTTGGCGATGCCCGCGACCTAAGCCTGTTTCAGCAGCGTGCCAATGTAGTAATCACCTCACCGCCTTACCTCAATCGCTACGATTACACTCGCATCTTTGGCTTGGAGCTATGCCTGCGTGACTGCCGCCAGTTGCGTGATGTAGTTGCCCTTCGTCATAGCCTGCTGCGCTCCCACATTGAGAGTAAGGATGCACCCACCCACGATGTTAATCACGCGGCGCTAAACGAAGTGCTGGACAATCTAGCGGGCGAGAAGTTGAACAATGACCGCATCCCGATTATGGTGCGCGGCTACTTCGAGGACATGAACAAGGTGATAGAGCAGCTATATGCAGTCAGCAACCCTGGCGCGCACCTGGCCCTGGTGGTGGGTAACGCCCGCTTCCACGGCGAACTCATTCCCGTTGACTTGTTGCTCTGCGAGTTGGCAATAGCGGCTGGCTTCAGTGTGGATGAGATAATCGTCACTCGCTACAAGGGCAACAGTTCGCAGCAGATGGGCAGGTTTGGGCGTATCCCCGTGCGAGAGAGTATTCTGTTCTGGAGCAAACAGTGAGCAAGAACATTAGCGAAGGTTTGCGCGTTGATTACAACCTGCGGAGTACATTCTTCTATCGTAAGTTGCATGAGCTTGGCTTCAGGCAGATGCTTGCCCAGGTTGATGATCTGTATAGCATATCCGATAGCTACAAGTGGGATATTCGTTCCGATTGGAGTGTCAGCGACACTGCTTGGGAGTTCATCGCTAAAGCGAACCTAAACCCTTTGCGGGTGTTCGCCCATCCTCATGTATTGCTTGAGCGCCCTCGGCTTATTGCTTATTACCGCAGCATCGCGGCGATCAGTCAGAAAGGAGTAGGGGCGTTGTTGTTTCCGGTTGCCGCCTACGAACAGGGAAGCAACCGACGGCCTCTAGCCGAGGATAACGCTCGCACCCTTGCCAGCCTGCTCAATCAGCATATCAGCCTGATTATAGATAGTGCCACCAGCTTCTCGGCAGAGGATTTGGCTGCACTGCTATACGCTTCAGCCGGGGCGCAGATTCAGGGTGGTTGGAACAATGCGATTGGGGCTGAGGCTGAAGCGGTGATTCGCCGCTTGATTGTGAGTAGTCTGATAGATGCTGGGTTGGTAGTCGCCTTTGTGGATCGAAGAGGTGCAACCCTGCCATTTAACAATAGTCTGGATGTCGCCAGCGTGCTGGCTTACGTATACAGCGTACGTCTGAGCAACGGAGCGGCGGTGTTGTTTAGCAGTGAGCCTGATGTGTCGCTACTGGATAAGGATGGCAACCTGGTTGGTGCAGTGGAAATCAAGGGTGGTAAGGATACTGCAGGGGCGCTGGAGCGTTACGGCGCAGCAAAGAAGTCGTTTGATGAAGCTATTAGGCGCAACCCCAATGTTATGCCTGTATTCATCGCAAGCTGCATCACTGCCGAAGTGGAGAGCAGAATGGCAAGCGATCCTGCGTTCCACTTCCGCTACGATCTTGCTCAAATAACCACAGATGACACTGCCCGTGCAGAGTTCCTCACCCTGATCAGTAGCATTTTGGGTGTTCAACCCTGAGGTCTAAACCCCGGTATCCCCTGCCGCGCCCTTGTTGGCGGTCTCGCGCAGGGCGGCTAGCTCCTGTTTTATCTCTTCCTCACGCTCCGGGTCGCGCTCCACCTTGTGCAGAGTGGTAATGTCGGTAACGCGGCTAGTATAGAGGGTGCCGTTGAGGTGGTCGCACTCGTGCTGGAAGGCACGGGCGGCGAAGCCATGCGCCTTCACCCGCACCTCCTTCCACTTGCCGCTCTTCTCGTCCAATGCCATGCCCTTGACTACCACGTTGAGGGCGCGTTCGACATCGCCAACCCAGCCCAGCACGCTGAGACAGCCTTCAGGGGTAGTCTCGCTGCCATCCATCTTGATAATCTCCGGGTTGCATAGGGCAATCCGCAGCCCCTTCTCGCCCTCTTCCTTGTTCGGCGGCACGTCTACCACGATGATGCGCTGCATCACCCCTACTTGCACCCCGGCTAGCCCAACACCGTTGGCGTGGTACATTGTCTCATACATATCGTCAACCAGCTTGCGTAGCCGGCCATCGAACACGCTCACCTTACTGGACTTCTGTGCCAGGCGGGCATCACCGTCCTGGATTATCTTCATGATCGCCATATTTTTGGATAGTTCCTCATTATTATGATTTGTAGCGCAGCCTATAGCCAACGGATTGTTACAGCCGATAAACGGATTAGCGTAGTCAGCATTATGGCCCTGGGCAAGCAATTATACCAAAGATTGCTTATCTCGTTTGTGGCAATCTACCTAATACCTTCTACAGCACACTGCCGGGGTCAACGTCAACTGACCAACCGTGGGGTGCGACGATCTCGCGCAGCAGCGGGCTGAGGCCGAGGCCACGCACGATGATCTGCCAGCGGTAGCGGCCGTTATCCTTACGCACGAAGGCGGGGGCCGGGCCGATCAGGTCGGCGTTGGCAATGCGGGCGCGTTCCAGGCCGTGTTTGAGGACGCGGGCGAAACGCTCCGCCTCCAGCTTGCAGGCGGCCTCCTCACTGGAGGTGTAGACGAAGCTGATCAGTTCGGCAAAGGGTGGGTAACGCTTGTCCTGGCGGAAGAAGATCTCCTGGCGGTAAAAGCTGGCGTAGTCATGGGCGCTGGCGGCGGCGATAGCGTAATGCTCTGGCGTGTAGGTTTGGAAGATGACAGTGGCCGGATCGCCGCGCCGTCCCGCCCGCCCCGCCACCTGGGTGAGCAACTGGAAGGTACGCTCGCCAGCGCGGAAGTCGGGCAGATAGAGCGCGGTGTCGGCGCTGACCACTCCCACCATCGTCACCGAGGGGATGTCCAACCCCTTTGCGATCATCTGGGTGCCGACCATCACATCAGCATCGCCACGCACGAAGCGACCGAGGATTTCGTCATGGGCAGCGCGGGCAGTTGTGGCATCGCGATCCCAGCGCATTACGCGGGCGGCGGGGAATAGCTGGCTGACCTCCTCCACCACCTTCTGCGTCCCTGCGCCAAAGTGCTTAATCTTACGGCTCTGGCACTTGGGGCAGCTTGTCGGTGGGTAGGTGCGCCGGTCGCAACGGTGGCAGAGCATCACTCCCTCGTCTCCGTGATAGGCCATGGGGATCTCGCAGGCCGGGCAGATTACCACGTAGCCGCACTCACGGCACATCACGAAGGTAGCCGTGCCACGCCGATTGAGGAACAAGATCGCTTGCTTGCCTGTAGCCAATGTGTGGGCTAGCCCCTCCTGCATGGCGCGGCTGAACATACTGGCGTTGCCGGAGCGCAACTCGGCCCGCATATCCACCACCTGCACCGGCGGCATGGCAAAGTCGCCCACCCGCTCCGGCATCTCCAGCAAGCCATACTGCGCGGTCATGGCCCTTTGATAGCTCTCCACATCGGGCGTGGCGCTGCCCAGCAGCGCCAGGGCGCGGGGGCCGAGCAACGCGGCCCGCTTAACCGCCACGGCGCGGGCGTTATAGCGTACTCCATCGGCCTGCTTATACGAACCCTCGTGTTCTTCGTCAATCACGATTAGCTGCAAGCGAGGCAGCGGCGCAAACACTGCCGACCGTGCGCCCACCACGATGTCGGCCTCACCGCCCGCGATGCGCTGCCATTCGTCGTGACGCTCACCGTCGCTGAGGCCACTGTGCAGCACTGCCAGGCGACCAGGGAAGCGAGCGGCAAAGCGGCCCACCGTCTGAGGGGTCAGCGAAATCTCCGGCACCAGCACGATAGCCTGCCCGCCGTTTGCCAATACATGGTCAATCGCTTGCAGGTACACCTCGGTCTTGCCGCTGCTGGTTACACCGTGCAGCAGCAGGGTCTGGCCCGGGGCGTTTGCTCGGCCATCGAGACAGTCAAGCACGCGACGTAGCGCAACAGCTTGCGAGGCGGTAAGCGGGGGCGGAGTGGCCGCGCCGCTGGCGGTCAGAAACTCGCGCAGGGTGGCAGTTGCGGTGCGGGTGAGTGGGTCGCGGCGGATGGGCCTTTCGCTGGTTTCGATTATGCCCTTTTTCGCCAGCGCGTGCAGCACGGCAATCGAAACTGTAGCCCGCTTCTGCACCTCGCCCGCAATCGCCCAGCCGTCGGCATCGCGTAGCGCCTTCAGCGCCGCGACGGTACGCTGCTGGTTGCCGGTTAGCTTGACTTCGGGATAGTCATCGAGCAGGCGTACATAGCGAGCCTGCTTAGGTCTTACGCTGGCGCTATCCAGCCGCGCCGTCAGTTCGACCAGTTCGCGGGCCGCCAGTTGGCTGATAATCTCGCGCACCCGCTCCGCAGAGCCATCCTCGCCGCTTACCCCCCGCGAGTCGCGGTAGTGGGCGGCAAGTTCGGGCAGGGTCAGTTCGCCGTGTAGCTTGAGCAGGTCGAGGATGGTACGTTGCGCGGGGCCAACCAGCCGCATATCGGATCGGGTAACTTTGCCACGGGCGGTTAGGGTAACGACGGTTCGCAGCTTTTGCTCGAAGCCACGGGGTAGCATCAGGTTGAGCGCGTCGTATAGGGCGCAGTGGTAGTGTTCGCTAATCCAGCGGGCCAGGCCAATCTGCTCGGTGGTAAGCATAGGCTGAGGATGGAGCAGACCACCCACTGGTTTGAGCCGCTCCTCAGCAACCGGCGCAACATCGTCGAGGCCGACCACGATACCTTGTAGGAAGCGGTGGTTGAAGTCCACCCACACATGGTGGCCGACGCTGAGGCCCAGGTCGGCGGGGATGCGATAGTGAAAGGTAGCGAGCAAATCAGCTGGTGGCGGCGTTGGCGCATTGGCGACGGGCAGCAGCCGTCGGCTATCGGCGGGGCGCAACGCCTGGTTGACCGCAACTTCGGCCAGCGGCGGGGCAGTATTCATGGTCAGATTCTCAGTTCGGCTTAAAGTTCTGGTTAGTTCTAATCAGGTTCTTGGACTAGACATAATTATAGCGCGTTTGTTCTATCATGGCAAGAGGTTTTTCCACCAATGCGGCGCAATCGTTGACAAACGACCAGCCAGCGCATAATTGCGCTGGCTGGTATTCCGTTATGATTTGTAGGGGTGAACCGTTGTTCGCCCTGCCTCACAGCACAAAACTACTCTTCGCCCAGGTACGCCTTCCGCACCATCTCGCTCTTTAGCAGATTCGCGCCGGTATCTTCGAGGACAATCTGGCCGGTTTGCATAACGTAGCCTCGATGCGAAACGCTGAGAGCCTGCAAAGCGTTCTGCTCTACCAGCAGGATAGTGGTTCCCTGCTTGTTGATGTCCTGCACAATTTGGAAGATAGTTTCGATCAGGATGGGCGACAACCCCATGCTCGGCTCGTCGAGCAGCAACAGCTTGGGGCGGCTCATCAGGGCGCGGCCAATTGCCAGCATCTGCTGCTCACCGCCCGATAGCAGGCCACCCTTTTGCTGCAGCCGCTCCCGCAGGCGGGGGAAAAGACTCAGCACCCGCTCCATATCTTCGGCAATTGCAGCGCGGTCGTTACGGGCGAATGCACCCATCTCCAGATTTTCCTGCACGCTCATGCGGCTGAAGATGCGGCGGCCCTCCGGCGAGTGCGACATACCACGGCGCACGATTTGCTCCGGTGGGACGTTGTCAATGCGCTGCCCGTTCAGCATGATGGTGCCGCGTCGCGGTGGGGTGATGCCGGAGATAGTGCGTAGCGTGGTGGTTTTGCCCGCGCCATTCGCCCCGATCAGGGTGACAACTTCGCCGTTGAATATCTTCAGCGAGATGCCCGCCAACGCCCGAATGTTGCCATAGTAGGTTTCGATGCCGCGCACTTCCAGCATCGGTTCGCCCTGCTGCTGGCTAATGATTTCCTGTTTGAGCGGTTCGTTAACTGGTGTAGTTGCCTGCATATGCGTTCCCTTTTTAGGAAGTTGAAAGTTGAAAGTTGAAAGTTACAGGTTCAAGGTTGCTGTCAGCCTGATGGTGTGGCGAGTTATCTCCCTCAAACCCCCACTGGGGGCTTTTTGCCACGCAGCACGCAGCGCTTATACCTGGGTGGGGTCTTGCTTAATCGGGCTGCCGCTGCCTTTGCCCAGGTAGGCTTCGATGACGCGCGGGTTGCTGCGGATTTCGTCGGGGGTGCCTTCAGCGATCTTCACGCCGTAGTCCAGCACCGATACGCGATCGGAGATGCCCATAACCACCTTCATGTCGTGTTCAATAAGCAGGATGGAAACACCGCGTTCGCTGCGTAGTCGCCCGATGAAGCCAGTCATTTCGCGGGTTTCGTTTGGGTTCATGCCCGCAGTTGGCTCATCGAGCAGCAGCAGCTTGGGATTGCTGGCGAGGGCGCGGGCAATCTCCAGGCGGCGCTGGTCGCCATAGGGCAGGTTCTTGGCGTACTCGTCCTCCTTGCCGTGCAAGCCCACGAACTCCAGCAACTCGATGCCCCGATCGGCCATGCGTTGCTCCTCATCCACCGTGCCAGGGGTGCGGAAGACTGCGCCGAACAGCCCCGCCTTCATTCGGCTGTGCGCCCCTACCATTACGTTCTCCAGCGCGGTCATGTTGGCAAACAGGCGGATGTTTTGGAAGGTGCGGGCTACGCCCAGTTCGGTGATGCGGTTAGGCGCTGCGCCAGTCACGTTCATGCCGTCGAAGACAATGCTGCCGCCCGTCGGCTTGTACAGGCCGGTGATGATGTTGAACAGGGTGGTTTTACCCGCGCCGTTTGGCCCGATCAGGCTGACGATTGAGTTCTGGGGGATGTCGAAATCCACCTTGTTGACTGCGGTGAGGCCGCCAAACTGCTTCAGTACCTTGCTTGCTTCCAGGAGCGCCATTCCGTCCCTCCAGTAGTTAAACCACTTCTATTGTTTGTAGGGGTGAACCGTTGTTCGCCCCGCATGGACAAACCCTAGATTTTATCCACATCCGAGATGTGCGACTCATCCTCGTCGCGCACATCGTAGAGGTTCTCGCGCTCGGCTGTAGCAATCGGGTTGGCCCGCTCCGCCTCATCGTTGCGCGACGCGCCCGCGCCAGCGACATTGGCTGCCGGTTCGCTGGTTTCGCCGCGCAACTCGGCTTTGCGGCGGGCGCTGGGGATCAACCCCTCGGGCCGCACGATCATCAGCACCACCAGAATGACCCCATATATGAGGAACTTGAGGCCCGACCAGTCAGTGTTTATCAGGAAGTCGTTATGTATCTGCGCCCCCAACTGGTGCAACTGGGTGGGCAGGTTGGTGAGGAAGACCGACTGGGTAAGCTGCAGAATGATTGCCCCAACAATTACCCCATAGATGTTGCCGATGCCGCCCAGGATAATCATGCAGAGGACGAACACCGAAACGTTGAAACTGAAGCTGCTGGGGCTGACCAGGTTTAGCTTGGAGGCGAACATCGCGCCAGCCACGCCTGCCAGGGCCGCGCCGGAGGCAAAGGCCAGCAGCTTGGTTTTGACCGTATCAATGCCCATCGCGGCGGCAGCAATTTCATCCTCGCGGATTGCCATCCACGCCCGTCCCAACCGTGAGCTACGCAGATTAGTCACCGCAAAGATGAGGATGACCACAATCACGATAAACAGATAATAGTATGGTTCGGGGAAGTTGGAGAAGAAGGCGCAGCCGCCGGTACTGCCTTTCGCCACCATATGCAAGTTAGAGCAGACGCTAGTGCCAGCGCCGAGGGTAGCAATCGCGGGCGAGTCTATACCGCTTACTCCGTCGGGGCCGCCGGTCAGTCCGCGGGTAAGCGGTACATTATTCAGGTTGAGGAACACCGCTGGCACAATTTCGCCAAAGCCCAGGGTTACGATTGCCAGGTAGTCGCCCCGTAGTCGCAAGGTGGGTGCGCCGAGCAATGCGCCAAAGATGGCGGAGACGAGCGCGGCGATAAAGATGGCGACCCAGAAGGGTAGGTGGATGTCAATCTTGCCGCCGGTAATGTTGCTGAGTTGTGGTGAGGCAAGGAAGGCGTAGGCGTAAGAGCCAATAGCGAAGAAGGCAGCATAGCCAAGGTCGAGTAGCCCGGCGAGGCCGACCACGATGTTGAGGCCGAGGGCGAGTACCACATACTGCGCGGTGTCCGCCAACTGACCGATCAAGGCGGGTGGCTGCACGCCAAAGAAGGGGTCAATCCCCCATGCCTTGAGGTTGGCTTTGTTGTAGACAAACGGCAGGAGGAACAGGAACAGTAGCACAACCCCCATCACTATCAGTGAGGTGCGGGTGAAGCGTTGCTCGGTGGCCCTTGCGAGCCGGGTTTTGGTGGATGGCTGAATTGCTTTTTGCATGAATCTGGCTCCCTCTGCGCTACGCCCGCTCCGGCACTTGCTGGCCGAGCAGCCCCGATGGTCGCAAGGTCAAAATCAAAATCAGGATGCCGAACACTACCACCGGAGTCCAGGCGGTAGAGACGTACTGATCGCTCAACGCCTCGATGATGCCGATGAGGAAGCCACCCAGCATTGCCCCTGGTATGTTGCCGATACCGCCCAAAACGGCGGCGGTAAATGCCTTCAGGCCCGCCTGGTAGCCAACCGTAAATTGCGAGGAGTGAATAGACATACCGTAGACCAATCCCGCCGCGCCCGCCAGCAACGCGCCGATAAAGAAGGTCAACGTAATCGTCATATTCACGTTGATGCCCATCAACTTCGAGGTATCGTAATCCTGGGCGGTGGCCCGCATTGCCTTGCCCAGTTTGGTACGTTGCACAAACGTCTGGAGGATGACCATCAGGCTTACGCAGACAACTATTACAAAGATGTCTTTCCAGCCGATGCTGATGTTACTGGTTATATTGATGTTGCCATAGGGGAAGACTTCGGGAAAGCCGATCGCCGAAGGACCGTGCCAGATTTGACCAATGTTCTGCAAGATAAAGCTCATGCCGATTGCCGAGATAAGCGGAGCAAGTTTGGGGGCGTTGCGTAGTGGGCGGTAGGCGATGCGTTCGACCAGCACCCCGATAATGCCGGTTAGCAGCATGGCGATGATCAGGGTAAGCGCAATGATAAGTATGGTTGGCATGACCCCACCCTGTACCCAGCCCGATGGATTGGTTTTGGGGTCGAGTATCACCCCGAACGCGCCCAGCACTGCAAGGGCGATGAAACTGCCTAGCATGAAAATGTCACCATGGGCAAAGTTGATAAGCTCGACGATACCGTAGACCATCGTATAGCCCAGTGCAATCAGAGCGTAGATTGAACCCTTGACCAGGCCATTGAGCAGTTGTTGAATAAGCAATTCCATCGCTAGCTCTCCATCTGGATTTATATAGCAGGAAGGGCGGCGGTTTTACCGCTGCCCCTCCTGCGCTGCAAGCTGCTTACGGCCAGCTTGCCGTAGCTGCTTATTGGCCGCCGAAGCGGGCCTGATCCACGACAGTCCAGGCATTGTTGACTACTTCGTTGATGCTGATAATCTTGTTGGTGGTGTCACCGTTGGCATCGAAGCTGGTCAGACCAATCGCGCCGTGGTAGTTCTGGGTGTTGGCAATGTTGGCGCGTACCGCTTCGCGGTTGGCGTTGACATCGCTGCTCCAGTTGGCTCCGGCCTTCTTGATGGCGGCGATGATGATGTTGGTGGCATCGTAAGCATTGGCGCTGTAGCTGCCCAGCGGCTCCTTGAAGCCGTGCGCGTTGTATGCGGCA
>JBBRMT010000113.1:0-14041 GCA_038230695.1 Chloroflexia bacterium
CACAGCCCCACCACCAGATTGTTTATTGCCGCAATCAGTTCGCCTGCATTAGCCGAGCCATTGATGCAATCATCTTCACGCAAGCTACAGTCGCGCCGGTAGTGCAAGCCGTTCTCTATGCCCCAGTGTTCGCGCACCAACCTCTGCAAACGTCCCGCATCTGCCACCGTGCGTGGCAAACTGGTCAGGCCATAACCCACCTCCCGCCGTACTCGGCCATCAGCCAGACGTACCTCCCGCTCTACCCTGAACACCTGCCCCAAGTGCGGGAATGGCGCGTAGGCGTTGAGCATCGTGCTGCTGGTAATGATGCGCTCTTCCAGCCGCCCGCTGACTTTGTCCACCCTAACATCACGCTCGAAGTCGTTAGCGCCTGCCCCCGCATGGTAGTCCTGTTCTTCTTGGGCAAACAGGAACTCAATATCTGAGCGCAACTGTGGCTGGTTGCCCTTGACGATGAACAAATAATCGCCGCCAGCCTCCACAATCTTTGTGGCAAGGTGGCGCTGCGTGAACATTGCATCACCAGTAATAATCATGCCGCGTAGGTCAAGTAGCTTTAGCAACTTAGGCGTAGCCGAGATTTCGTTCTGCTTGCTTTCAACTTCAATCTGCGCCAGGACGCAGCCGTACTGCGGCACATAAGCAGCGAGCAAGTGCAAGGCGCTAGTGCGGTCAGCGGGGATGGCATGGCGCATCACCTTGCCGTCAATCGCCACAACCAGGCTGGCCCGCTCATGGCTGGGTTCAGGCAGCAACGCATTGGCGAAAAACTGGCTAACCATTTGGCTGAACAGGGCCGCATCGACCGCCTTCTGCAGCCAGAAGCGCCAGGTGGTGGGGTGCGGCATCTTGGGGTAAGTCAGCTTCAGCGCGGCGATAAGCTCTGGCGCACGATACTTAGCCCAGTCAGCGATTTGGCTGGGGTGGTCAGCATCGCAGAGCTTGGCAAGCACATAAATGAGCAGCATAGGCGCGAGTTTGACATAACGCCTGCCGCGTAGCCCGCGCCGGTCAGGGAGTTGACATAGCAGCGCATAGAGTGAGAGCGGGTCAAAAGTAAAAGCGGTGGTGGGCAGGGTGAAATCGAGGGTAGAGGTGGTATAATTCACGGGTAAGACCTTCCTTTCTGGTGTGTTTATTAGCCGCACCAATAATACAAGGAAGGTTTTACTTTAGCAAAGCCCGCCGCTGCGACTTTTCAATCGCCCTGGGATGATAAGGCCCAACCTTGACAATCGTAACCTCTCGCGGTTACTATAGCTACGGCAATTTATTCGCATTTTTGCGCTGCCAGGGCGAACAACGCCTCGCCCCTACGAAAATGGCGTGGAGCGGTACGCAATTGGCATAAGGAGGAGCAATGGCAGGGGACAATTATCTTGATTACTATAATGGACGGCAGGTGATGATTACTGGCGGCCTCGGCTTCCTCGGTAGCAACCTGGCGATACGCCTGGTTGAACTGGGGGCCAAGCTGCTGTTGGTGGACGCAATGCTGCCTCTCTATGGCGGCAACCTCTACAATGTCGAGTCGGTGAAGGACAAGGTTACGGTTAACATCGCCGACATCCGAGATGCGGGCGCGATGGCCCATCTGGTGCAGGGGCAGGAGGTTATCTTCCACATCGGCAACCAGACTAGCCACCTCGACAGCATGACCGACCCGCTGCTCGATGCCGACATCAACTGTCGCGGCAACCTCATCTTCCTCGAAGCGGTACGCCAGCACGCGCCTGAAGCCCGTGTTGTCTACGCAGGTTCTCGCGCCCAGTATGGCAAGCCCGTTCGCATCCCTGTGCGGGAGACCGATGCAACATACCCGGTGGACATATACGGCGCGAACAAGCACGCCGCCGAGCAGTATCACATGATCTACCACCACGCCCACGGCCTGTGGGCCACCAGCCTACGCATCAGCAATACCTACGGCGCACGCCACCAGATGAAGCACGCCCGCTACGGTATCCTCAACTGGTTCATCCGCCTCGCGCTCGATGCCAGGCCACTGACCGTCTACGGCACCGGCCAGCAGTTGCGTGATTACAACTATGTTGACGACGTGACCGATGCCTTCCTCCGCGCCGCCGCTACCGACAAGGCCAATGGCGAAGCCTACAACCTGGGCAGCGACCAGAGCGAGCAGATGAGCTTTGCCAGCCTGATCGAAAAAGTGGCGATGCTGGCCGCTACTGGCGCGGAGCTAGTCAGCGTCCCATGGCCCGACGAGCGCAAGGCGATTGAGACTGGCGATTTTGTCGCCGACTGCGACAAGGCCAAGCGCGACCTCGGCTGGCACCCTGCAGTCAAGCTGGACGATGGATTGCGCCGCACCATAGACTTCTATCGCCAGCACAAGGAGCATTACTGGTAGGCTCAAGGGAGAGAACTTGGTTTATACTGGCATTAGCAGCATGGGCAAGATAGTTTTGAGCGCGGTAATCATGGTTGCCTTCATCGCCATTGGCATCGGCGAGACTTTCGTCGGCCCGGCCCTGAATTACCTCACCGCCAAATGGGGCGTGTCGCTGGGCGATGGCGGCATTCTGTTTACCACAATCTTTTTCGGCTCGTGCATAAGCATCGCCTCATCAAGCTGGTTGATACGGCGTATGGGCATCCGCCTCACCCTCATTATCAGCCTGGCGCTAATCGCCCTGGGCCTGGTGGGGATGGCCTTTACGCCGGGGTTGGGCTTGGCGCTGGTAGCTACCCTGAGCATGGGGTTGGGTCTTGGCGGTATGGATGTGATCCTCAACCTGCTGGCGGCTGATATATATCCGACACGGCAGAGCGCGATGCTGAACCTGGTAAACGTCTTCTTCGGCGTGGGGGCGCTTACCTCGCCACTGCTGGTGCGGGCGGCAGCAGGCGTTCCCGGCCATCTTGAAGCAATGCTGCTGGGCTTGAGCGGGCTAATCCTGCTAACCGCGCTGGCCTTCGCTTTGCTGCCACTCCCCACACTGCATCACCATAGCGACGCGGCAACTGCTCCGACCCTCGGCGCAGTGTTGCGTGACCGCTATGTGCTGGCCTTGATGCTCACCTTCTTTCTATATGTCGGTATGGAAGTGGGCTTCGGTGGCTGGGCGGTCAACTTCGCCATCATCGGCACCCATCTCGACTTGCAAACTGCGGCGCTGCTGGCAACAGCCTTCTGGCTTTCTTTCACCCTGGGGCGGCTGGTGGCGGCGGCGGTTGCCAGCTTTGTGCCGGGCCGCTGGTTGATTATGGGCGGCGCATGGCTGGCGGCGGTCGGTGGCCTGATCGTGGCTGCCTTTAATGCTAACCAGCTGCTTATCTTTGTTGGCGCGGTGATTGTTGGGGTAGGCTGCGCCCCAATCTTCCCCACCTCGTTCGCCCAGGCAGCCGCTTACCGCACCAACTGGGCGGCGTTGGTATCCAGTCTGGCGGTGCTGGGCGGGATGTTTGGCGGCGCGGTGCTACCTTTCATCCAGGGCCAGCTACTCACTGGCTGGGGCGTGTGGGCGGGGGCGGGCTTCACCGTGCTAATTGCGCTATCCATACTCGCGCTTCAACTTAGCATCTCTCCGAAAAAAACGCTTATTCAACCTGCATCTACGCCTGACGGCACGACTTTCCCCATCGGTTCATAGTAAAGAATCCTCTCCTCATGTCCGTTTTTATGCAACGTCAATGCGGTAAGTGTAGACATAACCCTAATTCACTTTGTATAATTTATCACGAAGTGTTGCTGTTATAGGCGTTATCAGATAGGGGGTTTGCTATGACTGACGTTGTTGCTGCAAGGGCGCTAACCGCGATATCGCTGGCTTTCCATATCATATTTTCGTCAATCGGCGTTGCTCTGCCGCTGCTGATGGTGATTGCCGAGGGGCAATGGCTACGCACCAAAAATCAGGCTTACTACGAGCTTGCCCGCAAGTGGGCGAAGGCCGCGGCCATCCTGTTCGCCATCGGCGCAGTGAGTGGCACTGCGCTGTCGTTCGAGTTCGGATTGCTCTGGCCCGGCTTCATGAAGGTGGCGGGCGGGGTGATTGGCCTGCCCTTTGGGTTGGAGGGTTTCGCCTTCTTCATCGAGGCCATCTTCATCGGCATCTACCTCTATGGCTGGGACAAGCTGTCACCTCGCGCCCACTGGCTGGCGGGTCTGCCGATCGCCATTGCTGGGCCGATTTCCGGCGGCTTCATCGTGATGGTAAACGCCTGGATGAACAGCCCCGCTGGTTTCAACTACGACCCGCAGAGCGGCGTAGTGACCAACGTTGACCCCATCGCCGCGATGTTCAACCGCGCCTGGGGCGTGGAGGTCATCCACATGACCATCGCCGCTTACCTTGCCACCGCTGTTGCCACCGCTGCAGTATACGCCTGGGGGATGTTGCAGGGCAGGCGCGACGACTACCACCGCAAGGCGCTGGCGATTTGCCTCACCCTGATAGTAATCACCGCTCCGGCCCAGTTCATCAGCGGCGATGCCAATGCCCGCTTCCTGGCCGAGAACCAGAACACCAAGTTTGCGGCGATGGAGGGCCAGTTCCAGACCCAGGCGAACGCGCCGTTGCGTATCGGCGGTATCCCTGACCCCAGCACCGGCAAGGTCAACTTCGACATCGAGATACCGGGGTTGCTCAGTTGGCTGGGCTTCGGCGACACTACTGCAGTAGTCAAGGGGCTGAACGATGTGCCGGTTGCGCTACGACCCGCCACAGAGATTATCCACCCCGCCTTCCAGATTATGGTAGGTAGCGGCACGTTGCTGCTGCTGGTTGCGCTTGCCAGCGTTATCTACGCCGGGCGCAAACGACGAGCGCCGAACAACAAGTGGCTGCTGCGAGCCATCCTGATTAGCGGGCCATTCGGCTTCCTCGCTATCGAGGCGGGCTGGGTAGTGACCGAGTTGGGTCGTCAGCCGTTCATCATCTATAACACGATGCGTACCGCCGACGCAGTGACTACCGCGCCAGGGCTAGTCGTCTACCTTGCCACCTTCGTCGCGCTCTATCTGCTGCTGGCCGCGATGGTCATCTGGTTCCTACGCCAGATGGCGGGCGAACAATCCGCACAGAAGGAGGGCAGCAGCCTTGCCACCACTTAACTATCTTGCAGCCGGGGTGATCGTTATCTCGCTGATTATCTACGCAGTGCTGGGCGGGGCCGACTTTGGCGGCGGAGTGTGGGACGCGCTGGCGAATGGCCCGCGGGCAAAGCAGCAGCGCCGTGCGGTGGCTGAGGCGATGGGGCCGGTATGGGAGGCCAACCATGTCTGGCTGATCATTGTGATCGTGCTGCTGTTCGTCTGCTTTGCGCCCGCCTTCGCCGCGCTGTTCACCGCGCTAAACGTGCCACTCAGCATTGCGCTGGTCGGCATCATGCTGCGCGGGTCGGCGTTCGTTTTCCGCGCCCACGGCAGGCAGGCGACTGGTGAGGTCAGCATCTGGGGCATCGTCTTCAGCGCGGCCAGCATCATCACTCCAGTGTTGCTGGGTAGCTGCTTCGGGGCAATCGTTAGCGGCAACATCCGCGTTGACCCCAAAAGCGGCGCGGTCAACGACTATCTGGCCTGGCTTGCCCCTTACCCGTTGCTGCTGGGCCTACTGGCGTTGGCGATCTGCGCGTTTCTGGCGGCGATTTACCTGACGCTGGAAACAAAGGGGGAGTTGCAGGAGGACTTTCGTAAGCGGGCGATTGGTGCTTGGTTGGCCTCGGTCATCCTCGCCACTATCGCGCTGCCATTCTCCGCCAGCGCCGCGCCGCGTATCTGGGCGGGGCTGACCAGCGGCTTCGGTCTGGCCCTTGTGCCAGCAGCGGTAATCATCGGCGCAGTCGCAGTAATCGCAGTATGGCAGCGCCGCTATCAGGTAGCCCGCATTGCGGGCATCGCTCAGGTTGCGCTGATCATCGGCGGCTGGGCGCTGGCGCAGTCTCCCTATCTGCTCTACCCCGACATCACGATTGACAACTCGGCCTCAGCCAATGCAATCATCGGAGCGATACTGATTGCCCTCGCCATCGGCGCAGTGGTGCTGCTGCCCTCGATGTGGCTGCTCTACTCGCTGTTCAAGGGCCACAACCCTGCCGCCTCTGGGGAGTTATGAGTTATGAGTTATGAGTTATGAGTTATGAGTTATGAGTTATGAGTTATGAGTTTGGCAGCCTAGTAGACAGATATGGTACAATATGAATGTGAAGAGACGAGCGCTGAAGTGTCAAGCCGCTATGCTATAAGCGGCGCTTAAGCAATTTTCCAGAGATGAAGGGTCGGCAATGACTACCATCACTATTGAAGTATCTGATGAGGTACGCAACCTGATTGATGAGGCCAGGGGCAACCAGGATATAGCGGCTTACCTGCTTACGGCTGCCGAGCGTCAGGCCCGCCGCAAGCTGGCCCACCGTCTTAGTGATGAGGCGAGCATCAGTTCAGGTGAACTTACATTCCAATATACTACCCGAGGCCGCCTGAGGAGCATCAACCTGGCGCAGCGGTCATGCCGTGTCTATATCGAGAAGAGGCTGTATGTTACTTGCTTCTTTGACCAGAGCCTAGCAGATACAGTCAAAGCGGCGCTGGACTGCTTTGTGGAAGTCACAGGTGAGGCAAAGCTGCCGCCGGGAGCAGAGGAGCTGCGGGTTAGAGAGATGAAGCTACAAGAGGTGAGGGTTGTCGAGCCACAGCCTGGTGAGGATGGCTTTGATACCATGAGTGTCAAAGATTTCCTCGCTTCTGAGTTTGTAGGAGCTTGGAAAGAGCGCACCGATATAGACGACACCGACGAGTTTGCACATCGCTTGCGTAACTCATAGCGTTCGGAGAACTAATGCCCGCGCTGATAATAGTAGATACTAACCTCTTGATACAAGTCAGGCACGGAAATCCCAGCGTGATTAAGTGGATGAACTCGGCGCTGGAAGACAGCAAGATGATTTTTCCAACACCGATTGTGATGGAACTAATCAGAGGCTGTCGGAATAAGCAGGAGATTAACGAGCTTGATGGCTTTATCAAGAGGCACGGGGTTGTATATCATGCCACCCAGATTGACATGGCTACCGCTCTGACGATGCTGCGTGAACAGTACCTACATGGCGATGAACTGAGCGTGGCTGATGCCCTAATTGCTGCTTGTGCAAAGACGCTTCACGCAAAGCTATACACAGAGGATCGAAACCTCCACCGAGTACGAGGCATCAAAGCCGAAGCCCCCTACATCCTTCCTTAGCACAATTTATCACTAATCACCAATCACTAATCACTAATCACTTCTTTGTAGCCTTCTCCCACTCCTCGCGCCGCTTGAGGCGGGCGTTATGCTCCTGCACCCGCTGATACTCGTGCAGGCCAACGTAGCCGAGGATGACGTAGGGCCAGGTGCCGTAGCGCTTCAGGTCGGCAATTAGCGCGGCAAGAATACGCACCAGACCCAACGGCGCGAACATCCCCAGTTCCTTAGCGCCCGCCCGACCACCGCTCTGATGCACCTTCAAATGCTTCGCGGCATCGTAAACCTTCGGGCCTTGCTTCAGCCGCTTCTCCTGCTCCTTGCGGCGGTCTTTAGCTAGCTTCGCCCGTTCCTTGTCCAGTTTGGTTTGCATGGTTTGATTACCCTCTCCCTGACCCTCTCCCCCGGCGGGGGGAGGGGATATTATTGCCCTCTCCTTCAGTTGGGAGAGGGGATATAATTGCTCCTTCACATCTGCAATAATCGCGCCGCTGATGCGCTGCAGGTCGCGGCTGCCGATCGCAAACGCAGTGTTGGGCGTGCCAGCGGCAGGGTAGATGGTTTCGTAACGCAGCAGGTCTTCGTCCATGTAGATTGGCAACGGGCTGGGATGACCGACTGGCGCGACCCCGCCGATGGCGTAGCCAGTCGCGGCCTTGACCGCCTCGGCGTTAGCCATGCTGATTGGCTGGTCCAGCAGCGCGGCCAGCTTGGCGGTATCCACCCGATTCGCGCCGGAGACTAGTGTCATCACCAGCCCGTCCCCTGCGCTGAAGACCAGCGACTTGGCAATCTGGGCCAGGTCGCAGCCGATCAGGGCGGCGGCTTGCTCGGCGGTGCGGGCTTCAGCGTCGTGGCGGATAATCTCGATGTCCAGCCCGGCCTCGCGTAGCGCGTTCATCACCTGAATATTCGCCTTCTTTGGCACCCAACCCTGGTTAGCCATTTATCTCCTCAAGCCGCCAGCGTTTCGTCTATGCCAACCGTGCGGCGGCGGAAGGCGACCTCGGCGGCCTGCACATCGCCAGCGAGGCTGACTTCGACCATCAAGCCGATACAGTAGTAGCGGCGTTCGTCGAGGCCGTCGGCGGCCCAGCGGATAATCTCGGCCTTGTGCTGCATAATCGCGTCGCCAATGCGCTTATCGCCCGCGTACTGGTAGAGCAACGCGCTGAGGGTGTGTTCACCCATCCGCACCACCAGCACCGGCTCGGACTCGTCCGGCTCATCGCCACTGCGGTAGGCTTTGACATTATCCAGAGGCTCGTAGATTGTCCACTTCTCATCATCTGCTGGCAACATATCGCTTATAGCTCCTTTAACCTACATCTTCTCCAACACCACAATTGGTATCTCGCGCACGCCTTGCACCGCTGCTTCGTAGCGGGCATAGTCACCCCAGTCCTTCACCGCCTGCGGCCATACCCGCGCCCGCTCTTCGGTGGTGGCATCGCGGGCAGTCATCTTATAGCCTTTGCCCTTGATGATTACCTTGACCTGCGGGTTTGCGCTCAGATTGAAGTACCAATCGGGGTGCTTGTTTGCGCCGCCGTTGGAAGCGATAATCACGAGGTTGCCACCGTCGCGCCAGAAGCTAATGGCATGATTGCGCGGTTGGCCGCTCTTGCGCCCTATCGTCGTGAGCATCAGCAGCGGCATTCCTGATAGATGATTGCCCAGCCGCCCACCGCTGATGCGCGATAGCAACCGATTACCCACATCGAGCAGCTTCAGCGCAGCGCGGTTCCAACGGTAGGGTTTGACTTCTGGCTCTTGCATCGTTACCTCTTCTTCCTTGTTTGTCTCTCTGGCTTTGATTGCCAACTCCCTCACCCAGCCTCCCCAAAGGGGGAGGGGTTTTGCTGGGTCTAAAACACCGTCTCCCGATACTCGCCGAACACCTCGCGCAAGGTGTCGCAGATTTCGCCCAGCGTGACCAGCGCCTCGACGCAGGCGATGATGTAGGGCATCAGGTTGTCGCGGCCTTCGGCGGCGCGGCGCAGTTTGTTGCGTTGCTCGGCGACAAGGCTGTTGTCGCGGCGGGTGCGGAGGGCTTGCAGGCGGGCGATTTGTTCGCGCTGCACCCGCTCGTTGACCCGCAGCAAGTCGGCGACCGGCTGCTCCTCCACCTCGTACTGGTTGACCCCCACGATGATGCGCTGCTTGCTCTCCACCTCGCGCTGCCAGCGGTAGGCGCTCTCCTGAATCTCGGCCTGGAAGAAGCCGCCCTCCAGCGCCTTGAGCGTGCCGCCTAGCTGCTCCACCTTGTCCAGATACTCACGGGCCTGCTTCTCGATCTCGTCGGTCAAACTCTCGATATAGTAGGAACCAGCCAGCGGGTCAATGGCGCTGGCAACCCCGCTCTCGTTAGCAAGGATCTGCTGGGTGCGTAGCGCGGTGCGGGCGGCTAGCTCGGATGGCAGGGCCAGCGCTTCATCCATCGAGTTAGTGTGCAGCGACTGGGTGCCACCCAGCACGGCGGCCATCGCCTGCACCGTGGTACGCACGATGTTGTTGAGCGGCTGCTGCGCGGTCAGGGTGCTACCTGCCGTCTGGGTATGGAAGCGGAGCATCAGGCTGCGCGGATCTTGCGGGTGGAAACGCTCCTGCATCAGCCGCGCCCACAGGCGGCGGGCAGCGCGGAACTTGGCAACCTCTTCGAGGAAGTCGTTGTGCGAGTTGAAGAAAAAAGCCAGACGAGGGGCGAATTCGTCTACTGTAAGGCCCGCATCGAGGGCGGCCTGCACGTAGGCGAGGCCATCAGCGATGGTGAAGGCCACCTCCTGCACCGCCGTCGCGCCCGCTTCACGGATGTGGTAGCCGCTGATGCTGATGGTGTTCCACTGTGGCACATGGTCGCGGCAGTAGGCGATCAGGTCGGTAATCAGGCGCAGGCTGGGCGTGGGTGGGTAGATATATGTGCCACGCGCCATGTACTCCTTCAGAATATCGTTCTGCACCGTGCCATTCAGGGCAGTCTCCGGCACTCCCTGCTTGCGGGCCACCGCGATGTAGAGGGCCAGCAGCACGCTGGCGGTGGCGTTGATGGTCATCGAGGTACTGGCCTTGTCCAGCGGAATGTCGCGCAGCAGGTTCTCCATATCGTCGAGCGAACTGATCGCCACGCCCACCTTGCCCACCTCGCCGTCGGCCATCGGCGAGTCGGAGTCATAGCCCATCTGGGTTGGCAAGTCGAAGGCAACGCTGAGGCCGGTCTGTCCCTGGGCAAGCAGGTAACGATAGCGGCGGTTGCTCTCGCTGGCATCGCCGAAACCGGCGTACTGGCGCATCGTCCACAGCCGCCCGCGATACATAGTGGCCTGCACCCCGCGAGTGTAAGGGAACTCGCCAGGGTAGCCCAGGTCGCGCTCGTAGTCGAAGCCCTGCGCCTCAAGGTCATCCGGCGTGTACAGCGGCTCAACCTCGATCTGCGAATGGGTCTCGAAGCGGGCCGCCCGCTCCGGCGACTTGCCCCGCGCCTTCGCGTAAGCGCCGTTAAGCCAGCGTTGCTTGCTGCGCTCGGCAATCTGATGTTTGCCGTTTGCCTGTTTGGCTGCAGTCATTCTGCTAACTCCCCATTAAGTTTATGCGTTTACGATGAGCATTGGCGCGCTGCAAGATTCACCCTCACCACACCTCTCCCTTGATGGGAGAGGCTTTTTGCTGTAGGCCGCCCCTACATTCATCACTCACTGTGGGCGAGTGCAATCCGCCCCTACATTCATCACTAATCACTAAACACTAATCCGATAACCACCATCACCCGTCCCTGTTCCACCTTGTCGCCAGTTGCCACGGCCACGATCTTGATTGTGCCAGCTTTGGGGGCGCGGATTTCGTTCTCCATCTTCATCGCTTCTAGCAATAGCAGGCGCTGGTTGGCCTGCACCTCCTGGCCGGGCGCTACGCTTACGGTGGTGACTAGCCCCGGCATCGGCGCTTTGATGCTGACCTCGCCGCTAGCATGGGTGGCGGGTGCGGCCTTGCGGATGCGCCGTTCGCGTTCGCTCTGCACCTCGACGCGCATCTGTCGCTGGCCTACCCTGATCTGGTAGCTACTATGACCGGGCGCATCGGCGACCGCTGCAGCGTACAGATCGTAACTGCGCCCATCGAGCAGCAGCGAGTAGTGACCTGCGCCCAGCATCAGCAAGTCAACCTGATGGTTGTCGCTGCCAACGTTGCCATCCTCGTCAACGTTAAGCTCGATCTCTTCATCGCTGCCCTCGACCTTTGCGTAGTAACGCATCGTTGCTCTCCTCTTACGGCCAGCGCATCCGATGATGCGGGCCAATACTGGGCAAATCAAATCCTACGCCCTCGACCTGCCAACCCTGCCTGGCGTAAAACCCCATCGCGCTGTCTCGGGCGTTGCACCACAGTGGCAACCCTATCTGGACTGCTAGCTGCTGGGCGTAGTTTAGCAGCGCCGCACCCATGCCACATCCCTGCCACGCGGGGGCTACCGCCAAGCCGCGCAAGCGCAAGCCCTCTTCCTGATATAGCGAGGCGATGCCGATGCAATGTCCCTGTTCAAACGCGCCCAGGTGTATAGTGGTGGGCGCATCATCGCCTGCATAGTGGCTCTCCGCCTCTGGCCTGCTGGGGCGTAGCACGGTGGCCCGAAGGTCGTACAATACGCCCATCTCCGCGCTACTAGCCAGAATGCGAACCTCTATATCAGCCTCAGTGTTATGGCGCATACTCACTCATGAAAAGAAATGGACAGGGTGCGTCTGTGCGCCTCTGCCCTAGCATTATACCACACGGTTTCTTGTAGCTAGCCAGCGTCCTGCGGCGGTGTTTCACCCAGCAGAGTGGCAATCCTGGCATAGCGCAGCGGCATCTCCATCTGCTGATAAGTAGTGGCAGCCTCGTTAAGCAACGCGTGGGCGCGGGCCTGAATTATCGGATTGTGCCTTGCGCCAATGCTGGCAAGCAGCCGCACTGCGTACTCTTCCTGAAGGTTAGTAATCCTATATGTCTTGTGCTGGCGATGAGCAAGTATCTTCGCTTCTGCAAAACTTTGCTCCGCCTCATTCCATTGTCCTTGGGCGGCATATAGCAGGGTACGAGCGCGATAAAGATTATCCTGGTTGCTGATGCTAGCTCCCAGTTCCTCAAGTCGCTGTATATAGCGGCTGGCGTGGGTCCAAGCACCCATGTCTATATTGTAAAGCACCAATTCGGTGATTGCTTCACTATGGCTGGTGGGGTCGAGGTTTAGCTGATTGTAGGCGCGGCTGGCATAGCTGAGAGCAGCGTCATACTCACCCTTGGCACGCATAAGAGCCGACAAGGTAATCAGGTTGCTGCGATGCAGCAACTTGTAATCGCTGCGAGTAGCAAGTTCGTCGGATTGAAGCAACCATTGCTCGGCTTGCTCCAGGTCGTTGTAGAACAAATACACCTCACCAGCATTGTAATAAATGCGGCATAGCGCAGTAGTGTCACTGATCCGATCGCAGAGGGCAAGCGCCTTTGCAATGTATGCAAGGGCATAGCTGTATGGCCCCACCTCGGCGTAGAGGCTGGCAATCATACGGTAAGTGCCGCCCAGCCGAGTCATATCGCCACTACGCTCGGCCATCTCTACTGCTCGTTCCAGCCAGACGAATGCCTGCTCGGTCGGCCCCTCCATGGTGTAGAGCAGGCCAAGATTGCTCATCGCCATTGCTGCGGTGGAATAATCACCGCTCATTCTGGCAACTTCAGTGCTGCGCTGGTAGTAACTAATAGCATCGGGATTGCGCTCGTAGAGGGCGGCATTACCCAGCCGATTCAAGACTTTAGCCATCAACCCTTCGCCGCCGCTTATCCCTTCCAGATTATGCAGCGCTAGTTGCAGTACGGTACAAGAATCGCTAATCCGCCCTTTGTGGTAGTAAATCAAACCCTGCAGCCAAAAGGCGCGAGCGGTGAGCAGCTTTTGCCTGCGCTCGTCGCTATTTATGCCAATCATCTCAACATCAGCCTGCGTCAGATTGCTACTGGCCTGCTCGTAGTGAGTGGCGGTGACATCTGCATCGGCGAGATCAAGATAATACTGGGCGCGAACGACCGCCAACGAAGCCTTGCAGTGGCTGCAGGTGCGGGCATCCAGCAGGTTGCTGGCCTGGCAATTGGGGCAAAGTAGTGAGTTTACGATGTTGCCTGGATTCATTTTACAGCTACCTTGCTAGCGAAGTTGCAATGATGTAGCTTACGATTTGCCTTGATGTGCTTCAATATTACCCCTCACCCAGCCTCTCCCGCAAGGGGAGAGGGGTTTTGCCACTCACGGTGTCAGCGTCAGCGTGCCATCCTTGACCGCATCAACCGCCGCCTGATCGTAAGCGAAGGATAGATAGCCACCATCCAGCCAGAGCGGAGTCTGATCGTTGACGTGGCTGGTGCCGGTCACGCCCGACTCGCCTAGCGGCATCACGATGTGGGTGTTGTTCCAGTTGGTCAAATCATAGACGGCGCGATAGGATGGTATTGCTTCCTGGTTATAAGTGCCTTTGTCAATCGCGGTCCATGTATCGAAGGGGCTGACGTTCACGGTGGTGTTATTGCCGCCCACCGGATACGGCCCCTGGTTGAAGATGAGGTTGAGCGGCTTGACGCTGCCCAGCGGATGGGCGAAGGTGATGGTGTGCAGTTTGTTCCACTGCCAGTCGCTGATGTTGCCGCCATATCGCCCCTTCAGGTCGCTTACTGCGTTGGTGATGCTCTGCAGCATGATGCCATCGCGGGTCTGGTTCGGAGCCGGGTTCGCGCTACTCGCCCAGTTCCAGTTGGGGTTGGCGAGGTTCTCGTACATCCACAGCCCGGCTGCGCCAGCATTGGTTTCC
>JBBRMT010000114.1:0-14028 GCA_038230695.1 Chloroflexia bacterium
GCCAGCCCTACAAGAGCAAGCAGGAGCTAGAGCAGGACCTTGCCCGCGACCCGCTGACCGCGCTGGGCAAATATCTGAGCGAGGAATACGCAGTCAACTCCAGCCAACTTAGCGAGATCGAGGCGGCAGCGCGGGAGCAGGCGCAGGTTGCCGCCGAGGCCGCCTGGGAGCAGGGCGGTGAGCCGCAGCCAGAGGATGCAACCCGTCATGTGTTCGCATCACCTGCAACCATCAAGCAGACTGAGCCAAAGACCGAGGGGCAGCGGGTCACGTTGCAAGCGGCGATCGGGCAGTGTCTCGCCGAGGAGATGGAGCGCGACAAGACTATCCTGGTATTCGGCGAGGATGTGGGCCGCAGCGGGGGGGTGCATCGGGTAACTGATGGCTTGCAAGGCCGCTTTGGCGAGGAGCGGGCCTTCGACACCAGCCTGAACGAGGAGGGTATCGTCGGACGCGCCGTAGGCATGGCGGTGAACGGATTGCGACCCGTGCCGGAGATCCAGTTTCGCAAATACGCTGACCCTGCCCATGAGCAGATTACCGATGCCGGTACCATGCGCTGGCGCACTAACGGCCACTTTAGCGCCCCAATCGTGCTGCGGATGCCGGTCGGCTACCAGCGCATGGGCGGCGATCCCTGGCACGCGGTCTGCGGCGAGGCGGTGTTCGCCCACCTCCCCGGCTGGCAGATCGCCTACCCCAGCAACGCTGCCGACGCGGTTGGTTTGCTACGCACCGCCTTGCGCGGTGACGACCCGGTGATGTTCCTCGAACATCGCTACCTCTACGAACACTCCACTGCTCGCCGCCCCTACCCCGGCCCCGATTATATATTGCCCTTCGGTAAGGCAGCCACGGTCCGCCCTGGCCGCGATGCCCTTGTCATCACCTGGGGCGACGGCGTGCATCGCGCCGCCGAAGCAGCCGCCATCCTGGCTGAAAGCGGGCAGGAGGTGGAGATACTTGACCTACGTACCATCGTGCCATACGACAAAGAGGCAGTGCTGGCGGCGGTGCAGCGCATCGGCAAGGCTCTAATCGTGCATGAGGACAATCGCACCTGCGGCTTCGGCGCGGAGCTAGCCGCCGTCATCGTGGGCGAGGCGTTCAGCTACCTCGATGCCCCAGTATGGCGCGTGACCGCCGAGGATGTTCCCGTTCCCTGCAACGACAGCCTGTTCGAGGCAATGATGCCTACTACCCGCAAGGCGCATGAGAAGCTGGTGGAGTTGCTGGCGTTCTGAGCAGCTAAAAGCCTCTCCCATTAGGGCAAGGTTTGGTGAGGGGAGAACTAGCCCTACGTCAATAATTATCGCCAGGCCGAACAGGATGAGGAGCAGACTTGCAGCGACTGAAAGCCAGAGTAGATGCCCCCACCCTGATTGCCCTACTCGTCACCCTCGCGCTCTGGTCGTCGGCCTTTGCCGGTATTCGCGCCGGGCTTCAGGGTTACGCGCCTGGCTATCTAGCGTTGTTGCGCTTCCTGGTCGCTTCGTTGGCCCTCGCAGTTTACGCGATCGCCACGCGGATGCGCCTGCCAGCCAAACGCGATCTACCTGCTATCATCATCGCGGGCTTCCTCGGCATCACCGTCTACCACGTTGCCCTCAACTATGGTGAGGTTAGCGTTACCGCTGGTGCGGCCAGCCTGCTGATCAACTCCGAGCCAGTCTTCACCGCGCTGCTGGCCTTTGCCTTCCTGCGCGAACGCCTCAGCGCCCTGGGCTGGGCTGGTGTAGCGGTTAGCTTTGCGGGCATCGTGCTGATTGCGCTGGGTGAGGGCGGTGGCATCCAGTTCGACCCTGGCGTGCTGCTCGTGTTGCTAGCTGCCCTCGCCGCCAGCGCCTACTTCGTCTACCAGAAGCCTTACCTTACTCGCTATAGCGCACTTCAGTTCACCTGTTATACCATCTGGGCTGGCACGCTGTTCATGCTTGTATTCCTCCCAGGCTTGCCCGGCGCGATAGCATCCGCTCCGTTGGGCGCTACGCTTTCTGGTATCTACCTCGGCATCTTCCCTGCTGCGTTCGGCTACGTTGCCTGGACCTATGTACTCTCCCGCTTGCCCGCCACCAATGCGGCCAGCTACCTCAACCTCATCCCGGTGCTGTCAATCCTGATTGCCTGGGCCTGGCTAGGCGAGGTGCCAACCGCGCTATCGCTGATCGGCGGGGCGATTGCCTTCTCTGGCGTGATCCTGGTCAATAGCCGGGGCCAAGCGGTGCCAAACAATACACTATAAACCACAACAGTAGCATAATGAGCAGCCCTCTCCAAGATAATTGGAGAGGGCTTTTCTCATTACCCATCCAAATAATAGCAGGTCGGCGGAAATCGGCTACAAAAACCTACAAGATGGTTCCGAATTATGCTATAACCACATAGTACAGGAGTAGCGCCTCTAATTGCTCCGTGCGATGGGGATGGATGGCGCAAAGCGGCAAGATCAGACTACAAAAGACTACAAAAGACTACAAGATGCTAACGCTCACTGCTCTATAATCAAAGTGACAAGCGGGCAGTGAAGCTCACTTGTTGCGTAACTCAGGGGCGGGTAGCAAATCCCCGCCAAAGGTATCTTTCGTTCGCTCCCGCCGCGAACAGGTCGCAGGGCGGTAATATGAAAGGATGGTGTAAAGACCATGGCAATCAGGCAGAAACTCCCCATCGTGGCAATACTCCTCGCGCTCCTGGTATCCACCTATGCGGCGATGGCTGGCCCAACCAGCGCCAGCTACATCGCGCCCGCAACCACACCCGCCGTGCAACAAGCGCAGCAAGCGCAGCCCACCAGTTGTGTTACCCCGCCCACCAGCATGACCGCATGGTATCCCTTCGACGAAACGATTGGCCCTATCTCCCATGACATCGTGGGCGGCGCCAACGGCAGCTGGATTGGCAGCCCCACCCCTGTTCCTGGCATGGTCGCAGGCGCGATTCAGTTTGCCGGGTCGAGTGGCTACGTCGTCTCGCCCAATGCCGCGAACCTCAACTTCGGCAGCAGCGACTTCAGCATTGACTTCTGGTTCCGCGAAGTCAACGGCATCGGCGGCCAGCGCGTCTTTGTTGACAAGCGCGACAACACCAGCCCCGCGCTGACCGGCTGGGCGGTCGGGCATCTCAATGGCCGCCTCTACATCGAAATGGGCGATGGCGCAACCAGCAACATCTTCCCCGCTATCAGCGGGCCACTGGTCAACGATGGCAACTGGCACTTCGCTGGCTTTATGGTACGCCGCGCCACCCCCGGAGTCGCCATCTACCTCGATGGCGCAATAATTGGCACCTACACCTCCGGTCTACCAGCCGGCAGTATTACCAGCGTTGACCCTATGCTGATGGGCAGTATCTACAACATCAGCGGCCATCAGGAACTAGCCTTCGACCGCGGCCAGCTCGACGAGCTTGAGCTATTCAATCGGCTGCTCAGTCCCACCGAACTCACTGTCATCTATGGCGCGGGTCAGGCGGGCAAGTGCAAGGGTCAGCAGCCCAGCCCGACCCCCACCTGTCCACTGGGCCAGCTCTGCGCCACCAATACGCCGACCGCAACCCCCACCTGTCCACAAGGCCAAATCTGTAATACACCGACCAGCACGCCGACCACCTGTCCCGTGCCGCCCGGCTGCGTTACCGACACGCCCACCGACACGGCGACGGACACGCCACATCCCACCGACACCGCTACTAACACGCCACATCCCACCAACACCGCTACTAACACGCCAACTGATACGCCGAGTCCGACCAACACACCGATAAGTCAGCCGTCGCCCACCCCCACCGCTACCCCTGGCTGTGTCACGCCCCCCGCCAACATGACCGCCTGGTATCCTCTCGACGAATTGGCTGGGCCGATTTCGCAGGACATTGTGGGTGGTAGCAACGGCAACTGGCTTGGTGGGTTTGGCCCGATGCCGGTTGCGGGCGTGGTGGCTGGCGGACTCAGGTTCGGCGGCTCATCTGGCTACGTTTCCGTTCCCAACGCCGCCAACATCAACTTTGGCAGCGGCGACTTCAGCATTGACTTCTGGGTGCGCGAACTGGCAGGCCAGGGCGGGCGGCGCGTTTTCATTGACAAGCGCGACAACACCAGCCCGGCACTTACTGGCTGGGCAGTCGGGCAAATCAATGGCCGCATCTACATCGAGATCGGCGATGGCAGCAGCGCCAACACCTTCGTAGCCACCAGCGGCCCGCTGATGAACGATGGCCTCTGGCACTTCGCCGCCTACATCGTGCATCGCGGCACCCCCGGCGTTACCCTCTACCAGGATGGCGCAGTCGTGGGCAGCTACAGCAGCGGCCTGCCCACCGGCAGCATCACCAGCATCGCCCCGATGCTGATGGGCAATATCTACAACATCAACGGCCACCAGGAGATCGTCTTCGACGGTGGCTCACTGGACGAAATAGAGTTGTTCAATCGCGCCCTACTAACCAACGAGTTCGATACAATCTTCCATGCGGGCAGCAACGGCAAATGCAAGGGCAATACGCCCACCCCTACCGCTACGCCCACTTGCACTCCCGGCCGGATATGCGCTACCGCCACGCCAACTGTTACACCCACTTGCATCGCGGGTCAGAACTGCGCCACCGCCACGCCGACTGTTACACCCACCTGCATCCCCGATCCCCTGGGCCTCTGCTCCACCCCGACCCCGCAGACTACCAACACCGCCACCGTTACGCCTACATCTACGCCGCTTTGTATCACCCCGCCCGCCAATATGCAGGCATGGTTCCCGTTGGATGAGACTGCCCCGGCAACCTCGGCTGACATTGTGGGCGGCTCCAACGCTACCTGGATACATGGCCCTATCCCCGTGGCGGGCGAGGTGGCTGGTGCGCTCTCCTTCAATGGGGTCAACTCCTTCTCCCAGAGGGCGGCCGCTCCCGCTAACCTCAACTTCGGCACGGGCGATCTCTCCATAGATATGTGGGTGAAGACGGCTGCCGTCCCCGGCGCGGTGGTGCTGATTGACCACCGTAAGAACATCTCCTCACCCAATCGCATCGGCTATTCAGTGTTCCTCTACAATGGTAAGCTCGGCTTCCAGATGGAAGATGGCGTGACCACCGCCACTTATATCAACTTCGGCGGCCCGAATGTAGGCAATAACACCTGGAACTTCATCACCATCACCGCGCAGCGTGGCAGCGCCACCGGGCTGAAGATGTACGTGAACGGCGCACCAGTCACGCCATCCACCACCAGCACCATTCCTGTCCCTGGCAGCCTGTCCAACAGCTTCCCCTTCCGCATCGGCGGCCCGCTGCCCAGCATCTTTCACGACCGCTTCCTGCGCGGTGCGCTCGACGAAATAGAGTTGTTCGGTCGCGCCCTCACCGCCTCTGAGGTTGCCGCCCTGTATCACGCGGGCAGCAACGGCAAGTGCAAGCCGCAGACCCCCACGCCTACCTACACCGCCACTCCTTGCACCCCCGGTTTGCCTTGCTCGCCCACGCCCACCAATACGCCGATCAACACGCCTATCCCTACCCTTACCCAGATCCCCAACACCTTCGTGGACATCAGCGGCAACGTATTCGCCAACTCGATCGGCGACCTCTACACCAGGGGAGCGGTCAGTGGCACTGATGCCAGCCACTTCAACCCTGGCGGCAGCAGCACCCGCGCCCAGTTCGCAAAGGTAGTGGTCATCGCCTTTGGTATCTACCCTTACAGCCCACCGACACCAGACTTCACCGACGTATCGCCCGGCTACTTCGCCTACGGCTACATCGAGGCGGGCTACGCCTTCGGTATCCTCGCTGGCTTCGACCAGGCCAGTTGCAACGCGGCGGGCGCACAGTTCCCCTGCTACCTACCCAACCGCCCCATCACCCGCGCCCAACTCACCAAGCTGGTGGTCAGCGCGGATGGCTACGAGCTGCTCACCCCCCAAACGCCAACCTTCAGCGATGTTGGCGCTAACAACATCTTCTACTCGTTCGTCGAAACCGCCCACGCACGCGGAGTGATCAATGGCTATCCCGACGGCACCTTCCACCCCAACAGCAACATTCGCCGCGACGAGATGTGCCAGATCGTCTACAAGGGGGTGTATAACTTCTGAGGCTCTACGTCGGAAGTTAAAGGTTGAAGGTTCGTATCTTGAACAACTAAGCCCCCAGCGGGGGTTGGGGGAGAATCTTGAAGCACATTAATGCCACGGTAGGCGCGTAAGATGTTATCTTGCTTACCTCAGCATTAACACTAGGCGAGATGTCTCCCCCAAACCCCCGCTGGGGGCTTAGATTTGCGGTGTTCAAGCTGGCAGCTCTGCCTCAAACCTGCTATAATCGTGTGTGAATACCAGCAAAGGAGGCCAGAATTATGTCCGCCGCCACCAACCTGAAAACACAACTGAGTACTCAGCACTCAGCGCCCAATACTGCACTCAAACCTCAAACCTCAAACCTCAGCACTGAACAAGCAGGCTACCTGCGCTATCTCCACGCCGCACTGACCCGCCCGCTGGACGATTGGAGTGGCTTCTACCCGCCGCGTTCGCAAAACGCCAACTTCGCTCTGCGCTACCAGATCGCCTTCGCCAGCTATGCGGTGGCCGCGCTAGCTACCCGCACGCCCGCCTATCGCCGCCCCTACGCTGACGCGCTCCGCGCCGCCATTGGGCGGATGATTGACTACGCTACCTGGCGATACTGGGAGCTAACCCCCGGCGTGCCGCACGAACAAACCGCGCAGGGCTACAGCGCCGACCCCCTCGCCTGGGGCAACGTGCAATATGCTGGACACCTCAGCACCATGCTGGGCCTCTACGCCAAGCTGACCGGCGACCACCGCTATGCCGACACGGGCTTCGTGCTGGAAGGCGGCGGCCACCACTTCAGCCATAACCACCACGATGTTGCCGCCACTATCCACCAGCAGATGGCGGATAATCAGTGCCACGGCGTTTCCTGCGAACCAGGCTGCGTCTATCTCAGTTGCAACAACCATTCGATGAGCAGCAACCTGCTCCACGACCAGCTATACGCCAGCGACTACGCGGCGGTGAACGCCGCGTGGGTGGCCTGGCTGAAAGAGCATATGCTGACAGGAATGTTCCCCACCCTCAAGCACGGGTTGTTCAATGTCGTATACATGAGCGAGATGAAGCACGCCCTACCAGTTAGCTTCAATTTCACCGACGGCTGGGGCATTGGCCTACTTGCCCCCTTCGCCCGCCCACTGACCACTACTCTATACCCCCGCTATCGCCGCGAGGTCAAGCGGGTTTGGCCCGATCTAGCCTACGTTCCCAGCGGGCCAATGACCGAGCGGATGGAGGTGAGCGACCGCCCGCTCAACACCGCCTTTGGCTACATCGCCGCCCGCGAACTGGGTGATGCGACTACCGCTACCGCCATCCACAACTACGCGGTTGCCCGCCTCGGCCTCGGCGAGCGAAATGGACAACTGGCCTGTTGGGCCGCCGCCCGCACCCTCTACACCACCGCCCTGTTTGCGCTCGGCAGCGTGGATGCGCTAGATGGCGCGGGCTGGTCGGCAATTGTGCTTTCGCCCTATCAACCGGAGCGATTGCGCGAACCTACGCTCGATGCCCTGCTGCTTGACGACCAAATCTGTACCCCACTCGATGCCGATGTAAGCGTCGCGCAATACGATGCTGATACCCATACCCTGCACCTCGCCATCACCCCGCATCGCAGCGGGCAACTTGCGCTCCGCCTCTCTAACATTGCGGCAATCAGCGCGGCACGACTGAACGATCAGCCAGCCGAACTTGCGCTGGCCGATGGTTATGTGCCACTTGGCGCAGTTACGGCAGACGAATCACTATCACTCGATGTAGTCTGTGACTATTCCAGTTTCAGCAGGTTATGCAGTATTAGATCTTCCAATCAGGGCGGGCCACTGCCCGCCCCTACGTTTACCCAATAACTTGTATCACACCTACCGGCGCTTGCACTCTTGACAGTAATGCTGAACTGCGCTATAACCACCAGGTTAGATAAACATCTAAGCAACGAGCCGTTAGAGCCGCTTGATTGTAGCAGCCGAAAGGAGGAAGCGAATTATGGATGTTGTCAGCGCAACAGAGGTGCAGGCCGCGCTCGGTGAACTGGAAACGCAACTGCAAAGCACGATGGTCGAAGAGGAGATTACCGGACTAATCGCTGCGGTGGTCTACGTTTTGCCTTTTCGGTTATACTGCTAATGGCACAATCCATGCAACAGAAATTGCAGCTATAATCTTGCATAAGCGGAAAGGCAAGCCCATGAAGCGCATTAGCATAGCGGCGCTAATTCTTCTTGCAAGTATCATCCTGCTGGCGAGCTGCGACAGCAACGCCACACCCACGCCCTTGCCCACTGCCACCAGCGTTGCAGTAGCGATTAGCACTGTCACCGCCAACCCTACGTCAACACCTGCGGTAGTTGCGCCAACTTATACTGCATCCACTGCCGCCGATACCCCTATAACTATGGCAATCACGCCAATGGCAGCTTCACCCGTATCAGCCACTATGACTGCCCCACTCGCCCCCGACAACCCTGCGTCACCTGCGCCCTCTGCCACCAGCGTACCATCCACTGCGGTTGCACCCATCGTACAGCCCACCCAGTTGCAGGCCGTAGACGTGGCTGTGCCACAACAGTTCAGCGGATTCCGGCCCGGCAGCCAGATAAACCTGCCGCCCGGCTTTAGCATCAGCGTGTTTGCCGCCGGGTTGCACGCGCCGCGCATGATGGCATTCGCGCCCAATGGCGACCTGTTCGTTGCCAATATGGGTGCGGGTCAGGTGGTGGTCCTGCCTGATGCCAACCATAGCGGCGTGGCCGATAGCGTAAGCGTGTTTGCTGACAGCCTGGACAACCCCCACAGCCTGGCCTTCCACAACGGCTATCTCTATGTCGCTACCGATAGCAAGGTGGTGCGCTATCCCTACGCCAATGGCGACCTCAAGGCCAGCGCCGCTGCTGCGATTGTCACTGAGGACATTCCCGCTGGCACCGACCACCACACCCGCACCATCACTTTCGGCCCCGACAGCAAGCTGTACCTTGCAGCAGGTTCGACCTGCAACGTCTGCATCGAGAGCGACCCGCGCTACGCCACCATCAGCGTCTTTGACATGACCGCGGACGGCAGCCAGGCAATCAATCGCCGCACCTTTGCCAGCGGGCTACGCAACGCGGTGGGCATCGAGTTTGCGCCGGGTGCGAACAATCTATGGGCGGTGGTCAATGGCCGCGACAACCTGGGCGATAATGTGCCACCAGAGATACTGGTGCAGGTGAAGGATGGCGCGGATTACGGCTGGCCTTACTGCTATGGCGATCGCGTGTACGACAGCAACTTTGGGCAGAAGGATGCGTCATATTGCCAGCACGTAGCCTTGCCCGACCTGAAGATGCAGGCGCACAGCGCCCCGCTGGGCCTCGACTTCTACACCGGCCAGCAGTTCCCCGCCGCCTATCGGGGCAACCTGTTCATCGGCTTCCATGGCAGTTGGAACCGCAGCGTACCGACCGGCGCGAAGCTGGTGCGCGTGCCGTTCGTAAACGGCAAGCCACAGCCACCGATTGACTTTGCCACCGGCTGGCTGGAGGGCGGCAAGTGGGGCCGCCCGGTTGACCCACTCACCGCGCCTGATGGCAGCCTCTTCCTCAGCGACGATGCGGCAGGGGTGGTCTATCGCATCAGTTATAAGTTACAAGAGGTTAGCGGATCTTGCAAGGATATATGTTAGGGCGCACGTCAGTGCGCCCCTACGGTTGATCTGTATCTTTAATCTTTAATCTCCCACGAACGGCTGACAAGTTGGACAGTAGTGCGTGCCTCGCCCGCCGACCACAATGCGCTCGATCGGCGTGCCGCAGTTGAGACAGGGTTGGCCGGTGCGCTGGTAGACGCGCAGGCTGTCCTGATTGGAGCCGCTACCGCCGAAGGCATCGCGGTAATCGCTGAAGGTCGTCCCGTTGTTGGCGATGCTCTGGCGCAGCACCTGCTGGAAGGCATCGTAGACGCGACCAATCTCGTCGTCGCTGAGGGTACGCAACTGGCGCATGGGGTGGACGCGAGCGAGGTGCAGCGCCTCGTCGGCGTAGATGTTGCCCAGACCGCTGAGGAAGCTCTGATCCAGCAACGCCTGTTTGATGCGCGGATTGCCACGCAGCGACTTGCGGGCGATGAGGGCGGCGAAGTCGGCACGGCTGAAATCCTCAGCCAACGGCTCCGGCCCCAGATCGGGTAGCGCCCCGGCCAGCGGTTGGTCGGCGGCAACATAACGCAGCCTGCCAAACTTGCGCTGGTCGTCGAAGTGCAATTGCGCTCCATTATCCAGTTCGATAATTACGCGGCTGAAGCGCCCCGGCGCGGCGGGTTGCGCGTGGTAGGTTAGCTGGCCGGTCATTCGTAGGTGGCCGACTATGGCTGCGCCGCCCTGTAGGTGGATGATGATGTACTTGGCGCGGCGGCTGACATTGGCGATGTGGGCATTCTGCACCGCGCTGCGAAACGCCTCCGGCTCCAGCGGCTGCACCGTAGGCGGCCAATCGAGGTGGCTGACCTGCACAATGCTGCGCCCGCTTAGGTGCGGGCGCAGGCCGTTGACAACCGTCTCAACTTCGGGTAGCTCTGGCAATTCATGCTCTCCTCTACGGCGTGGCCTTCTTGCCCGCGCCCTTGTCCTGCTTGGTAATAAGCTGTACCTGCGAACCGGCTGGCAATGACGTACCCTGGGCTGGGTCGGTGTTTAGCAAGTAGCCGTTTGGCACGCTGTCGTAGAAGGTGGTATCTATGCCACCCTCGCCTCGCCCCAGCGCTGCGCCCTGCACCGGGGTCAGACCCGCTGCCTGGATTGCGCTGCTAGCCTGCGTTACTGACTGGCCTGCCACTACAGGCACCTGCACGCTGGTGGGTGGCTGCGGTGTGATCACAACCGTGCCGCTGCTGACAATCAAGGTAACGGTATCGCCCTCGCTCACCGTGCTGCCAGCGGGCGGGTTCTGGTCAATCACCGCGCCAACCGGGGCGGCGCTCTGCTGCTGCTGGATGGTTACTTTCAGGCCTAGGTCGGTCAATTGCTTCTGTGAGGCGGTCGCGTCGGTGTTGCGGTAGTCGGGCAACGTATAGCGATGCGGGCCGATGCTGATCGTAAGTGTTACTGGTTGGGTACGGTCAATAATGCTACCCGGTGCGGGGTCTTGCGATATTACGCTGCCCAGCGGCACGGTGGCGCTGTTGGCGGTGGCAGTCTTCACCGTATAACCCATCTGGTTGAGTGTCGAGGCGGCATCCTGCTGCGACTTGCCGGTGACGTTCGGCACCACCCCCGGCGGTAGCGGCGTGGCGGTGGCCGGTGGTGGCCCTGGTGTGGCGGTGACAAGGGCGACAGGCAACGGCGTGGGGTTCTGGTTGCCGAGCGTGGGCAGCACGGTAGTGGCGAACAGCACCCCACCTACCAGCAGCAGCAGTACCAGTGCGCCGATTATCCAGGTGGCCCAGCCCATCCCCCCGCTCTTCTCCACCTCGATATAGTTGGTGGCGCGGCGCAAGGGCGCAACTGGCGCGACTGGCGCTACGTATTGTTGGCGAGGTGGCAACGGCTGGCGCACTGGCTGCGGACGCGGCGGGTTGACGTAGGTGGTCGCGCCATAGGGGTCGGGCTTGGAGGTGACAACCTGGGTGACGGCGGGCGACGGCACGTAGGTCTGGTAGCTGCGTAGCGACTGCTCCATCGCCTCAGCGGATGCAAAGCGGTCTTCAGGTTGCTTCTCCAGTGATTTCATCACGATCGCGTCGAGGCCAGCAGGCACTGCCGGGTTGAACTGACGAGGGTGGGGCGGCTGCTCCTGAATGTGTTTCAGCGCCAGGCCCATCATGCTATCGCTCTCGAAAGGCAACCGCCCGGTTAGCATCTCGAAAAGGATGATGCCCACGCTATAAAGGTCGGATTGCGGCGACACCCGCTGCCCCCGCGCCTGCTCCGGGCTAAAGTATTGCACCGTCCCCAGCGCCACGCCGGTTTCAGTCATGCTTATCTCGGTCAGCCCTTTGGCGATACCGAAGTCGGTCACTTTGACCACGCCCTGGTTGGAGATAAGCACATTCTGCGGCTTGATGTCGCGGTGGACGATGCCCAGCGAATGAGCGGCGGCGAGGGCGGCGCAGATTTGCGCGGCGATCTCCGCTGCCTGCGTGGGAGGCAACGGACCGGGCTGGCGGTCCATGAACTGGCGCAGCGTTTCGCCCTCGACGCACTCCATCACGATGTAGTGGATCTCGCCATCCTCACCCACATCGTAGACGCTGACAATGTTGGGGTGGTTTAGCCCCGCTGCAGCGCTGGCCTCGCGGGTGAAGCGGGCTAGGAACTTATCGTCGCCCGCATACTGCTCACGCAGGATCTTGACCGCCACGGTGCGACCACCCAGCGCGATATCGCGGGCGCGGTAGACCACTGCCATACCGCCGCCGCCGATGCGCTCCAGCAACTCGTAGCGTTGGTTCAAGATTCGATTAGTTAGTGGCCCGGCTGCGCCGCCCCCGCCCGCTTTACGCTCTGCCATCTTCATCCCTTACGCTGCACCTGGTAGGGCAACCGTTGTTCGCCCCAACGGAAAACAAAACGACTTTTCAGGTGCGTTTCCCATCATATACGCTTTTACTGTAACCGCTAAATTGGCCGCGTGCCATCGCGCACATCGGCCTGGAATGTAGTATAATATTCCTACATAATAACGTTGCCGCGCCCAGTTTGTTGCATAAATATTGCCTAATTTTAACCGAGTTTACATCTTATTGTCAACCACAACAACAAAGCCAGGTGGGTTACTCGTTATTGGATGGCTAGATCCCTAACCAGGGCGGGCCACCGCCCACTCCTACGTTTACCCAATAGCTCGTATCACACCCAACAAAACCAGGGCATACTACTTGCAACGCTTGACCTCCCAGATGTGATAAACTATGAAGGGAGCTTCAACCAACATGGATAACCTTGAGAATGATAGCCTGCCCAAGAGCGATGAGTTGCGCGAGTATCGCCGCAACGATGACGACGATCGCGGCATCCCAGCAGGCGTGGCCCCCACCGCCCAGCCCGACCCTGCTCTAGCCCAGCCCGCGCCCGCGAATCTCAGCGAACTATATACCGATGATGAGGCCGACGACGATTACGACAATGCCGATGCCGAGGAGCTTAACCAGATGATCAGCGGTGCGGATGAGCAGCCGATCAGCAGCAACGCCGATGTCCTCAACCTGGGCGACCGCTACCTGGTCAGCGGCGAGGAGGCGGGCTTCGATATGGGCTTCGGCGACCCCTTCGAGGAGGAAGGCACCACCGACGTGCAGGCGGCGATCGAGGATGGCCTGACCTACTTCGCGCCGGTTGACCCTCCGATAGATGGTAGGTTGGGCGGGCAGCAGGGCGCGGGGGTGAGCGGCGGTTTCGCCGGAACCAGCCTCGACGAGATGGATGCCCCCGCCAAGGAACTCGATCCCCCGCTCGACCCCCAGCGCACCCTCACCGACGACGACCTTGCTGCTGCTGTGGTACGCGCCCTCGCGGGCGATAGCTACACCACCGACCTGCCCATCGAAGTCTCTGCCCGCCATGGTGTGGTCTACCTGCGTGGCACTGTCAACTCCATGGATGATGCGGAGATGGCCGCCTCTGTGGCGGGCGAAGTCCACGGTGTACTGGATGTCAACGACGATGAACTCGAATACTAGCGGTTAAGGAGTATGCCAACTTTATGCCCACCCAGGGTCTGCCCCTGCCCACCTTCCTCAACAACGGACATTATCGCGTGGATCGGCTGCTCTCGATCGGCGGCCTCAGCCTGATATATCACGGCATGGATACCAAGCTGAACCGCCCGATTGCGATTAAGGAGCTTTTCCCGCGTGGCAGCGAACGCGCCGCTGGTTTGAGTGTAGTTCCCTCGTCCAGCTACGGCGAAGCGGAGTGGGCGCGGGCCAGGGCCGAATATCTCGATGAAGCCCGCATGGTCGCCAACTTCGATCACCCTGGCGTGGTGGA
>JBBRMT010000115.1:0-14016 GCA_038230695.1 Chloroflexia bacterium
GTTCTGCAACATAGTCATTCTCATTCTTATCACTGGACAGCCTGATAAGTTTCAATCGCTCAAACGCGATAAGAGGTTCTGCAACCCCTCGGGTTCATCTGAACGTAGCGCCTGTGCTTGGCAGGCGCTTTTTGCGAGAGGGTCGCGGCTTGTTGCTATTATACAGCCATTTGGCGGCTTTGTCAACATCAAAATCCCTCATTTTGTGTTCAAATTGCTTTGCGAGAGGCTGTGCGTGGCCCCGCCACAGCTCCGCCTCTCGCGGCTTTTATATCACGTAGCTGGTTTGCTCCACTGGTGCTGGGATGCCCAACGTCTCGATCTTGCCCAGACAACCATCGCAGATGGTGTAGATGCGTACCCGGTCGGTTTCGGCGTTGAGGTGCTTGTCCAGCCGCGCCCGCAGTTGTAGCATCTCCTTTTTGGTCAGGAAGCACTCGAACAGCGAGAACTCGGTCCACTGCCCAAAGCCCTTCAGCACTTTATGTACCCGCGTGCGCCGCTTATCGTCGGAGATGTCATAAGCCACCACGTAGAAGGTGTTCTGCTTGCCGCTCCTTGCCCCTGGCTTCGCTTCGTTCACCTTGGCCCCCTTCTCCCTATCCCTCTCCCCCGGCGGGAGAGGGGAACTAGCGCACCGCGAACGGCACATAATTGTCCACCTCGCCGGTTAGGTACTTACCTAGCAGCCGCGCCTGTAGCTCGATGCAGCGGCGGTACGGCACCTTGTACTCGAAGGTCGGGTGGGTAATTACCTCCTGCATCCGCTCCTCGAACTTCTCCAGGAACAGCCGCCTGCCTCGTTCGCTCATCTTCACGCTGTTTAGCTCCCGCTCAAAATCCTTCTCCTCCAGCATCCGATTGTTGAGCAGCCCCAGCACCACCGCATCTACGATCACTGGCCTGAACTCCTCCAGCAGGTCGAGCGCCAGCGCCGGTTTGCCATAGCGCGACGAGTGCAGGTAGCCAATGTAGGGATCGAGGCCCACTGCCGCTACCGTGCTGGCGATTTGGGTGCCGAGGATAGTATAGCCATAACTCAGCATCGCATTCACTGGGTCGGTAGGCGGGCGACGCACTCGTTTGCTGAAGCCATGCGCCCAGCCGCACTTAATCAGCCTACTGAACACGCCAAAGTAGGCCGCACTGCCTGCCCCCTCGCAGCCAAGCAGCGGCCCTAGGCCATTCATCCGCCCGCTGGCAACCTCGCCTGGCTCAAGCTCAGGGTCGCGGTCAATCCCACTCTCCTCGATTGCCTCATCCACTAGCTTCAGGTTGGCATCCTCCGCCGCGCTGATACAACGGCGCAGGCTCTCCACCTGCGCGGCAATCAGCTGGTCGGGGTTCTGGCGATGGTAGCGCATCAGGATGGTACGCATATTGCGTAGCTTGCCAACCACCAAACGGCGGGCAATCGCAATGCGCCGTTCCGGGCTGGCATGGGCAGCGTGCTGGGCCAGGCGCAGCAGCGAGTTGCGGGTAAGCTGCGGGTTCAGGCTACCCAAAAAGCGCCCATACCGGGTTAGATAAGTAACTGCCACCTTGGCATCAAGCAGCGCCGCCAGCGCGGGCGTAGTCATGGTAATGTCGCCCAACACCACCACCTCTTCCACCTTCAGCATCGGCACTGTCATCTTGCGCTCCCGCTTGCCCTTGCCCCCAGCCTTATCGCCGCTTTCATCACGCTCCGGGATGTGGACGATCAGGCAATCACCCTCGCGCCCCACCCACGCCTGCTGCTCAGTCAGGTATAGTATCGCCATTGCAAGCCTCCAATTGTAGAATGTAGAGTGTAGAAGGAAGAATGTAGCATCCGGTGATTTGCCCATGCTACGCGCCGCACTTATTCACTGATCACTGATCACTCATCACCCGCCCGCAGGGCAAGAACCTCGCGGGGCAGACAAATCGGCTCCAGCGAACAATCGCGGCACTTGCGCCGGTTGGTAATCGGCAGCGGCGGCGCGTTCAGGGTCGCCACCCGCCTTGCCTCCTCAGTCATGGCTAGCGTGCGGCTACGCAGCGCCTCGTCAATCGCCACCTCGTCGCGTCGCGCCGAGCCGAAGTAGAATAGATAGCCCCGCCCAATGCTGCCCGCTGGCACATCCAGCCCCTCCTCCAACGCCAGCGCCTGGGCGCAAAGCTGGGTGTGGTCGTTCAGCCATTGCCCCATCTTACCCTTCTTATATTCTACCGGATAGAGCTTGCCCGCCCGCGCCATTGTCGGCAAATCGCCCGCCTCGCCTTCCACCTCCACCAGGTCGCAGTACCCCACCAGCCCCAGTTTGGGGGCGCACACGTAGACGCGGCGCAACTGGAGCTTGTCGTCCCTCGTGCTGTAGCCCGCCTGGTCAACCCGCTCGTGCAGTTGCTGCCCCTCCAGTACGTGTTCGTTCACCACCATCTCGCCCAGGGTGAACTCGTAGTAAAAGCGGCGCGGACAATAAGCGTAGGCGTTGAGATAGGAAATCGGGATGTACTCCGGCGCACCCTGCGGTTCGTTCACTATTCACCTCCAACCTTACCGGAACCTTACCGGATTCTGATTATTCGATGATGCCTCATAAAATAGCCGCCAAATTGTTCGACCAAACGGTGTAAAGATGCTTGACATCTCCCACTGCTGGGTAGTATCATCTAGCCGTAGCCCAGCTATGTAGCAACATACTTGCTAGCATCCGATCCAGAAAGCCGTAATCATGAGCAGCGACAGCATCACCGCCCACCAGGTCAACAATCAGCGCCGCCTATTAATCCTCAGCCTGTTGCACATCCGGCCCCACACCGAGGCCGAGTTGTACGCTGCGTTGGTGGAGCGCGGTTCACTTGCCCCTGAATCATACGACCAGACCACGATCAGCCGCGCCCAACACGCGCAGTTTCGCCGCGATCTGGCCGCCCTACGCGCCATCGGCTGCGAGATAGACTGTGACCGTCGCACCCACATCTACACCTGGTGCAACTCGCCGTTCGGCCTGACGCTGGAACCAGCCCACCTCAGCGCCCTCAGCATCGTCCTCGACACCTTCGCCGACACCAGTATCCCCCACGCCGCCGACATCCGCGCCCTATTTGCCCGCCTGCTCGACCTGCTGCCCGACGCGCAGCGCAAGGAGATTGCCAGCCGTCGCCGCGCCTTCACCATCAATTTGCGCGAACTCAGCAGCTACAGCGACACCGACCAGCACACTGCCGCGCAGATTGAGAAAGCGATTACCCGTGGCGTGCGCTTGAACTTTGACTATCGCGCTTCCCGCGACGGCAAGCTGCGACAGCACGAAGTAGAGCCACTTAGACTGCAATATCGTGGCGGCCACGTTTACCTGTACGGCTGGCACATTCGCCGCAACAAGGAGCTACCTTACCGCCTCGATAGCATCGTTCCCGGCAGCGCACGGGCGGGTAACATTATGGCCCAGCACCAGCACAGCGGCCCGCAACCCGTCACCATCCGCTACCACCTCAGCGCGGCAATCGCCCGCAACGCAGTCAGCCAGCACTTTGCCAACCAGCAGGTAGAGCGTCACCCCGACGGCTCCGCCACCATCACCGCCCAGACCGACGACCTGTTCGAGGCAAGGCGTATCCTGCTATCCTACGGCGACGGCTGCGTCGCGCTCGACCCGCCCGAGTGGGTGGCCGAGTTCTGCCAAATCGCCACTAATCTTTACCAAACCTATTGTAACCCGCAGTAGTGAGCAGGATTCTGCACATATGTGTTTGATACAATCATCATGCAGGCAAAGCCAACGCACAGGAGGTGAACCAGAAACATGGCCGCACCAGAGACAGAACTTAGCTATCTCGGCATAAGCGCCGATGAGGATGGTGAGCGCAACCTACTCGCCGACTACTACGCCCAGGTCGCCGTCGGGCCGATGACCAGCTATCGCTACATCTTTCAGAGTGGCGGTAAAAAAGGCCAGAGCTACTACGCCCATGCGATGGATGGCATCAGTGTGCTGCACAAACTCCGCGCCGCTGGCGTGGTGGATATGAGCGAGCTTGAGGAGCAGATGCTACTCATCGCTTTCACCATCCATGACATCAACAAGATACCGCCATACGGCGGGCGTGATAGCAAGGAGAGCTACGCCAAAATCGCTACCGTCGGCAATATCAGCAAGGAGCTTGAGCGGCTGCACATCGGGCTATTCATGGCAGACTGGCGCGACTACATCGAGGACATTCGCTTGCTTGCCCATCTGCACCAGCACGATAAGCAGCCGCTTGAAGACCTCGACCGGCGCAATCGCCCCTCCTATGTGCTGGACTACGATCGGTTGGTGCAGATGGGTAAGCTGATGTACGCTGCTGATAATATGGACCTCTCCCACACTCTAGCTGAAACAGACCACAAAGCCGCCTTCCTCCAATCGGTCAACGCCGTCGCCGAGCAAACCTGGCGATGGGAGACACACCGGCTAGGCGAGAATCGAGGGCTACTCAGCAATATCATCCACAACTGCGTGGTCGCCTACCTGCGCGACCGACAGCCTGCCATCGTTGACCTGCTATATTACCCCGAAGGAGTTGCTTACCTGTTGCCCGAGGACGAGCAGTTTGGCTGGTCGGCTGTCGACACCGAGGCAGTCGCCCAGCGTGTTGCTCAGGCAGTAGCCGGTAAGCAGGGCGCGAGTATCAGCCAGTTCATCAAGGCCAGCCCTTCTGGCATCAAGGTTGACCGTGCCGCCATCGAGGGCGGGGCCAGTTATAGCGAGATCATGTACGAAATTCGCCGCATCGTGGAGCGCAAAAGCTATAAGGAAGAGTGGCACGCAGGTTACAGTGCGCGGCTGTATGAGGACATCGCCGAGGCTGCCAAATCCAGCGCCACCGCCGCCTCAGCCACCGCGCTAATGGCTGGCCCTCAACCGATCGTGCCGCTATCGAAGGATGCGTTCCAGCGTGGCGAACTGGCGGCCGCCTATCGCAACTTGCTCGAAGGCCACCTCAAGGGGAATCTTGGCAAGCAAGCCCCCTGGCAGCACGTCTATGCCCTGCTTGGGTTGGCAACCGAGCAGCAGGCGCTGGCCGATCAGGTGGACCCCTACCGGCGCGGCTACTTCATCGCCCGCGACAATCCCACTGGCGACAACGTTGACACCCTGTTCGAGCGCTTGCTTGCTGATGTCGCTGCCCTCGCGGGTGAACATGAGGCCGCCCCGGCCGACAATCGCGATTTCGTCACCTATCTTGCTACCAACCTTGAAGTCGGCTCCGCTCATACACCACGTAACTTCAAGGCGCAACTTGAACGCTACGTCAAGGACGAACACCGCCAGTGCAGCAATTGCAGCTCCTCGCTACCAACCGAAACATGGGTGATCGCCAACGCGCCCAGCAGTATTGGGGTGCAGAACTTCAGCAATCGGCTGATGGGCGGCTCTTCACGCGAACCTGCCCGCAACATCTGCCCACTCTGTCGCGCCCAGTTCATCCTACAGAAGCTGGCCTGGCCCAGCCATCGCGACAAGCATGGCGGCGAATACACCAGCTTCTACCTCCACCTTTATCCCTACTCCTTCTTCACCGCCAGTTACCTCGACGCAATGTGGGCGGCGCTGAAGGGAACGAGCCGGGAGGACAGCACTGCCTTCTTCCTTCAGGCGGGCAGCTACTTCCAGCGCTGGGGCGAGAAGTTCGATCTGGAACTGAACTACGGGCTGAAGCGGCAGGTTAAGGCCATGGATCAGGTTGACCGTGGCGACTTCGCGGGCTATGCCACCAAGGTCAACGGCGTGGGTATCCCCAACTTCAGCGACGCAGTAGGCAACACCCCCACCCTGCCGCTCAACGCACCGGGCAAGAACTATGGGCAACAATTCCTATTCGCCCTCACCCATGCGCTGATGGTCGCCGACTTTTTCGGCTGCCGTGTGGTGATGTCGCGCACGCCGGTGCCGCTGTTCACTGGCGAATACATGGACGATAACCGCCTCGCCTTCTTTGTTGATGGCACTCCGCGCAACCTGCGCTGGCTGCTGCCCACCGACGAGTATCGCAGCCTGGAAACCTATCGTGACGACGAAGGTGGGCGCACGTATGAACAGCGCCGCGACAATTGGGGCAGTGAGCAGCCCGATTCCGGCAATCAGGCCGCGTTCGAGAACATCAGCAAGCGGCTGTGGGCGCTCTACCAACTGTCGCGCCAGCTTACCAGCACCGATGCCGACGAACTGCTGCTAGACCTCGCCACTGCTGCTGCCGACGACCCGCTAGCAATCTATCATATCGTAGACCGGGCGATCGAAAAGAAGGTTAAGAGTGGCGACAGCGGCAAGGGCAAGACCGCCAAAGCCAGCAACCCCGAACTACTCGCCACCAGCCTGAGCAAGCGCGTTGCCCCGCTGCTCGAGCAAATTGTAAAGGAGTAACACGTATGAAGGCACTGAGGGAGATGGCTCGTCTCGCAGCCGACAATCACATCATGGGCGGCTCGTTCAAACGCAACTCGCTGCTCAAGCCGCTCGACATTATCCTCGACAACCTGGAGCGCGAACCGAAAGAGGAGATGCGCGACGTGGTGCTAAACGGCTCGGCGGAGCAGATCTTCGAGCATATCCGCCGTATCAGCAAAAGCGAGTTCAAACCGGGTAAGGCCAAGCAGGATTTCATCAAGGAATACGTCAACATCTTCTTCGACGGCGTATTGCGTGAGGGCAATAGCAACGATGTCAACCGCTTGCTCCAGCGCGAGAAGCTGCTGCGAAGCGCCTACCTCATCTACTTCCGCGAGGCGCTACCGCATAAGGAGAAGCAACAGGCCGACATCGAGCAGGCCGAGGAAGTCGGTCAGATGGCAATCGAGTTCGCGCAGTAATCACCAAAGCAAAGGAGAGCATCACCATGCCAGCATTTGAGGGATACCAACAGTATGTATTGCCGAAGTACAGCAACCTGCCGCGGGGGCGTTACGTCAGCCTGTTCATCGTGCGTAAGACCGAGTCGGAGACCATCTTCCGCACCGAGGGCAGCGGCGAGGGGCTGGTCAAGGAGACGGTCAGCGCCGGATTGGTGGACACCACCCCCATTCGCCGCGTAGTCATCAGCAAGCGCAAACAAACTGCGGTGGAGCGGCGCACCGGCCGTGAACTACTACGCGAACACGATTTGCTCAAGAGCAACAAGGATGGCAAGGTCTGTATGCTCAACACCAACGCCCCTTGCGAGAAGTGCATTGACTGCTACCTCTACGGCTACGCAGCGGGCGGTGGCGGGGCGCAGAAGAGCCGCGTGCTGACCGACGATGCCTACTCGCTCGGCTCAGTGGCGATGGTCACGGGCAAGCGTACCTTCAATGCTACCTTTGACAACGGCACGATGCGTAACCCCGAAACCGGCGCACCCAGCACCAGCATCAATGAGGATGAATACGTGCTGCCCCAAGCCCATTTCCTCGATATTGAAACGCTGAAGGATGTCACCCTTGCCGAGTTGCAGTACGTGGTTGGCAACATCATGCGTAGCAGCCGCTACGGGGCGATCTCCAGCAGGCTGGGCAAGGTGGATAACCAGATCGTCGCGGTCGCCTTCAGCGATTGCGAACTGTTCAGCAACCTGGAACTGACCCAGGCAGTGTTCGACCGCTTGAAGAAGACGGGCCAGGACGAACTCGACTTTCCGCTGGCCGATGCTGACGTGACCAAGGCGGTGGTAGGCGAGGCAGAGCGGCTGATCGGCAACGTCTTCAGCCGTAAGCCGGTGATGCTGACTGGCGAACAGTTGAAGGCCGAGCTTGACGGTGTGGCCGCGCTGTACTACAAGCCGGAGCTTATCGCCAGCGCGTTGCGAACCCTGAGCGACAACTACAAATAAAGGGGGTAGTGATGCACATCTACCCTGCCGACCTGATTCTATGGGAGCATACCTTCTTCGCCAGCCGCGAGATCGGCTCATTGTTTGAGACGGAACCGCTGATCGGCAACTACGCGCTAACTTATGCGCTGGGCCTTTGCCCCAACAACCCCTATCGGTTGGAAGCGGGGCAGAGCGGGCCGCGCTACCACCAGGACTTCGCGCCGCTTAATCAACAAGGGTTGTACATCACCCCGGCTGGCTTCAGCAGCCTACGAATGGCGCTCACTACCTTCAACGGGCAGACCGATAGCTACTACTTCCGCTTCGACCAGAACGCCATTGCTGCCACCCACGATAAAACCAGAGCGATGAACTTCCCCCAGAGCGGGCGCATCCGTATGCTCGGCCTCGGCAGCCGCGCCCGCTTCTACCTGCTCGACCGCGACCACCTGATTGCTGAGGGTAAAGGGCCAACCCTGCCACCATACATCCGCCTGGGTAAGTTCATGAGCAAGGCGCGGGTGGAGTGGCAGAAGCGGCTTACTCCCCCGCAAGTATCGCTCGACAGTGCGGCCATCAGCGGACTGCTTAACGCTGCCGACCTTGAGGACACTGCCGCGCTGCTCGTCTACTCTACCTATAACATCCATCCCGCGCCGGTGCTGCGCGATGTGGCGATGCGCGGCCAGTTCTGGCAACTCGATGCTAAAACCCTGCTGCCCGTCGGGATGAGCTACGGAGCGTAACCATGCTAGAGCTTGAGCTTGCCGCCCAGTCTGAAGCGGTGGCTGACCCACAAGACCCCGACTACGAGCGGGTGGCTGCTGCGTTGGGCAGCCGCCCGCTTTATCATCAGCTACGTACTTACCAGGCCCGCACCGCCGACATCGTGGTGAATAGCTACAACACCGGCACGGGCAAGACCAAGGCCGCGCTGCTACGCCTGCTCGACCTCAGCGAGGAGCATCGCAAGTATCATCGCAACGCCAATGTGCTGTTCATCGCGCCCACCAACGAGTTGCTCCGCCAACACGAGCGTGATGTAAAGAAGTTCGTTACCGACAACCGCCTTGCCCATCTAGTGCTACGTCTCGATGCGCCGACTATCAAGGAGCTTGCCACCCAGCACTTGCCCGACAAGTTCCAGCGCAAGGGCGAACAACTCGACAAGATGATCGAAGACCCCCGCGCCGTTATGCTAGACGATGCTGGTCAGCGGGTAAGCGGCCACCATCCCTACGTGTTGGTCATCAACCCCGACATTTTCTACTACGCCCTCTACGGCCTGGGCAATCCCCATGAGCAACGGCTGCTGTTCAAACAGTTTGTGGGCAACTTTCGCTACATCATCGTTGACGAGTTCCATTATTACAACGCCAAGCAGCTAGCCAACTTCCTATTCTTTCTAACCCTGCTGCGCGAATGGAATTACTTTAGCGGGAGTGACCGGCGGCAAATATGCCTGCTCACTGCCACACCAACCGCGCAGGTTAATCGCTATCTGGATAATCTCAAGCTCGATGTCGCCCGCATCGCCCCCGATGACGAAGCAACAGCGGGTCTGGAACGCATCCCCGCGCTGGCCCCGATGTACCTACGCCTCTACAGCGCCGACGCGCTGACCGATGGGTTGGTCGGCCTGACTGGCGAACCGGAAACTAAGGATATGGTCAAGGACTGGCTGGACCATGGGCAGCACGGCGCGTTGATCAGCAGCGCACTGTGGCGCATCAACCAGGTCTACCAGCAGTATAAAGATTTGAGCGGCTACCAGGTGGGGCGGCTAACCGGTGCGGAAGCAAGCGAGGGGCGCAAGCAGGCCCGCCACGCCGATCTGCTGCTGGCGACCCCGACAGTAGACATTGGCTACAACTTCGAGCGCGAGAACTGGCCGCGCCAGAATATTGACTTTCTGTTGTTCGATGCCCGCAGCCGCGATGAGTTTATCCAACGGCTGGGGCGGGGCGGGCGGGTGCTGGGCAAGTCGGAGTGTAACACGCCGGGCGAAGCATGGGCGGTGGTGCCGGATGAGCTAATCGTGGCTCTGCAAGATCGGGCAGGCCAGATTATAACCCGCCCTGAACTCAATGCGCTGGTCAACCAGACCTTGCCGCAGAAGAATGGTGTCTACGATTATATCCGCAGCGGCGCAATCGTCGAGGCGTTCCTGCCGGTTTACGGCTTCGGCCAGTCTCTGGCTGAAGATCGCGATCAGCGCATGGAGAATCTATACAACGCGCTGGGCCAAGTCTACGACACCGGCAAGGGGATGAGCTTCAAACGGGCGAAATGGAATATCCGCCGCTACATCGAACTAAAAAAACGTGAGCGCGAGTTGCGGGCGGAGACACAGACAGCTGATACTAGCGAGTTTAAGTTCGGCGCAGCCAGCGCCACGCTGATGAAGATGGCAGCGCAAACAAAAGATGATGACCCAGATAATGTGCCGTTCGCCGATGAAGATGAAGCACAACGAGCGGCGCAAGTTCTACGCGACCCCCGCAACCGCAAGTCGCGGCAGCGAGTGGAAGCGGATCGCGCTTGTTTGCTGGAAGAGTATTACACTGCCGCCGCCCGCTTCAACTTCCGCGACAGCTACCAACCGCCACTGGCGCTAGCCTATGACCCCGATCATCTGCTCTCTAGTGGGGATTATACCACCTACTCGGCGCTGCATATTGCCCAGAACTATGAGGCCGACTGGTCGGCCAACCCAAATCAGCTTGAGCAGTGGGCGGCGCAACTTTCTGGTGGGATAAACAGCGAAATGAAGCTGACTTGCCAGATTAACCGCCACCGCGAACAGCGCCTAACCCTTGACTTTAGCCTGCGCCCGCTTGATATGAGCCGGAAGGAGTGGGAGGAACGTTACTGTAGCACGCTGGCAGCCACCAGCGGCTTTAGCGTCGTGTCCCGCGATGGCCCTGGCGTGCCACCCCAGCTAAACGATGCGTTCGGGCGCAACTATGTTGCGTTCTATGCAGTGCCAGAAAGCGGCTCGGAAGCGGCTGCGCTCAACACGCTGAAGCGGCGAACTTCCCTCTTTACCAGCACGCTCGTGGTTGACTTCGGTGGTGAGAGTAATCAGAAGTATCTGCTGGTGTTGGGTACTGCTGCCTTGCTGGTTGCCTGCGAACGGAACGTAATAGGCACGAAGTATATGGCCCAACGCGCCGCTGCCCGTAGCACGCACATCTTTGACTGGGAAGGCAACTGAGATGAACCCCATCCTCCACTCCATCACTCTCGAACTGACCGCCAGCAACACCGCCACTATCGCCGCGACGATGGGGCATCAGGCGCACGCGCTGTTCCTCGACCTGGTGCAGCAGACTGACCCCGCGCTGTCAACGCGGCTACACGACGAGCCTAACTATCGCCCGTTTACCGTCTCGCCGCTGACCGGCGTGCGGGCGCAGGGCGAGAGTGTGTCGCTCCGCCCCGGCCTGCGCTGCAACCTGCGCTTCACCCTGCTCGACGGCGGGCGTATCTGGCAGTGTCTCAGCCAGCACTTTCTCGAAGCGGGGCCGATTACCCTGCGCCTGGGCGCGGCGGAGTTCGCGCTGGGTCGGATGCTCGCCACTCCCACTGCCGATGCCAGCGGCTGGGCGGGCTACAGCGACTGGCAGAGCCTCGCCAGCGCCCCCGCTAGCCGCTACATCACCCTGCGCTTCGCCAGCCCTACCGCCTTCAGCATTGGTGATAAGCGCTTTGCCCTCTTCCCCGAACCGCTGCTGGTCTGGGATAGCCTGATGCGGGTGTGGAACAGCTACGCGCCCGAACCGCTACAGGTGGACAAGCCGCCGCTGCGCGACTTTATCGAGCGCCGCGTGGTGGTCGCCGACTACGAGCTACACACGGCAACTCTGCACTATCCCAACTACACCCAGAAGGGCTTTCTCGGCACCTGCACCTATCTGGTACAGGAGCCTGGCGACTGCGCCCAGCGGCTGGCCGCGCTGGCCGGATTCGCCCGCTACAGTGGGGTCGGCTACAAGACCACGATGGGTATGGGCCAATGCCGCGCCGAAGATAGTATTATCCCCTCTACCTCCGGGAGAGGGTTAGGGTGAGGGTGTTTTGATTATGACGAAGATGTACCCTGCTGACAGCGGCAAGACGGTGAACAGTGCGATGGCCGAGTGAGGGCGTTTTGATTATGGCGAAGATGTACCCTGAGCATATCGCGGCGGATACCGCTAGCTGGGCGGAGCGGGTGTTTTATGATACCCTGCGCGACCGCCTGCCCGCCGAGTTCACCGTAATGCACAGTGTGCGCTGGGTGATGCGCGACCGTCGCCGCCTCAGCGACGGCGAAGCCGACTTCCTCATCGTCCATCCCCGCTTGGGGCTGCTGGTGGTGGAGGTGAAGGGTGGCGACATCTCCTGCGCGGGCGGCGAGTGGTACAGCCGCGACCGAGGTGGCGCGGTGCATCAGATTAAGAACCCCTTCGCTCAGGCCAGCGGCAACAAATACAAGCTGCTCGACAAGCTGGCCGAAGCGCCCGCCACCAGCCTATTTCACCCGCTCTACCTTCAGCATATCGGCCACGCGGTTGCCTTCCCTGAAACGCTGGTGGGTAGCGCAAGCATTGGGCTGGACGGCGACCGCAGCCTTATCTTCGACTCGCACGACCTGTCCAACCTTGAGGCAGTAGTGCGGCGGGCGATGGCCCATGCCGACCCTGGCTATGTCTTGCCTGCCGAAGCGATCAAGGCGCTGGTGGATACGGTTGCCCCCACCCGCAAGCTGCCGCCTGTCGGGTTGGCCGCGGCGATCATCCGCGAGGGGACGGAGATGCGCCAGCTTACCGAGCAGCAGTTCATCGCTCTCAGCCTGCTCAGTGGCGTGCGTGAAGCGGCAATCGGCGGCTGCGCGGGGTCGGGCAAGACGATGCTGGCGATGGAGAAGGCCCGCCGCCTGGCCGACGAGGGCTTTCGCGTGCTGCTAGTCACCTTCAATCGTCCGCTGGCCGACGACATCGAAGCTCGCTTCAAGGCGGGCGGCGTGGAGTTGGGCGAATGCATCAAGGTGAAGAACTACACCAACCTGGTGCGCTCGATCTGCCACCATGCTGGGCTGAAGCTGCCCAGTGAGAAGGACGTTCCCCCTGAGGAGCGCCAGCATTTCTTCAACGAAGTAATGCCAGATTATCTACTAAAGGCGGCCGATCTGCTACCGGACTACCGCTTCGACGCAATCATTGTGGACGAGGGTCAGGACTTCTTCGACCTGTGGTTCGACACGCTACACTGTCTGCTGGCTGATCCCCAGGGCGTGTTCTACGTATTCTACGATGATAATCAGCGCATCTATGGCCCAGAGCGCACTGCTCTGGCAAGGCTGCAGGGCCAACCGTTCCCCCTCAGCACCAACTGTCGTAACACGAAACGCATCCACCAGTTTGTCACCAGATACTATCGCGGCCAGCGCCAACTCGACGCGCTCGGCCCGGATGGGCGAGAGCCAAGTGTGCATCAGCTTGCCAGCGGAGGTGAGTTGGAAACTCTACGCCTGGTGTTGAACGAGCTAGTCAACGCCCAGGGCATCGCAGTTAGCGACATCGTAGTGTTGAGCGCTGCCAACGCCGAGCGCAGTGTGTACAGAGAGGGTATACGTCTGGGTAATCTGACGCTTACCTGGAAGCCGAGGGCCGCCGCTAATCAACTTCGGGTTGGCACCATCCACCGTTTCAAGGGGTTGGAGAGCGCTATCGTCATCCTTGTCGAATTGGACAAAGCCCACAGCGAGGGCGCGGCGCGTGATTACCTGATGTACGTAGCGTTGTCGCGGGCGCGACACGAGCTGATCATCCTGGGTGAACTGCCACCGCCAGACAACGGCGAAGCATCCATCAGCCCTGCAACCTTGCTGCAATTTGAAGAATAAACAGCGTTTTGTCTCCGCGAGAGGCGGAGCTGTGGCGGGGCCACGCATAGCCTCTCGCAAAGCAATTTGAACACAAAATAGGGGATTTTGGTGTTGACAAACCGGCAAAAAGGCTTTATAATAGCAACAAGCCGCGACCCTCTCGCAAAAAGCGCCTGCCAAGCACAGGCGCTACGTTCAGATGAACCCGAGGTGTTGCAGAACCTCTTATCGCGTTTGAGCGATTGAAACATTATCAAGGCTTACGAAGCGGGGATTGCCTGCGGGTTGCAGAACCTCTTATCGCGTTTGAGCGATTGAAACCTTTTATCAAGGCACGGAGCGCA
>JBBRMT010000116.1:0-13953 GCA_038230695.1 Chloroflexia bacterium
CGCTGGAGGCTTAGTTGATCAACCTTAACCCCGCTGGGGGCTTAGTTGATCAACCTTGCCTACGGTGAAGTCACCCCCTTGTAGACGATCTGGCACATCTGGTCGTGCAGGATGTTCTGGTTGGGCAGGAAGATGCCACCTGGGTAGCCGTTGATGAGGTTGTCCACAGCAATGGTATATTACCAATAACCATCCACCTGCAGCAGTTAATCACCAATCACTTATCACTAATCACTTGCTCCGAGAGGTGCGCGATGGTGCCGAGGGCGCGCAACTGGTCGCCGAAAGTGTCGGGGTCGGGTAGGGCGTAGGCGCTGGGCAGGCGATAGGCGCAGTGCAGGGTGGTGGGCTGATATTCGAGGGTCAGGTTGGGCTGATCGCGCAGCGGGCCAAGATGCTCCTCAAGACCGCCGCTGATTAGCGCGTCGCTACGGTTGGGAGGATCGGCATCGAGGTGGAAGTCGTGGCCGCTGGTTTTGGTCAGCCGCCATGTGCCACTACCACGCACCGGCTCCAGATAGATGTTCATCTGGGACAGTCCATCGCTGCTGGTAAGTTGGATGCGTGCGCCACGTTGGTCGTACTCGCCGATATATTCGCCCTGGCCGCTAACCCGGCCATCAATCAGGCGGGCGATGGCGCTGAGGCGGGCCGCGTTGACCGCAGCGGGCAGGCGACGGGCGTAGACAAACAGCAGGCCGCCCACCACCGCCGCTGCGAAGGCAACCGCCAGCAGGATGAAGATTATTACCGATTTGTCCATACGCCTCGCACACCCTCCAAGCCTCCCCGGTCAGGGAGGGGCTTATTTTGCCTCCCCGGTCAGGGAGGGGCTTATTTTGCCTCCCCGGTCAGGGAGGGTTTGCTTATCCTCTGTTGGAGGTTTACTGATTTATCTGCGCCCGCTGCTGGCGCGACAGCCGCGTTTCGCGAGGGCGCAAGGCGCGGATGCTGCGCCAGATTAGCAACCCGCTTGCCAGCCACGCGCCGATGGAAAAGTACATCCAGGGCTGGCCCAGGGCTGGCGCGGTTACAAGTAGCGACCCAACCGCGAATGGCGGGCTAATCGAGTTGATGATGGCGAATATGTTAGCAAACGATGACGATGAGCCAAACCCACCATTGAACGGCAATAGCGCGGCGAATAGGGGCAGCAGCAGCGAGAGGAAGACGACCAGACCGAGCGCCAGCGAAGTTGCTCCCAGGGTGGTACGCATCGTCGCCGAGCTATATAGGCCGAAACTGCCGTATAGCACGGTCATTGATAGCAGCGCCAGGTTGGCAAGCAGCACATCGCTGATGTCGAGGCCACCGAGCAGCAGGCACAGCACATCGAGCGGCAGCGTCACCACCATCAGCAGCAGCGAGTAGGCAAGCGCAGCCAGCAGCTTGCCGAGGACGATGCGGCTGGGTGATAGCAGGGTGGTGAGCAGCACGTCGTATGTTTGCCGTTCGCGTTCGCTGCTAATTGCCGCCGCCGTGCTAATCGGCGCGATAATACTGAGCAGCAGCACCTGCACAATGATAATGGGCAGGAACAGCGTCTTGCCCACCTGAGCGTTGCTGCTGAAGAAAGTGTTGTTGTAGATGCCGCCGTAAAATAGCAACATCACCCCGCTGATCACCAGCAAATAGACGGTGACGACTATCGTCGCCCGCCAGCCGCGCATCCGTCCGCGCAATTCCTTGATGATGATCGGGTTAAACTCCATAAGCGTTAAATGTAAATGGTAAATGGTTAATGGTCTCTATCGTTTCCCCTCCCGCCGGGAGGGGTTAGGGATGGGGCGTGCGATTTAGTCTTGCGCCTCCAGCTTATCGGGCATCAGATACTGGTCTGCCTTCCAGACTGGCTTGAACAGCACCCACTGGGCCGGGTGTGCGCCGATGTGCCGCTCGTATGCGGCGACGATCTTAGCCATGATCGCGGCAGAGTCGGCCTGGCTGTCGCCGCTGCGGTGCGGGATAATCGGCTCGTCCACCTCCACGCTATAGCGTTCGTTGCTGAGGCGCACGCAGAAGCATGGGACGATAATCGCGCCGGTTTGCAACGCCAGGCGGGCGGGGCCAGTAGGGATAATCGCGGGGTCGCCGAAGAAGGGCAACTCCACGCCATGCTGCTCCACATTGCGGTCGGCAAGGATGCCGACGATACGCCCGGCCTTGAGTTCGCGGGCGGCGTTGAGTAGCGTACTCGGCCCCGTCTCCATCAACCTCAGCCCCTGGCTGGTGCGTAGGCCAGTGACAAACTCGGAGACTACCTGCGGGCTGAAATGGGCGATTAGGAAGGTGACTTCCAGCGATTTTGCGATTAGCGTCTGGCTGACCATCTCGAACGAGCCGAAGTGGGCGCTGGCAATAATCACGCCCTTGCCCTGCCGCACCGGGGTGAGGATAGCATCCCACTGCTCCTCGCGGATGGTGGCTTTGGCGATAATTTCGTCCAGGGGCAGGCGGGGCAGGCGGGCCAGTTCGTAGTAGTTACGCACGTTGTTGCGAAACACCGCACGAACCGTGCGCTGCAAGCGGCGTTCGCTGGCGAGTGGGCCGAGGACGTGGCGCATATTCGCCTCGCAGCAAACGCGAGAGCCTTTGGCATAGCGGTAGCTGGCATTGCCGACCAGCCCGGCCAGGGCGTAACCCATCCAGGAGGGCAGCCAGGAAAGCAGCACCCGCAATAGCCTGAGCAAGCGAATCGTCATTAACTGGATATGGCTCCCCTCCTGCCAGCAAGGCGTTGGCAGCCTCATTATACCATATGCAAGGCTTGAGTCATGAGTGGCTGGGTGTAGGGGGGCGGTGGCCCGCCCTGGTGAGGGCAAGTAAAATCTTGAGCCACCTACCTTGCCAAAAGGGATGCCATATGTTAGACTACGCCCGCAATTTGTTCGACAACATCAGTAAGGCAGGGGGTAATAGTTGGAGCTAAGGCATTTCTGGAACATCATTCGGCGGCGCTGGTGGGTGGTGGCGCTGGTTTTTGTGCTAGCTGCCGCATACGGCTTGTACCAGTGGAAGGCGGGCGGTAACGTCTACGACGCGCAGATACGGCTGGTGGTGCGGCAGACGATTGCGCCCAACGAGGCGACCATTGGCGCAACCGCGCCCTACACTTACGATAGCTACTATCGCTACTTCTCTTCGGAATACCTGGTGGATGATTACGACGAGATCGTGAAGGGGCGCACCTTCGCCGACGCAGTAGCCGCCACCATGAAGGCTGACCCCACCAGATATGGCACAACCCCGCTGAATGGCGACAAGGTATATGGCCTGGTTGGAGCCAGCCGCATCCACCGTGTGATGACGATTGATGTGAACAGCAATGACCCGGCGGTGTCGCTGGCAGTTGCCAGCGCAGTGTCGGACACGCTGGTAACTCAAGGTGGCACCTTCCTGCCGCCTGCAGTGCGCGACGATGTTAGCTTCGTGATGATTGATTACCCCAAGGATCCATCCGAAGCTAAATCGAACGCCAGCAAGAAGCTGACTACCGGCGTAATCATCGTGCTGCTAGGGTTCATCATCGGATTGGCTCTCGCCTTCCTGCTCGAATACCTCGATGACCGCATCCGCGATGTCGGCGATGCCCAGCGGGTGACTGATCTGCCAGTGATCGGGCGGGTGCCGAACAAAGGAACCCTACCGTGAGCCAGCTACAGTTGCGCGACTACCTTGCCGCGCTGCGTAAATACTGGTGGGTAGTGGCGCTAACCACCATAATTGCGGCGGGCGCAGCCTACGGCCTGACCCTGCTGCAAACTCCGCTATACCAATCGCAAGTTGCCCTGCTGGCAACCAAAAATCAGGCCGATGTAGACCTGACCCAGGAGCTAAACAGCTACCCCGACCAGCTTACCAGCAACACCTTCTTGCAGCAGGTGATCAATAACGCGCAGATGGAGATATCGCCCGCCGCGCTTAAGGGAGCGATGAATGTACAGGCGCAGCCGACCAAGGGCATAGTCTACGTCACGGTGGACGACAGGGATGCCGCCACCGCGCAGTTCCTCGCCGATGCGATTGGCGATGCGTTCGTGGCCCAGAAGGCGGGCGAAGTCGGCAGTGGGGGGCAGCAGCGCGTAATCATCGAAAAGCTGGGTCGCGCCCCATTGCCCACCAAGCCGTACAAGCCGAGCAAGACCATCAACACCGCAGCAGGCGGTGCGCTCGGCCTGGTGCTGGGCATCCTGCTGGCAATCGGCCTCGCCCTGCTCGACGATACGCTGAAGAACGGCGAGGATGTGGAACGCTACCTGGGGCTGAGTACGCTGGGGGCGATACCTAAATTGTGAATTATGAATGTTGGATTTTGAATTGTACGGCGCTGACCAGGGAACATTACCTTAACCACGGCAGTTCACCATTCACAATTCATGATTAGCGAAGGAGAAGAAGTGGCAAGCAACCAACCAAAAACAAATGCAAGCAGCAACCTGCTAGTCGCTCACGACGACCCGCGTGGCGCAGCGGCGGAGGCGTACCGCGCGCTCCGCACCAACATCCAGTTCGCCAGCCCCGACCACCCCATCCGCACCATCCTGGCGACCAGCACCAGTGCGGAGGATGGCAAGAGTACCACCATCGCCAATCTGGCGATCACGCTGGCTCAGGCCGGGCAACGCACCATCCTGGTAGACTGCGACCTGCGCCGCCCCAGCCTGCACAAGCTGTTTGGCGTGTCCAACGAGCATGGGCTGACCAGCCTGATCCTTGATGCCGATACCGCTGCTACACCACCGTTCCAACCAACGATGGAACCGAACCTGGTGCTGCTGCCTAGCGGCCCGCTGCCACCTAATGCCGCAGAGTTGCTCGGTTCGCAGCGGATGCTAGCCGCGCTCACCGCGCTGAAGGGTCAGTCCGACTTCCTGCTGCTCGATACCCCGCCAATTATCGCGGTGACCGATGCAGCGGTGCTGGCTCCGCAGGTGGACGGTGTATTGCTGGTGATCAATGCGGGCCACACCAGACGCGACCTGGCGCGACGGGCAAAAGCGCTGTTGGAGAAGGTGGGGGCCAACATCATCGGCGTGGTGCTAAACAACGCCCCGCTTGAGCGCGATTACTACAAATATTATGGGCAAGGCGAAGGCTAGCCAGTGCTGTGTGCTGAGTGCTGAGTTGGGGCGGGATAATCCCGCCCTTGTTGGTTAACGAAACCGCACAAAAATCCCTTTCTTCCCCTGCCAGATTAGTAGTATGATTACCTCACCTCATCTTGCCTGTCAAAATCAATAGTAGTACAATCAGCAGGTAGAGGCATATTGATATGGCCGCGCCTTGCTCGACGAGCGTACCAGGGTGCGGACGGCCCGTTGATTAGCGCGAGTTCACGCGCAAAGCAAACAGGAGGTGGACGATGAAGGTGGGAACGTTTAGCAGGCGCGTCCGTTGGGCGCAGCGGCTGGTGGCAGTCAGCTTCGTGCTGGCGCTGGCGTTGATAGGACTGGGGCAGAGTCATGCTGCGCCCTCCTACACGCCAATTCTCTACGACGTTGCCCCCGCCCAAGGCGCGGTGGTATCAGGGCCGAGCGTGCGGCTGGGGGCAACCATCCGCAGCAATAACGGCAACCCGATTACCTCGTGGCAGGTGACCATTGATGGGCAGAACTACCAGATGGTGCAGCCTGTAGTCAGACCTGACGGGCTGCAGGTGCTGCTCTACAACTACGTACCATTGGGTAATGGTCCTCACAACGTCTATGTCGAAGGGATAGACAGCACCGGGGTGGCAGGCGGTTATGCCTGGAGCTTTACGGTGACTAATGGCGGGCCACCCCCACCCACGCCTACCCCACTCCCAAGCGGCAAGTTGCCCAGCTTCAGCGGGCTAACCCCCGCCGATAGCGCGACGGTTAGCGGCAGCCCCATCCGCATCGCGGTAACTATTGCCAGCAACGCCAGCCTGATCAACGAGAGTCTCATTCTGGATGGGCATCCTTACAATTTGCTAGGAGTCACGCACAGCAGCGGCGAGATGGTCTATGCAGACATCAATGGCCTGAGTGTAGGGCAGCATAATGTAGTTGTGCAGGCGAATGATACGGCGGGCAATTTCAACGCCCAACCGTGGAGCTTCACTGTGCAACTCTGTCCGCCAGGGCGCATCTACTTTTCGCAGACTGGCCGCTGCGTCAGCACCGGCTTCTACCAGTTCTGGGTGCAGAATGGTGATGTCAATAGCTTCGGCTACCCCATCAGCGATGAGTTTGCCACGACTCTGGCCGATGGCAAGACTTATTCGGTGCAATACTTCGAGCGGGCGCGGTTCGAGTACCACCCCGAAGCGCCCGACCCTTACAAGGTGCAACTCGGCTTGCTCGGTCAGGAAATCCACGGAGTGGATGCGCGTACCAGCCCTGCAGCGGGCCTGCGCTACTTCCAGGAAACCGGCCACGGCGTACCTGACAAGTTCCTGCAATACTGGCTGAACAACAACGGCCAGGCCGTGTTCGGCTACCCCATCAGCGAACCGCGCAACGAGGTAAACCCCACCGACGGCAAGACTTACGCGGTGCAATACTTCCAACGCGCGCGCTTCGAGTATCACCCCGAACTGCCCGCCGGTCAGGATGTGCTACTCGGCCTGCTGGGCAAGCAGATCTATCAGCAGAAATATCCCGGCAGGTAAGTGCTGAGCGCTGAATTCGCTAAAGTCTCTCACTGGGCTAAACCTTACCCACAAATACAAACATCTAATGGAACGCCGCTGCAAGAATGCACGCGGCGTTCCGGGTTACTGGGGGTTGGGGCGCAGCCCTTTGTTGCAGCGCTACTAAGGCTTATCGTCTGATTACCTGCCCAAAGATTTACTACGCAGCTTGGCGCTGTAGCCATGCCGCCTTTAGCGCCGTGTTAATCTCGTCCCACCGTTAGACGCGCCGTTGCTACTAGCATTGAAGCATTTACTCTTTCGACAAGCACCAATGCGCTGCACCGCTCGGAGCTTTGCTCCCAGCCCTCGGTAACTCGCCGAGTGGCGGCCTACCCCCATCACTACTGCCCTTCACCACTTGTGGGGACTTTAGCCCGCCGGGAAGGGCTTTTTGCTGACCTACGTCGTTTCCACAGCGCCTTTTGGCTGCGGTTCATCAAATTGCTATGTGTGTCGTAGGGGCGGATTGCGTCCGACAGATGCGAATCACAAGCTGATGAACTGCGCTCTCGCCTTTTGCACCACATACCAGCGGGGAGTATAATCAGTGCATCAACAGCAAAGGGAGAGAGCAGCTATGGATGATGCAGCATTGATGGCGCAACTGGAGAGCATCAAGCAGGCGCGGCACAGTTCACCCTATGATGTGCTGGGGCCACACCCCAGCGCCGATGGCAAGGAAACGATGGTGCGCGTGTTCATGACGCGCACCCGCAGCGTCGAACTGGTTGCAGGTGGCAATATCTACGCTTTGATGCGAGTGACGGGCAGCGATTTGTTCGAGGTTACTGCGCCGCTACAATCGGGCGATGCCTACTACCTGCGGGTGGTAGATGACGATGGCCGCGCCTACGTTGCCGACGATCCCTATCGCTTCCCCCTGCAACTGACTGAGTTCGACCTGTACCTGATCGGCGAGGGAACTCACTACCAGACCTACGAGAAGCTGGGCGCACACATTATCACCGTAGCCGGGGTAGAGGGGGTACACTTTGCGGTGTGGGGGCCAAATGCGGCACGCATCAGCGTGGTTGGCGATTTCAACCACTGGGACGGGCGGGCGCACCCCATGCAGTTGCGCGGCAGTAGCGGTATCTGGGAGCTATTTATACCAGGGCTGGGCCAGGGAGCGCTCTACAAATACGAGGTTCGCGCCCAGAATAGCGACCTCTTCACCAAATCCGACCCCTACGGCTTCGCCGCTGAGATACGCCCCAGCACCGCCAGCATGGTATGGGACGTTAACCTGCACCAGTGGGGCGACAGCGATTGGGTGGCGCAACGCCCGCTACACCAGTCTTTGGATGCGCCGATCGTAATCTATGAAGCGCACCTCGGCTCGTGGCAGCGCACGCAGGCGGAAGATGGCAAGTGGCGACCACTAACCTACCGCGAACTGGCGGAAACGCTCATCCCCTACGTCAAGAGCCTGGGTTACACCCACATCGAACTCCTACCCATCAGCGAACACCCCTTCGACGGCTCGTGGGGTTATCAGACCGTTGGCTACTACGCGCCCACCTCGCGTTTCGGCACGCCGGAGGATTTTCAATATTTCGTGGATCAGGCCCACCAGGCGGGCCTCGGCGTGCTGCTCGACTGGGTGCCAGCCCACTTTCCCAAAGACGGCCACGGCCTGGTCTATTTCGACGGCACCCACCTGTACGAACACGCCGATCCACGACGCGGTGAACACAAGGAGTGGGGAACGCTGATCTTCAACTATGGACGCAGTGAGGTGCGTAACTTCCTGCTCTCCAACGCGCTGTTCTGGCTCGACAAGTATCACCTCGACGGCTACCGCGTGGATGCGGTTAGCGCGATGCTCTACCTCGACTACAACCGCGATCCGGGTCAGTGGCTACCCAACGCTTATGGCGGACGTGAGAACCTGGAGGCGATTGACTTCCTGCGCCGCTTCAACGAACTGGTACACGACAGCCATCCCGGCGCACTGACCGTGGCCGAGGAGTCCACCGATTGGCCGATGGTGTCGCGGCCTACCTACGTAGGTGGACTGGGCTTCAGCCTGAAGTGGAACATGGGCTGGATGCACGACATCCTCGATTACCTTTCGCTTGACCCGGTGTATCGCCGCTACCATCACAACAAACTGACCTTCAGCCTGATGTACGCCTTCAGCGAGAACTTTGTCCTCGCCCTATCGCACGACGAGGTGGTTCACCTGAAGGGTTCGCTGCTGGCGAAGATGCCCGGCGATGCCTGGCAGAAGTTCGCCAACCTGCGGCTACTGTTCGGCTATATGTGGGGCCATCCCGGCAAGAAGCTGCTATTCATGGGCATGGAGTTCGGGCAGGGACGGGAGTGGAATTACGCTACCAACCTCGACTGGCATCAGGCTGATTGGCAGCCTCATCGCGGTATCACCGCCTGGCTGCGCGACCTGAATGCGCTGTACCACGCGGAACCGGCGCTGCACGAGGTGGACTTTAGCTGGGATGGTTTCCAGTGGCTGGAGGCCGACGACAGCGACAACAGTGTGCTGTCCTTTATCCGTCGCGCCAAAAATGGTGATGAGATCGTCGTGGTCTGCAACTTCACCCCGATGGTGCGCGAGGGTTATCATGTGCCGGTGCCTCAAGCGGGCGAGTACCGCGAGTTGCTCAACAGTGATGCCGCCGCATACTGGGGCAGCGGCGTTGGCAACAACGGCATGGCACGAGCCGAAGCAATCCCGCACGGCAACTACCCCGCCACCCTTATCCTGACCTTGCCACCGCTGGGGGTGCTGATGCTGAAGCGCAAGGGGAAATAATTGACCGACATACTGACCAACCCCAGTGAAGCCGAACTGTTCGCCGCAATGGAGGCCAACTACAGCGCCTATCCGGTCGGCTTTGCCTGCCTGGCCCGCGTGGAGTTGCATGAGGAGCCGGGGCTAACCTGGTTCATCTCTGGTGGTCCGCCCGGCAATGGCGTTCATATAACCCAGCTTGCACCAGAGCAAATTGATGCCACCATCGAGCGGGTGCAGCAACACTTCAAGGCGAAGGGACGGCGCGAACTGGTCTGGCAGGTGCTATCCTCCACCCGCCCGGCCAACCTGGGTGATTACCTGCTGGCGCACGGTTTCAAGCCGAACGGCGAAGAGCCGTTCATGGTTGCCACCCTGACCGAGCGAAACGCGCCGGTAAACACCCCTGCCAACCTTCGCATTGAGCGGGTGAACGATACGGACACGCTGGGAGACTGGTGCCGCGCCTCCGCCGCTGGCTTTGGCGCAGACGTGGAAGCGATACAGATATTCTACGATGCCTACGCCTGCCTCGGCTTCGACCCTGATGGGGCGTGGCAGCACTATGTCGGCTATCTTGGCGACGAGGCGGTTACATCGTCAACCCTGCTACTGGCTGAGGGCATCGCTGGTATCTACGATGTCAGCACCGTACCGTCGGCACGGCGACAGGGGTTGGGCGGGGCAATCACCCGCGCTGCGATGGCTGCGGCGCAGGCACGCGGCTACCACCATGCCACCTTGCAGGCTTCGCACGAGGGGTACAATCTCTATCGCAAGCTGGGATTCGAGGAGAAGTTTCGGCGGGTGGATTATGTTTGGCGACTATAAACGCCGCATTTGCCCCGCCGCCTACCTATATGGTACAATACGCCAAGCACCCCTTGCAGTGTGGCTTTGGCGTGCCAATTTGACATCAGGAGCAAACCCTTGACCGCGACTATGGAGCGCAATGCCGCGCTTGACCATAACCAAACTCCCGACCCCCGCGATTTGTCTACCCCGCTGCCGGTGGTGTATACCCCAGTGGCGCTGGCGCGACGGATTGCGCGGCTGCGCGAACGGCTGGCCGAACTCAACCTTGACGGGATGCTGGTTTCGCACCCCGCCAACCGCCGCTACCTCAGCGGCTTCCTTGGCTTCGACCTGCCGCCGCTGGATACTGCTGGTTGGCTGCTCATCCCCACCGCCGACCTCACCCCTTTGCTGATTACCGACTTCCGTTATCTGGAAGAGGCGCGGCAGGAGATGCGCGACGAGTGGGACATCCGCCTGCGTACCGACAAGCGAATGAGTGATGGCGCGGCGGAGGCGCTGGCCGAGTTGCCAGTCAAGCGGCTGGGCTTCGAGGCTGACCACCTGCTGTTCAGCTTCTACGCCGAGATGCGCGAACTGATGCCCCAGCTTGAGCTAGTCCCCAGTCGCGGGCTGGTCGAGGAGCAGCGGCTACGCAAGGATGCCGACGAGATGCTGCTGATGCACCGCGCCAGCGCCCTCTCTGATGCCGCCTTCGAGCGTGTTGCCCCCACCATCCGTCCCGGCATGACCGAGAAGCAGATTGCCTGGGAGATCGAGAAGGTGATGCACGAACTGGGCGCGGAGGGGCCGAGCTTCCAGACCATCGTGGCGGGCGGGCCGAACGGGGCGCAACCCCACGCCATCCCATCCGACCGCCCGGTACAAGCACGTGAGCCAATCGTGATTGACATGGGCGCACTCTATGGAGGCTACTGCTCAGACATGACCCGCACCATCTGCATCGGCGAAGCGGATGAGAAATTTACCACCATATACAATATCGTGGAGGAGGCGCAACGTCTTGCCGAGGCCGCCTGTCACGCCGGGTTGCGCGGTTGGGAGCTTGATGCAATCGCCCGCGACTACATCACCGCGCAGGGCTACGGAGAATACTTCGGCCACGGCCTCGGCCACGGCACTGGCCTGGAGGTGCATGAGCCACCCTCGGTGCGCCGCAACGCGCAGAACCTGCTAGTCGCGGGCGTGGTGCATAGCGTCGAGCCGGGCATCTACCTGCCCGACTGGGGCGGCGTGCGTATCGAAGATCTTGTCTATGTACGCGAGAACGACTGCCAACTGCTAACTTTGGCCTCGCGCCAGCACGTTTTTCCCGTCTTATAATCTCCCCTCGCCCACTGGGGAGGCTGGGAGGGGGTCCGTGACCCCGCCAACGCATTCATTATTATGAAATGAGCTTCAGCGAAAGGAAAGATTTTACGTGATTAGTACCTCCGATCTACACAAAGGCGTTACCATCCTGCTCGATGGCGAACTACAGAAGCTACTCGACTACCAGCACGTCAAGCAGGGACGCGGCAGCGCGTTCGTGCGTATCCAGATGCGTAACCTGCGTACTGGCTCACAAACTGAGCGCACCTTCCAGGCGGGCGAACGCTTCAACGATGTGCGCCTCGACCGCCATACCATGCAGTATCTCTACCACGACGGCGACCAGTATCAGTTCATGAACACTGAGACCTTCGACCAGTTCCCCATTCCCTCCGACATTCTGGGCGATGCCGTCTACTATATGCGCGAGAATGACAACATTGACGTGCTGTTCTACGGTGACGAGCCAATTGACGTTGACCTGCCCACTTCGGTGAACCTCAAGATCGAGCAGACCGATCCAGGCATCCGTGGCGACCGCGCCACCAGCGGCAACAAGCCCGCCACCATGGAAACCGGCCTGGTGGTCAACGTGCCGCTGCACATTAGCTCTGGCGACGTGATCAAGGTTGACACCCGCACAGGAGAATATTTGGGCAAGGTCAACTAAACGCAATGGTGAATGGTAAATGAGGGTTGGTGTGAATTGAAGGTAAGCCCACTGGCATCTTCATTCACCATTCACCATTCATCATTTACCATTCCGAATGAGAGGGGGTTTGGTTATGTCACGCCGCACCAGCAGGGAGCTTCCGCCACCGTTCGCCAACGATGACGATGAGGATGACGAGTTCGACGAAGAGCCGTTGCAATTCTTCATGTCGCCGGGCGTAGACCAGACCACTAACCTGATCGCCCTGACCAATGCTGCCCGCGAGTTGATTGACTACATCAAGTCAACCGATGTCGCCGAGGTGCAGGTGCAGAGCGGCCCGACCAGGATCATGATCAAGCGGGCGCAGGCGCTCCCACCTGCCGCTGTACCTCATATGATGCCCCAGACTGCCTATGCCGAGGCGGTATTGCCCACCCCTACTACGCCTACCCACCCTGCGGCCCCCGCCGAACCCGCGCTGCCCTCGAACACGCACTCTATCGTCTCACCCATGGTTGGCACCTTCTACCACGCGCCCAACCCCAAGGATAAGCCTTACGTTAGCGAGGGCGATCATGTGGAGAACGGCCAGATTATCGGCCTGATCGAAGCGATGAAGATGATGAACGAGATTGATGCCGACGTAAGCGGCACCGTCCTCAAGGTCGTCGCCAGCAATGGGCAGGCGGTGGAGTACGGCCAGCCACTGGTGCTGATCGAACCAGACGGGCAATGAACATCCTTGCCGTAGGACAACTGACCGAGTACCTCAAGCTGGCGCTGGAGAACGACCCCGCACTGGCCGACTTGTGGTTGAGTGGCGAGATCAGCAATTACGCGCACTATGCCAGCGGCCATCATTATTTCACCCTCAAGGATGAGGATGGGCAGTTGCGGGCGGTGATGTTCAAGCAGAGCGCGTTGTGGAACACTGTCGCGCTACGCAACGGCTTGGCGGTGCTGGTGCATGGGCGCATCTCCGTCTATCCGGCGCGGGGCGAGTTGCAGGTAGTAGTTGATACCGTCACCGAGGAAGGCATCGGGCGGCTGCACCTTGAGTTCGAGCAATTGAAGGAGCGGCTGGAGGCTGCCGGGTTGTTCAACCCCGCCCGCAAGCGCCCGCTGCCGCTGTTGTCGAGGGTGATTGGAGTGGTGACATCGCCACACGCCGCCGCCTTTCAGGACATCAAGAACGTCCTATCCCGTCGCTACCCTATCGCCCAACTGGTGCTGGCCCCCACGCTGGTGCAGGGCGACAGCGCCCCCGCCAACATCGTCGCGGCAATCGAGGCGCTCAACCGGCGCAAGGATGTGGATGTGATCATCGTGGCGCGGGGTGGTGGCTCGCTTGAGGAGTTGTGGGCGTTCAACGATGAGCGGGTTGCCCTCGCGGTGTTCGCCAGCCGCATCCCCATTGTCAGCGGCGTGGGCCACGAGACCGATACCACAATTATTGACTATGTCGCCGACCGCCGCGCCCCCACCCCTTCCGCCGCCGCCGAGTTGGTGACACCTGATCGCCGCGAACTGGCGGGCAGCATCCAGGCAGCCAAGATAGACATGGCCCAGAACCTGGCCCGCCTGATTGCCAGCAACCGCCGCGAACTTGCCAACGCCGCTAGCCGTTTGACGCGGCTCACCCCCGCCCGCATCATCGAGCAGCAACGCCAGCGGGTGGACGACTACACCGCCGCCGCTGCCCGCGCTCTGGCCGCCCGCCTGACCCTACAACGTGAACGGTTGCGCGGCGGCACTGCC
>JBBRMT010000117.1:0-13953 GCA_038230695.1 Chloroflexia bacterium
GTTGCACTGCCAACGGACTGGTTATTCAGTGAGGTTGGTCTGGGCGTAGGCAAGTTCGAGGTAGCGGGAGCTCTCGTCTATCCAATCCCATGACCCCAGCGCCTGGGCGTAGCGGAAATAAACCTCGGCCAGGGTTTCACGAGCATGAGCGCGTGCGAGGCTGGCGATTGCCTGCTGGAGTGTGCGCTCGGCGGCACTGCGTTCACCGGTCATCGCCAATATCCTGGCCCGGACAAGCAATATCTCTCCCGCCAGCCTATCGCCAACCGCGTCTTCCCGCGCCTCAGCTTCCATCAAAGACTGCTCGGCCTCGACTAGTCTACCTGCTTCAAGCTGGAAGCTGGCAAGGTGGGCGGCGGCGCTGGCAATAGCGGCGGGGTTGCGGCTCAGTCTCGCGTAGCGCAGCGCCTCGGCCAGGTGGTGGGCGGCAGCCTCGTTATCTCCCCGCGCCCGACACTGTGCGGCGAGGTTGCTGGCAGCAGCCTGTGCCGCGCCGCTGTTCGCTGTTAGCTCGGCCAGGCCCAGCGCATAGTGGAGATGCTGCAAGGCATCAGTTGGCGCTCCGTTGCCCGGTTCACTCATCGCCATCTTGTAGTAATGCACCGCTGCTTGCGAAGCATCGCTAGACTGCTTACTCAAACGCTCAATCTGCGGCTGCAGGGCCAGCGCCGCAGCAGGATTGGTCTCCGCCTGGGCCAGCATCAAGGTGACGAGGGTGGCGAGTTCAAGGTGCAAATCGCTGCTCCCGCTTTCGCGTATGATGGTCAAGCCGTGTGCGGCAAACTCGGCGGCGGTGGCGGGCTGGCCCAGCATCATACTAATGCGGGCAGCTAGATAGTCGGCGTTGGCAGCCAGGTTGGGCGCAAGTCGCGGGCGTTGCGCGGCGTGCAGGGCAACGAGTAGCTCCTGCGCCTCAAGCGGGTCGCCCTCCTCGATGTAAAGCTCGGCCTCGAGTAGACGAAGCCGCTCCCGCTGGTGGCCATAGATTATGCCCCGCTCCACCTGATCGAGGCTGGCGCGGGCAGCGGCATAGTCGCGGCAGCACAACTGGTAGCGCAGTTCGGCGATCAGAAGCTGGTTGCGCTCCTCGCCCAGCTCATCGCTGCTATCATCGAGCAAATAAGCGGGTGTCAGGCCGAGCCGGGCGGCGATATAGGCAAGCGCGCTACCGAAGGACGGATGCGGCCCAGCTCCACTGCCGACATATACGCTTTGCTGAAGCGACCAGCGGCTAGTTGGTCCTGTGTGAGGCCGCGCTCCAGCCGGGCTGCGCGGATGCGCTGGCCTAGCGCTGTAGCTTCGGGTTGCTTCATATCGGCTACTTTCTAGTTGTTTAAAGGTCGAATGATGGGGGCATTATACAACAATTGTGAAATTGGGCATGGTATAATGAGGTTGTGAACTTTACTAGTGGTTTAGTGTTCTTCAAGGGAGTAACCAATGAGCAGGGGCGCTACAAACATAGACCTCGACCCCTACCGCGATGGTGGCAGACTGATCACCACGTCTGAGGCGGCGGCCAGGATGCAGATGTCAAAGCGTAAAGCCGACCATATCCTAAAGCAATTGCTCAAACAGGGCAAGCTAACCCGCTACCCTGGTCCAACCTGGCGTAACGGCAAAACCATGATCATGCTCGACTGGCGCGAGGTGGATGAGCAGACCGCGCAGTATCCATTTAAGCAGCAGCGGCAGAAGACCGCGATTGACCGCACCCCACCCGCTGGCTGGGTGACACCGACTCAGGCCGCGCAACTACTGGGCGGCATATCGCGTCAGCGCGTAGACCAGATGATTGACAGAGGGGAGCTGGTAAGCATGGCTCATCCTCAATTGCGGCGCAACACCGTGGTAAGCGTGAGCAGCATCCGCAGGCTAAAGCAACGGCGCGGCCATGTTCAGCCGGAGACCCCCACTCCCAGTCAGCAACTAGAGCAGGCGGTGCTGAAGCTGCTGGTCGATGGGTTGGACAGTCGGCGCGATATTGCCAGCGCGACTGAAAGCGGGCCTTTCAAGATAGACTATATCCTGCGGCGGCTGATGGCGAGGGGCATTGTCCAAAAGGTAGCGCCAGGTCGGTATGTTCTAATAAGCGATAGTGAGGAGCGGCAGCCAGCGCCTCCCCGCCCGCAGACGATTGGCTGGAAGGGTCGGAACAAGGGCCGCAATGTATACCTTACCGAAGAAGAACTTAATACCTACCTCCGCGCCCGCGAAACTGGGGGCAGCGTGCCAGCAGGCTTCTGGCGTGGGGAGGCTGGGGAGAGCCGCGCCGCCGCCTGCGTCAGGTACGTGGCCGAGGTTATCCACGACACGAATACGCGGGCGGAGGTGATCAGCCTTGCCAAACATGACTTCCTGCGTCACGAATATCTGGAGGGCGCACACCAGGGCCGCTCAGTCTACGCCCTGTTCAACGCTGCATTCCCCGAACACCATCTGATGCCCTGGGAACTGGGCGTGAGCCCAGGCGGCTACTGGAAGAAAGGCGGTGATGCGGCGATTGTCGAGGCGGTCAGATGGTGTCTCAAGCAGCTGGGCAAGACGGCCGCCGAGGCGGCGGTGATGCTTGACGACAACATTGGTCTGGCCCAGATATTTGTCAAGTATGGTCTCAGCGTCGTGATATCGCAACACAACATCAGGTACTGGCTGCGCCAGATTGATCCGACCATACCGGCAGCGGAGCCGCCTGGCACCCGGCGGCTGAGGCGTGAGCAGCGACAGTCGGATATGATGCCCTGCCCGATATGCGGCAAGCGCTACGTGGCTATGGGTGTCCACGTGCGGCGCACCCACAAGCTGACGATGGGTGAGCTAGCTGCAACCGGATCAGGTGCGGAGTAGGATAATGCTTCACATAATAGGCATTATCGTTATCGAATCCCAACGATTGCCTCAGTCTCCTCCGCGTTCGGCGCCTCCTGGGCGCGCAGCCGCTTCAGGTACCTGGTGGTGGTATCCAGCGACTTATGCTCGAGAGCCTCGGCAATCCTGCTCACCTCAGTGCCAGCCATCTCCTGAACCACCGCGAAGGTATGGCGCAGGCGGTGGAAACGCGACGTGCCGAGCCGACGGCGACAGATGTCGGCAATCGCCGACTTGCTCAACCGGCCCCCCACACGATTATGGGCTAGCTGGATCCACACCGGCGCATCGCTACTGATACCGCCAACCACACTTAGTATTACAGCCTCACTTGAGTAGATGCTGCGGTGAGAGATGGGAACGTGTTCGGTTATCCGCTTATCTGCTGCCCACGTCCGCTGGCTCATCCGCTTTATCTGAGGCTGTAATATTAAAACACTGTTTAGAAGGGTGCTGGGCGAGGAAGCGGGCGATTGGTCTTTTATAAGGGGGCTGGCGTTGGCACCAGATACGTACGTGAAATCCAGCCGCTGTCCCCGTTCGTATCGAGGGTGCGCACATTGGTCCAGGTGCCAGAGGCTGCGGTCTGGTCAGGGCCGATAACTTGCACCACCGTACCCTCGGATAGGGATCGGACTATAGTCGCGTTCTGCTTGGGTTCGCTGCGCAGCTTCACCCCCACGCCACCAGTGTTCACCACCTGCAAATAGCTAGCTTTAATCGCCGTTCTCGATGGGGTCGGGGCTGGCTGCGGTGTGGTGGTCGGCGGCGCTGTCGGTATAGGCAACGCCACTGCCGGGGTTGGTGATGCGCTATTAAATATGCTGCTCACCATCTTGACACCACCAGTTACCCAATTCGGTGTTACCTGAGTGAACAGGAAGTAGAAGGCGACTACGGCGACGATTGCGACCAGGGCAATCGCCGAGCAACCAAGACGCGGCCCCGCACGTAACACGGGTCGCTTGTCTACTTCGATGGGGATGCGCGGTTCACTGCTATGCAAATCTACTCTCTTTCACCCAGAAGTACCTATCAAAATCCCCTCTTTGCCTTCCTACAGTGACTAGCTGAGAAACGGCAGGTTGCCCCCTACCTACCTTGTAGAAAGCGGTCAACGCCGTTAGCAACCCCCAGCGCGGCCACACTCTGATAGGTGGAGAGGAACTCGCGCTCACTGTAGTTTGAGATGTAGCCCATCTCCAGGATGAGCATCGGGGTGCTGGGGTCTACCGCATACGGCTGATGGTTATTGTAGAAGGCATAATAACCGCTCATGTTGAGGGTGATGTTATAGTTGCGGTCGAGACCGGTGGCCGCGCCGTACTCGATGTACATATCGGCGAGCAGGTGGCGATTGACCGGGTTGTTGATGTCGCGGGGATAAGCGGCCTTGTAGCCTTGTGTGTAAGGGTCGGAGTCGGCATCGGCGTGGAGGGCGACGAAGGCATCAGCCTGGCAGCCAATCGGTATCGTAGCCGGGACGATGCGCACATCGTAGCCCCGCGCCCGCAGCATATCGGCGGCCAGCGTAGCGACATGAAGGTTGAGTTTCCACTCGGCTACGCCACCGACATATGCGCCATTGCTGCTGAACTGATAGAGTTGGTATGGTAGTTCGCTGCGCTTCCAGTGACCCGCCTGGATAACAACCCGTTTGGGTGTGACCGGCGCAGGGGTGGGTACAACCGTAGGCGTAGCCGAGGCATCAAGGAGGGCAAACTGTCGGTCGGGCACTGGTGGTAGCGCAGGCGCGGTAGCATCAGGCAGCACATTAGCGTTAGCATCAAAAGCGCTGGGGCCGGTGGGCATCTGCAGCGCTTCGGCAATTGAGAACCGATCCCCGTAAGTGCTATATGGGGAACTCTGACCAGGTTGGGGGTTAGGGGGTGGGGTCGGGGTTGGATAGAGGCTTTCATCGCAAGTAGCCACCAGGTTGCTGCCTGTAGCAGCGGCCGGTGCCGGAAGGGGCGCGACGAAAGGGGAGAAGACCATTGAGAAGGCCACCAGCGTGGCACCGATTGCGCCAGCTGCTTTCGTAAAGCTTGACCGGGTAAACATAGAGCGACCTTTCTACGTTTTTTCCAAGCTGTCGGCTCGGTCAGGGGAGTTGTTGTGTGCCGAGGTTGGCTGACTTTTTGGTTAAGGCATCGCTGGCGTATGGACTTGCTGGTTTTGAGCCTGACGATGACGATGGGGTTGACCGTGAGGAAGATTGCAAGGTCGCCAGTAGCTCCGTAGAAGCGGTGTGGTGTAGCCATTGTAGCCGGTAGAGATGAAGTTGGCGTGAAACGAGGATTAGAAACAGATGAATATGAGATGAGTGGCTGGATGTATGACGTATTGTTGAAGAAGTTAAATATTGTTTCAAATTGTACAAAGTTAGCGCGGCGTAGGCTGTTACCCTGGTAAAAACAGCAGCCCTGGACCAGGTCGGCCCCAATTCCGGCTAGATCCAGGGCTACTGCAACAACAGAAGGGAAAGGAAAGGGAAGGAAGACAGAAGGTATGGTCTCCCTGGTCGCACCCCCACCCTGCTTACCCGAAGCACGGCATCAGCTGGTTACTGACCGGCAGGCCGCTGCGTCAGCGTCACCTTGACCGTGCTGGCGCTGCCACCACGAATGTATGTGACGCTCACCGTGTCGCCTACTTTATGGGTCATCAGCACACTCGCCAGCGGGTTGTCGGTGCCAACCGCCTGACCGTCCAGCTTGGTGATGATATCGCCCGCTATAATGCCAGCCTTGTCTGCCGGGCTGTTCGGCTGCACCTGCTGCACCAGCTCACCACTCGTCACGTTCAGATTGTAGTAGGTGGCCACCTGGTCGTCAATCGCCAGATAGCTGATGCCGATGTACGGACGGACGACCGCACCGGTCTGGATTAGCTGCTGCGCAACCTTACTCGCATCGTTGCTGGGGATGCTAAAGCCCAGACCCTGAGCGATGTCGCTGCTGAAGCCATTGCCGCTGCTGCTACTGGTAACAACCGCCACATTGATGCCGATGACCTGACCACTCAGGTCGGCTAGCGGGCCACCGCTGTTGCCGTGGTTGATGGCGGCATCGGTCTGGATCAGGGCGCTGCCTTCGCCATCGAGGTGGCGGCCCGTGGCGCTGACTACTCCAGCGGTGACCGTGTTGCGGTACTGACCGAGAGCGCTGCCAATAGCGATGACTGGCTCACCAGGCTTGAGCGCGTCGGAGTTGCCAAAGCTGGCGACCGCTGGCACATTGGCGCTAACCTTGATGACTGCGATATCATCGTAGGTGTCGGAACCGACCAGAGTGGCCGGTACCTGAGTGGTACTGTTGGCAAAGACCACGGTTAGGCTCTGCTCGCCTGCTACCACGTGCGCGTTTGTGATGATGTGACCTGCTTTGTCAATAATGATACCACTGCCCTCGGCCTGGCCTTGCCGCCCCATGTTGTTGATGACAGTTACAACCGCGGGGCCGACGATCTGGGCGGCGGTAACGGTAGTGTTGTTGCTCGACGCGGGTGGGGTGGTGGGAACCGGCTGGCTGCTAGCTGATGTCTTGACTGGACTTGTCAGGGTGCCACTGATGGCGGCGCTGGTAAGCGCAGATGTCTGTGGGCTACTGGAATTGGCGCTGAAATAGCCAACAGCAACCCCGCCCGCGATGCCACCGGCGATGCTGCTGATGAGCAGGCTAAGAAACATGACCGCGAGAACCAATCTGTATTTCGACATTGCTTAATCCTCCAGGATTGCTGCAGTAGCAGCGTTAACAAATAGTTAGGGTAACAACAGGTTTGTATGATTGCGGTGGGCTAAGAGCTTACATCCATATAATCGCATAATCAGGTTAGATGGTGATGAATGGGCGGTTAGAGCAAGGTTAGAGTTCAATCGCAACTGCCGGGCGCGGAAATAGCTGGCGTGGGCAGGGAAGCGCGGCGCGAAGTGGGGGACGAAAGACAGCGCGGTGGGGCAGCTATAAGGGTCGCGGAGGTAGGGGTAGACGAGCACGTCGAGGCTTGAAGGAGCAAGCGGGTTGCGGAGGGCGGCGCGGGTTGCGGTGGGGCGGGTTTGCGGCCTTGGGCGTGGCCTTGCCAGTCTGTCTGTCTGCCACACTCCTGCGTGGCTCTGCTAGCGCTAGTCGCCTGAATACCGTAGGACTTGCGCCTAGCGTCGATCCCATCGCTACTGGCATGCTTATGCGTGGGTTGGCGCAGCTATATATGAACCCCGGTCAGACTTCATCTGCTCTTCACGTTCGTATGCTACTATCTTGGTAGGCATAGCGAACTAATCCAACTGTGATTTTGCGGTGATTTTGATTGAAGGGCGGGCTTTACCATGCTAAACCTCAACCTTGCATACTCTTACTCCATGATCAGGATGAGGCGGTATTACTCCGTCCCTCTCTTCGTCATATCCTATACCTTGCTCCTGGTGATGCTTACCATCCTCGCATTGCACCCCCTCTACGACCATGCAAGCACCCGCCTGCTCGACCAATACGACTCGCTGGATAGCGCCTGGCGGCTGTGGTGGCCCGCCCACCAGCTGGCTCACGACCCGCTGCACCTGTTTGATGCGAACATCTTTTATCCCTATCACCAGACAATGATGTTCGATGAACTGCTGTTCTGCGAAACCCTGCTGGCGCTGCCAGTTTACGCCCTAGGTGGCACTCCCCTCCTGGCGGTGAATTGGACTATCGGCCTCAACTTCGTGGTAGCAGGCTGGGGGATGTATCTGCTCGCCCACCACCTGAGCGGCAGTCGCGTCGCAGGGGTAGTGGCGGGCATCCTCTACAGCTTCAGCGCCTTCCACTTCCTGCACATCGGGCATATCGGCATCAGCAACATCGGCTGGTTGCCCCTAATCTTCCTCGCACTGGATAAACTGATGCGTGGGAGCAGAAGCTGGCGCTGGGCAGGGCTGCTCGCCCTCTTCCTCACCAATCAGATCCTATCCGCCCCCTACCTCGCTTACTATGCCGCCCTGCTGGTGGGGTTCTACCTGTGCTTCGCCCTCACCCAGAAAGATATGCGTATCGTGGCATTCAGTCGCGCCTTCCTGGGCAAGCTGACCCTGGCACTCTGCCTGACCACCTTGCTGACTCTGCCTTTTATCCTTAGCTACTACCAGGTGCATCAGACATACAGTTTCAAGCGTCCGGTCAACGAGATATACAGCCTCTCCGCCAATCTTGAGAGCCTGATGGCTGCGCCCCAAAGCTCCCCCTGGCTCAGACAGTTGACCAGGCCGTTTCAGGGCCACAGTGGTATAGACTACGAGCGCAGCCTATTTCCCGGCTTCATGCCCTTGTGCCTGTTGATAATCGCCATCCCTTTTCTGCGGCGGTGGCGCTATGGTGGTTTCATGTTGGTGGTGGCGCTCGCCGGGGTGGTGCTATCGCTGGGTCCTTACCTAATGCTCGATTACCGGGCCTCGCTGCCGGGAGGCAGTCCTGAGAGCGGCATACCCCTACCATATTACCTGCTCTACAGGCTGGTACCCGGCTTCACCGCAATGCACGGGGTAGCGCGCATCTATGTCCTCACCACCTTTGCCCTGGCGCTACTGGGGGGGTGGGTAGTCGCCCGCGTCTGTCATAGGCTGTTGACCACTGGTTGGCGTGCTACTCCCCAACCGCTAGTTGCCGCGCTGATACCAGTAGCGGTTATCTCGCTGGCTCTATTCGAGCAGTTGGCCCCGCAACATCCGGTGGCGATACCGAGCGGCAACGCCATACCAAGGGTGTACATGTGGCTACGCGACCAACCCCCCGGCGCGGTGCTGGAGTTCCCCTTCATGCCCAACGCGCCGGGCGGGTACCTGGTCGCCAACTACTACCAGTATTTCAGCATCTATCACCAGCACCCCATCCTCAACGGCAACTTCACCGGGGTAATGCCCAGTGGCATCGCCGCGTTGACGAGGCAGCTACGTGACGACTTCCCCAGCCCGCAACTCCTCGATGAAATACGCGGCCTGGGCATCAGATACCTGGTCGTCCATTATGACAACCTTGACTACCAGCAGCAGGTGCGATTCGGTCGCAACGGGGTTGGCGATCAGCTTGCTCAGGTTGTCTCCTTCGACAGTGAGGGCGGGCCAAAGTTCAGCTTGGCCTTGACCAACCAGGCAGGCGGGGCGCGGATTGCTGCGCCGCTCGTGCTGCACGGTGGGGATGTGGTCTATAAGATCATGGATGCGTCTGGCTCGATGCCTGGTATGCTGAAGCTGGTGCCAGTAGGCAGCAAGGTCTACATCGCAAACTCCCCGCACAGAAGCGGGGAAACATATATGGCCGTGGTCGGCTATATGCTGGCGAACGCGGGCCGCCACGTTTACGGCTACGCTGACCTCTCTTTTGGGCAGGAGATTAAGCCATATAACCCCGATGTGAAGTACGACTACTTTGCGCTGTATAGCGACGAAGACCCCACCCTCTATCAGTGCCGCCTTACGCCCATCTGGCAGAGTATTGGCGAACACGGCGCGGGCATCATCATATACCGCACGACGGACAGCGTCGCCGCACCCAACGCGTAGTTGTCTGCCGAACTCCCTGGGTCATGAACACACTACATCGCACCCGAGTTAGTCAGGCGACTTCGGGGTGATCAGCTCCGCTATCCAGGCTATGCTTGTGGGAACCGCTATAGGAGGGCATCGCTACGGTTAGAATAACCAATCGCCAACATCTGCGTCGAATAAGGGTTGGCTTTGCCTTGCTCTACACTGCACTACTTTTTGCCCTCGCGGTGGTTGCCACCTACCCGCTGCTGTTCCATGCTGCCGACCAACTGTCTGGCTTCTACGACCAACTGGATAGCAGTTGGCGCATCTGGGCCAGCCTCTACCACCTGCCTCACGACCCGCTCAACCTATTCCAGGCTCCCATCTTCTATCCCTACCACAACACTTTGCTATTCGACGAGCTGATCTTCGGTGAAGCGCTGCTGGCTGCGCCGGTGATGCTGCTAACTGACAACGCTTTCCTCAGTTTTAATCTGGTTGTGATCGCCACCTTTGTCATTGCGGGTTGGGGGGCTTATCTACTTGCCTTTCATGTCACTGCCCACCGTCCTGCTGCAATAGCCGCCGGACTGCTCTACTCTTTCAGCGCCTACCACTTTACCCACATCGGCCATATTGGGCTGGGCAACATTGGCTATCTGCCCCTGCTGTTGCTTGCGCTGGACAAATTGCTGCGGAGCGGGGGGAAGAGTGTGGGCTGGGCGGTAGCCCTCGCCGCGCTTATTGCCATGCAGGCACTCTCTGCCGAATACTACTTTTTCTATATGATACTCATGCTTGGCCTCTACCTGCTATACGCCATTACCCGCAGCGAAACAAGGGGATTCTTCACCCGCAGGTTCATTGTTCGACTCCTCGCTACCGTGCTGGCAGGGCTGCTGCCCGCCCTGCCGTTCTACCTGACCTATATGCAGGTGCAGAATGCTTACCGGTTCAGGGTACCCGACCAGGATGTATATATGCTGTCGGCTAACCTGAGAAGTCTGTTTGCCGCGCCCAGTAGCGCACCCTGGCTGCATAGCTTCCTACACAGCTTTGACGGCACCTACTTCAGCAATTATGAAATCGGCATCTTCCCTGGTTTTGCTCCATTGCTGCTGGCGGCAGTGGGTGGGGGGTTGTGGCTGCGCCGGCGCTATAGCACTGGGCGCTTTTATGTGCCGTTCTTTCTGCTGCTGGGCAGCGTCAGCCTGGTACTTTCGCTTGGCCCCTACCTCCAGCTTGACTATAACTATGTGCCAAATAGCATGACTGGTCTACCACTTCCTTACCTGCTGCTCTATCGCTTCGTTCCTGGCTTTAGCGCGCTTCATGGCGTGGCGCGCATTACGGTGCTGGCTAGCCTGGCGCTCAGTATGTTGGGGGCATTCGCGGTAGCCGGTATAGGCGATCTGCTTTCCCCCTACCACAATCCCGCCAAGCCACAAGCGCAGCCTGCTGAACTGAAGGTTGGCATCACCACTCGCTATGCGCTTAAAGGGTTGCCCCTGCTTATGGTTGGCTTTGCCCTATTCGAGCAGTTCTCCCCACCTACCGAACTGGTGCCAGCGCCGCTTGGATCAGCGGTGCCTGCTGTCTACCGCTGGCTAGCAGCTGCACCGCCAGGCGCAGTGCTGGAGCTGCCGCTGGAGTACACCGACAAGAGCGTGGTTGCCCAGGTGCGGGGATTGAAGAATGCGGAAATGCTCAACCAATATCAATATTTCACCAGCGTTCACCATCATCCAATCGTAAATGGTCCTGGCGGTAGCCTCAACCCTAGCGGGTACGAGAAGCTAATCCAGGATCTGCCTGGTAATTTCCCGTCAGGGGAGATGATGGACATGATGCGCGGCCTCGGAGTTCGCTACACTATCTTTCACCTGACCAAAATGGGGGCAAAACAGCGTGAACACCTCTTCCGTCAACGCCGCCGTCTGGCTAGCCTCCTGATCTGGCGGGCAGGCTTCGATGTGGTAGGCAAATCACTAACTGAAGAGACTAGCCAGGGACGCACTAAGGGCGACCTTGTCTACGAAATTATGCCCATCCCTACCTCAGTGCTGGGACTGCGCGACTATGTGCCGCCCGGTAGCCACGTCTACTTCTCCGACTACAACGATAAGGGGCGCACTGGCTACATGGGGGTGGCGGAGTACGTGCTGGCAGAAGCGGGTTGCGCTATCTACGGTTATAGTATGGCGAACTTCGGCGTAAGCGTGCAAGGGCCACTGACCAACAAGAAATATGACTACATTGTGCTGTACAAGGACGAGCGGCCCACTGCTTTCCCGACCGCACACCGTATCTGGGGTAACGATACCATCACCCTCTATCGGTTGGATCCATTCCCACAGACAAGGTGAGCTTTATGTTAGTCTACCTGCTCGATCGGAATTCGTTCATGGTGGAGGAGCATGATGCAGTGCTAGCATCTTAATCCAATCTTAATCTTGCTGCCCCTAACCTTAATCGGCCTCCGAGGAGGATTGGAACAGATTTGTACGCTAGTAACGACGATTCGTAATAATTGCTGCCCCCTGTAGTTTCCAAGTTGCTCAGGTCACTTGACAATCCCCCTTTGCGTCCTTATCCTCTGATTACGCTCAAATCTACTCTGCCCCCACTGGCATGGGCTTTACCAGGGCGGCGACATATGGCGGATCATGACGGTGATAACCATCCTCATCACCGCCCGCTTCACCTGCTTCCTTCCAGCGCAGCGTCCATGTTCATCTCGCTATGGCTGTGGCTATGACCAAAGGGTAGTAGCTCCCGAAGCCCTGCCCAGATAGAGCTAGAGTACTCATGTTCGTGTGGGTGATCGTGGTCATGACCCTGCTCATGACTATAATGGCTACCTGCTCAAACGGTATCAGTTACCCCAACCCTCTTGCATTGTCCGCCAACCTGAAGAAGCTAAAGCGAGTACAGCGCGAACTATCGCGCAAACAGAAGGGCAGCAAGAACCGGGCGAAAGCAAGGCTGAAGGTTGCCAAACTGCACTACCGCATCGCCAACATCCGTAAGGATTGCGCTGCACAAGGCGACAACCGTGATCGTGGCGAAAACCAAGCCCGATGGGGAGAGACCGAGTGTGGTGGTAGAAGATTTGGCAGTCAGCAACATGGTGAAGAACCACAGTCTTGCCCGTGCAATCAGTGATGTTGGCTTCTTCGAGTTCCGCTGCCAACTGAGTTACAAGGGTTAGCTGTATGGTTCGACCTTGTTGGTGGCCGATCGGTTCTATCCGTCGAGCAAGCGTTGTAGCGGTTGCGGCGCAGTTAAGAAGGAACTGTCGCTTGCGGAGCGGACATACGTCTGCGATATTTGTGGATTCGTCCTTGACCGCGACCTAAACGCGGCGATAAATCTTAAACTACTGGCAGTGACAAAAAGGCAGCGATCGCCAGCTCGCCCCGCCCCGCAGCAAAGGCCGGGGGTACGAAGATGCCCTCGGTGGCCAGAACGCTTCCCGACGGCCAGGCGGCAGTTGGCCTGGCCTGATTTCGGGAAGAAAACAAAGTAGTCAAGAACGACGGGGATGCGCCCGCCTGCAGGTGAACTCGGTCATCTCCCAGGCCAGCGATGGCCTATACTACCAGGCCAGTGAGCGGGATGGTGAAGTGGTGTTCGCGGTCGTTGCGCCCCCTGACAGCCATCAGCGGGCAGATATCGTGCTGCGCGGCACGACCAGCGGCATCCAGATGACCGCTGCCACCGCGACGAGCCAGGCACGCCTCAACTTCACGCTCCTGGAGCAGTACACCAAGTATAGCGGCGCGTCGGCAGCCCGCCGCCACAAGGTGACGATGTGGGGCAATCAGGCGGTTTTGGCCCACGCCGAGATGCAGGAAGGCGACCGCATCACGGTGCTGGGTAGCTTCAGCCCGAACAGCTACACCGACCAGCACGAGATCTACCAGCAAACCTACAACGTTACCGCACGGGTGCTGGACAGCTATGGGCAGAAGCAGACCGCCAAGGCCACCCCGCCGCAGGCGGAGCAGCAAGCCGCCCCGGTCGCACCAGCCCTGCCAGTGGCAAAGGCCCGCGCCGCGAAGACCAGCCCGGTTCTGGCGACGGCCTAACATAACAAGCGGCAGCAATCCGCCCGCCGGATGGGGTCGAAAGGGAAAGCCATGCGGGACGTTCCCGCCCACCTGCTCGACCCCGACCGGCATAGCAACAAGTTAATAGCAGCACAGCAAGTGTAGCTCAGTTGGCAGAGCGCCTATCCAGGAGAACGCAGGTTCAAGCCCCGCCGCCTGCTCGATAGTTACTGCACAAAGTACGCATAGATTTAGCCCCGCTTTGCATGGTGAACAGGCGGAGCTACCCCTTCAAGCACCAGGGAGTGGCATAATTAGACGATTTCGCATAAAATACACCTAATCGTCTAATTACGTGTCAGAGGAGGGTGTGATGGCTGACCATATTACCGTGCGAATGTCCCATCAGCTGGCTAGTACGTTAACACCGAGATGTTGATGGCCTTCATCGGGTGTGGTATAATCATCCTTAGTGAAAGGAGTAACCACCATGCCCTCTAAGAAGTACATCATTAACTTGAGCGTCGAGGA
>JBBRMT010000118.1:0-13928 GCA_038230695.1 Chloroflexia bacterium
GGTAGACAATCCACCTACCATTGCCAGCGTAACCCTCAGCCAGAGCCAGTTTAACCGCAGCGGAGGCACGCTCGTTGTGCAGACCAACCTGCTAGATGCCGATGTCAGCCCGGTTGCCGCTGCCTCTATGTTCGTCACCGACCCCGGCGGCAACGCCACCTCGGTGCCAATGACCCTCACTTCTGGCAATAGCAGCAATGGCATATGGCAGGCCAGCTACCCCATTGCCGCGAACAGTGGCAGCATCAGCCAGACGTATTCCTTGCAGGTAATCGCCAACGATACCGCGAACAACAGCAACACCTCGGCGGTGTACCATGCAACCAGCCAGCCATACCGCTTCTGGGACGTGCCGAATAGCTACTGGGCGGCCACTTACATCAACTCGCTGGCGGCGCAAGGGATTATCGGCGGCTACAACGATGGCAGCTTCCACCCCGCCAATGGCAGCAAACGCGATGAGGTAAGCCGAATGTTGACCCTTGCCTACGGCTGGCCGCTGGTCAACCCACCCACCCCCAGCTTCCCCGACGTTCCTGCCAGCTACTGGGCCTATCAATATATCGAGACGGTTCACGCCCACGGCGCAGTGGGCGGCTTCCCCGATGGCCGCTTCCACCCTGGCACCTACGTCAATCGCGGGCAATTGAGCATCATGATCACGAAGGCATCGGGCTGGCCGCTGCTAAATCCGCCTACCCCCAGTTTCACCGACGTGCCACGCGGCAGTTGGTCGTATCAGGCGGTGGAGACTGCGGTGGCGCATGGCATTGTGGGTGGCTACGGTGATGGCACCTTCCGCCCCGCCAACGGCGTGACCCGTGGCGAGTTGACCCGCTTCCTCTATCGCGTAATTCAGCAAATAACTCCCACCCCAACTGTCACGGCCACGCCCATGATGACCAGCACGCCGACGATGACCATTACACCAACAAGAACCAGCACGCCCACGATGACCAGCACGGCGATAGCTGGCACGGCAACCCCGGCAAGCGCTAGCTTCACTCCAACCCAGACTATGACTCCGGCGGCAAGTAGCACTCCACTGCCGAGTAGCACGCCTACGCCATCGCCAACCCCGCTGCCCAGCAGTACGCCCACCCCAACCACACTGGCCTGACAAGCGCAAACAATGCTGGTCGAATGCGCTAGTGTGCCAATTTAGGCAATGGTCACGGCGCAAAGGGCGGGCAGGGACGGTCTAGCTATCTTTGATACGGCGCGACCAGTCTGCTACATTCGGGCAGAGGTAGCGGGGCAAGCAAGGGCTGCGCCCCAACCCCCAGTAACTCAGCACGTGGCGTGCTTTCTTGCCGCCTCGTACTATTCAACGTTATTATTTGTGGGTAACGTTAAGCCCGATTGGGAGGGGGGTTTATTATTATAGCACTGTTCTAGTTGGCGGGAGGTTGGTCAATCTGCACTGCGCCGTTGAAGTTGCTGAAGGTGAGGTCGAGGAGGTAGTGATTTGTGCCATCGCTGAGGTCGGCTTTAACCCGCTGGATAGTGGCATCGCGGTCGCTAACCCACAGGTCTACGCTGCCGCTGTAGCCACTGAGATTGGTGGCACGCAGCAGCGAGTGGGCGCGGGCGATAGTGGCAATGTCGGTTTGCAGGTGGCTAGTCGGCGTGCTGCCCACTTGCTCGTGGCCGACTAGCCGCACCGTCGTGGGTGAGGTGATCGCATTGGCATCGAAGCCGCTCCACAGACTGGCGAGGGCGATGCGAACCACCGTGCCGCTGCTGCTATCCTTCTTCCAACTAGCCCCGCCATCGCCGCTGGTGTAGACGATGAAGCCATAAAACACGGCGCGGAACTGCGGTCCAGGCATCGTGCCAGCGTTGCGAACGGTGATGCTGGCCTTGTCGGGTGGGACAACCGCTGCATCGAAGCTGTAGTCGGCGTTGGCATTGGTATCACTGAGGCTGCCACTGGCCTGATAACCGCTCAACGCCGCCATAGTGTCCGCCGCCCGCCTCAGCAAGTCGCGGGGGGCAAACTGCCCAGCGCCGATTAGCAGGGTGGGGGTAAGCTGGCCGACAGGCGCGGAGGTGGCAACCACGGCGGGGACAAACTGCGGCGTGCCAGTCAGCAGCGGGCCGCCACCGCTAATCGGTTGGGCCGAGGCGGGGTTGTGGTTCAGTTGAATGGCGATGATGATCGCTGCGCCGAGCGCCAGGCCCACAATCAGGGTAAGCAAGGCAAGGCCCAGTTCCTGCCCGCGACGCAGCAGGGGATGGCGATCGAGGAAGCTAGCATCGCGCCACAGCGCCACAGCGCCGCAAATGTCACATTCGACCGCGTTCTCCGCCAGCGGGTTTCCGCATCTTACACAGGTTTGGGTCATAGGTCACAATTCCCCCTCTCCATTTCAGGAGAGGGCGGGGGTGAGGGCAGTCGGCTTATTACTTCAGCTTTGGGGCAGCGACGTTGACCACCTCATTGTACTTGCTGTAATCCACAGTTATGCTGTTCTTGCTGGTGTTATCGGCAATGGTAACACGGGCCACTGCCTTCTTACCGTTGTTGTCAACAATCCAAAAGTTGACTGCTAGATTGTTGGCGCTGTCGTTCATAGTCACTTTATGGGCGCTTGGATTGCCGGCCAGCGTCTCATGCCCGGCATCGCTAACCACATCGGTAGCGCTGAAGCTAAAGCCATTGAACAGGCCAAACAGAGTGCCAGCATAATTAGCCGTATTGGTAGTGTCGGTCATCCATACCTTCCCGCCATCGCTGCTAATGTAGCCAGTCTGGCTGATGAAGATTGCGGTGAAGGGAGTGCCGTTACGCTGCCCCTTGAACTGCGAACCGTTGGCGCTGAAGTCGCCATCGAGCGACAGATTGGTGCCGCTGATAATGGTTTGCGCCACCGCATGAAAGCTGGTTAGCCCGTTCATCGTATCAGTCGCGTTGGTTAGCTCCTGGCGTAGCGTGGTATCGGCGGCGCTGCCAGGGGTGGGCGTAGTCTGGCCTGGGTTGATCGCGGCAGTGGGGCTGGCTGAGGCCGCGCTGCCCGGCGCAGTCGGGCTAGCCTGACCCAGGGCGCTCAGATGTGGCAGGTTGAATGTGGGCGTAGGTGGTGCAGGTATCACGGTCTGCGTGCTGCTGCCGCTATCGCAAGCGCCCAGCAACATGGCAAGCATCGCCAACAGCCCAATGATCAGCGGCAGCGTGCTGCTCTGCTTTGAAATATTGCTCAAAATGGAAAACCTCCTCAGGGTACCGCCTATTTGGTCACGCTGGGGGCAGTGACATTGACCGCCTCGTTGAACTTGCTGTAATCTATACTGGCCTGGATGCGGATGGTGTTATCGTTATAGTCAAGGTGGGCTACTGCCTTCTGGCCCTGGAAGTCAACCGTCTGTATCGTTATACGGATTGTGCCAAACGACTCACTGATGCCCAGCCGATGCGCGGGAGTGCCGTCCGGCAGGGTGGTTTGACCATCATCACTGACCGTATCGCCGTTGCCGATAGAAATGTTGTTGAGCAAGTCATAGACCACGTTGACATCTACAGTGAGATGCTTGGTATCGTTCTGCCAGGTTTTGCCCTTGTCGGCGCTGATATAGCCAGTATTGTTCACATAGATAGCATCGAAGACCTGGTTGTCATCCCGCACGGCATAGCTAGCGGCATCCTTGCTGAATTCGCCTTTCATCATCAGGCTGGTTTTGATGATGCTGCCCGTAAACTTGGCGTGGAAGCCGGTCAGCGAGTTCATGGTGGCAACCGCTGCGCTCACCTCCTGATCGGGCGTGTAGGTCGCGTTGCCCACTGCGCTGGCGGGCGTGTCGGTCGGATTGGTAACTTCCACATTGTTGGGCGTGTCGGTCGGGTTGACGATTGCGCTAGCGGGCGTGCTGGTTGGAATGGGGATGAACACACTGCCGGGCGTGGCTGTAGGCACAACACTGGCCTGGTTGTTGTTCGCATTGTTGCCTCCACCCTTGAGCAGGAAGTAGCCGCCTATCGCCAGGATGAGAAGGACTACGACAACACCAGCAAGCAATGGTGTCGAGCTGCTTTGCTTCGTTATTACGTTGGTCCTAGAATCCTGCTGGTGGATGGGCGTGGTGGACGGGACACCGGGGCGCAGCGGCGGAGCGTTGCTCACGCTGCCCGGCACGGTAACATCACGACCACAGTTGCCGCAGAACCGCTCTCCGGCGGTCACTGGTTCGCCGCAGTTGGCGCAGTATTGATTGACCATGGTGACTTTTCCCCTACTTTGCGCCTTGTTGCCTCGTTGAACTAGATCAGGTGCGTTGCCCTCACCCAGAAGCAGACGCACCGTAATTATACACTCATACGCAAGATACGGTCAATCGGTTACAGCGGTGGCGCAGTGATTGTGAGATATGGTATAGTGGTATCAAGATAGCACGCCGCTCAGTGGCGAACGGTGGGAGGAGATAACGATGATGTTGGTGAGCAGGGAGCAGATTGAGGGGCGGGAGCAGGCAACCCTCGCGCCATATGCGGAGAAGGCCGCCCAATCGCGGGGGCGCGTCGTGCCGGAGGCGGAACACCCATACCGCACCGCCTTCCAGCGTGACCGTGACCGCTGCGTGCATACCAGCGCCTTTCGCGCTCTCGAATACAAGACCCAGGTATTCGTCAACCTGAGCGGCGATTACTACCGCACGCGGCTGACCCATAGCATCGAAGTGAGCCTGATTGCCCGCACCATTGCCCGCACCCTGAACGCCAACGAGGATCTGACCGAGGCGTTGGCGATTGCCCACGACATCGGTCATCCCCCCTTCGGCCACCAGGGCGAGTACAAGCTGGACGAGATGATGCAGGAATACGGCGCGGGCCGCTTCGACCACAACGACCACAACCTGCGTATCCTGGAGAAGTTGGAGGATCGCTACGCCAACTTTCGCGGCCTGAACCTGACCTACGAGGTGCGCGAGGGGCTGAATAAGCACCATCGCCCCCGCCTGGTGATTGATGGTCAGGAAGTGGAGGCGTATCAGATCAGTATCGAGGGCCAGATTGCCGACCTTGCCGACGACATCACCTACAACGCTCACGATCTAGACGATGGGCTGCAATCAGGGCTACTCACCTGGGATAGCATTCAGAAGGCGGAACTTGCCCGCACTGTGGCCGAGCGTATCGGCGTATCGCTGCCCCGCCGCGGCAGTGGCGATGAGATGCTGCGCTATCAGGTGGTGCGCCAGGTGATTGACGTGCAGGTGGAGTCGCTAATGGCCTGCTCTAGCGAACGGCTAGATCGCCACAACCCGCAGTCGCCCGACGCAGTGCGAATGTGCCAGGAGAAGCTGATTGCCTTCGATGACGGCATGAAGCGGCAGCACCTCGAACTGAAAGACTTCCTCATGGAGCATATGTACACCAGCCCCCAGGTGCTGCGGATGGCCGCCAACGCCCGCACCGTAATTACCGACCTGTTCACCACCTATATGACCGACACCAGCTTGCTACCGCCCCACCAGCAGCAGCGCATCGCCGAGGGCGACGAGGACGGCAACGGCGGCGTAGCCCGCATCGTCTGTGACTATATCGCGGGCATGACTGACCGTTTCGCGCTGAAGGAACACCAGCGGCTCACCGGCAAGGCGCTGAACTACGATGATATTGTGGCGCGGATGCTCTAGCGATGGGATTTTAATCGCTGGTGAGAAACTGCTGCACTGCTGCCATCACATCAGCATAAGGCTGCGCCGTCGTATTGTCGAACCAGCGCAGTGTGTTATCACGGCGAAACCAGGTGTACTGGTGGCGGATGAAGGCATGGGTGGCGTGCTTGATGCGCTGGATGGCTGCTTCGAGGGTAGCCTGGCCGCTGAGGTACTCGCCGATTTGCCGATAGCCGATACCCGACATCGCAGGCAGATCGTGGGTGTAGCCCGCATCGAGCAGACACTGGGTTTCGGCGATAAGGCCGCGCTCGATCATCTGGTCCACGCGACTGTCGGCGCGGCGGTACAGTTCGGCGCGTTCGCAGGTGAGGGCGATGCGTAGCTGGCGATAGGGCGGTGGCTGCTTGGCCTGCTGCGCGGAGATGGGCTGGCCGGTGCTGTACAGCACTTCGAGGGCGCGGATGACGCGGCGGGTGTTGCCGGGCAGGATTTTGGCGGCAGCGGCGGGGTCGCGCTGTTCGAGTTCGCGGTAAAGTTCCAGTGGGTCCGCAGCGGCAAGCCGTTGGCGTAGCGCCTCATCGGGGGCTATCGCGGGGATGCGCCAGCCTTCGACTACCGCGTTGACGTACTGCGGCGTGCCGCCCACCAGCAGCGGCAGCTTACCTCGCGCCATAATATCGTCAATCGCGGCATATGCCTGACGCTGGTAGAGGCCCAAGCTGTAGGGTTGGTCGGGGGTAATCAGGTCAATCAGATGGTGGGGAACGGCGGCTTGTTCCGCTGGGGTGGGCTTGGCGGTGGCAATGTTCATGCCGATGTACACCTGGCGAGAATCCGCGCTGACTATCTCAGCATCGAACGCAGCGGCGAGGAGCAAAGCCAGGTCGCTCTTGCCTACGGCAGTCGGGCCGGTGATGATGACCAGTGCTGAGTGCTGAGTGCTGAGTGCTGAGTGGGTCATAGGGATGGTTTCGTAGTTTCAATAAGCATTTATAGTGGGCGAGATTCTCCCTCACCCAACCTTTCCCGCTGGGAGGAGGGGAAAGCGGATGCAATCATCATTCATTATTCATCATTCCCAGATAGTCCGCTTGCATCGAGGTCGGGGCGGCGTTGGGCAACGTGTTCGCGGATACGGCGCAGGCCGGTGGTATTGCGGAGGTGGGTGGCGAGGTCGTCACGGACATCGGTGAGGCGGGCGGCGGATGCCAGGTTGGCTTCGCGCAGCGACTCGTCTATCATGGTGTTGAGGATACCAAGCATCTCCTCGTCGGCCAGGTCGGGCGACTCGCGGAACAGGGCGCGACGGGTGTTGACATCCTTGCCGGTCATCAGCAGCGCCTGCAGCAATTGGCTACGGTAGACCGCCTTGATCGCGGTAGCGGCATCCACCCCGCGTCGCAACGCGCTGACTGCGCCGCCCAGTATCTCCAGGGTGGGCAGCAGGCGGGGGCGGTAGAGATACTCATCGTTCTGGCGGGCGGGCGACATCGCGCCGACTACCCACTGCAGATCCTCGCCAATCGCATCCCATACTTCGTCCTCGCCCATCGCCTCCAGGCCAGGGATGGCGGCGAGTAGCACGCGATGCTGGCGGTCGTGGTACAGCGCGGGATAGCTGACCATCCCTTGAAAGTGGCAGGTGGGGCAGTCAATCTTGTTCAGTTCACCCGCCGCCAGTTGATCGGCCAACGCCTCATCGTCGGCTTCGACAATGGTGGTAATATCGCTGACGAACGGCTGCTGGCAGCGCGGGCAGGTGATTTTCACTTGTTGGGTTCGGGGCATAAGGCAAACACCTTTGGTAGCCTGCGCTTCCACTGCGGGGGCAGCACCACCTCGATTGCATCATCGAGGGTGACAATGCCCAGCATCTTGTTGTCACCATCCACAACCGGCACCGCCAACAGATTATATTTGGCAAGCACAGCAGCCACATCCTCGCGGCTGAGGTCGGTCGGCACGTCGCCAAGCGGTTCGCGCATGAAAGCGGAAACCGGCTGGTTGGGGGGGGCGATAATCAGGTCGCGCAGGGTAAGGTAGCCTAGCAGCCGTTGCTGATCGTCGAGGACGTAGACGTAGTAGATAGTCTCCGCCTCCGGCGCTTCCTCGCGGATCATCTTCATCGTGTCGGCGGCGGTGAAGCTGGGCGCAACAGTGACGAACTCGTTGGTCATTGCGCCGCCCGCGGTGTCGTCCTCGTAGCCGAGCAGCGCACGCACCGCAATGGCCTCGTCACGATCCATCAGGTTGAGCAGCTCTTCGGCTCGCTCATCGGGCAATTCGTTGAGGATGTCGGCGGCCTCGTCGTGGGCCATCTCCTCCAAAATGTCGGCGGCGCGTTCGTTGTCGAGGTGTTCGATAACCGCAACCTGCGACTCGGTGGTGGGGAACTGCTCCAGCGCGTCCGCCGCATCTTCGTCGGTAAGCGAGCTAATCAGCAAGCTGCCGGTGGCCTCGTCAAGCTGGCTGAGGATGCTGGCAACATCGGCGGGGTGCAGGCGCGATAGCTGTTCGCGGCTGACCTTCAGCTTGATGCCTTCGGGGCCAATCGAAACCGGGTCTAGCTGCTCCCAGGGGATATAACTGCTACTGTCGTGTTCGCGGCTGAACAGGCCAGGGATGCCGATGCGCCGCAGAAGCGCCCTCGCGCTGACATCTGCGCCTACCAGCCGATAATCGCCCTGCTCCTGCGGGCGGTCGAGGCGTAGATCATTGACGCGCACCACGCGACGGCCATTGGTGTCAATTATCTGGCGGTCAAGGACGCTGTGGTTGAGTTCGATTTCACTGCCGGTGGGCAAATAGTCGGTCAACTGGCCGAGGTTTGCGGCGAGGGCGATACCTTTGCTGATGCTGTGCGGCTCCATGTCGCTGGCAAGGTTGGCCGCAACCACCCGCTCCTGCCCGTTCTGATTGATGCCGAAGGCGACCACGCGGGGGAACGCGCCGTCCTCGGCATTGACCATTACCTCGTTGAGCTTGCCGATCAACGCGCCCTGCGCGTCCTTGACCTGGCGGCCCAGAATCTGGCTGAGGAAAGGCATAATAAACCACCTCCTTTGGATTCGCTGCCAAAGCAGCGGGTTAGTGAGGTGGTGATTGGCAAGCAGGCCAGCGCCGGCCACTACCGCTAAATTATAACACGGAGTTCGGTAGGGGAGAAGCAATGTTCTCCCTACGGCAGTGGTTAGCGCGGCGCGACAAACACGCACCTCATGTTCGACTGGGATAGTGGGCGGCGGAGGGATCTCCGGGTTGCCCATTGCTATGCTACTAGAGCCAGCGTCCATGTCTAACCACCTCCTCTCAGCACGACAAGGCAGGGTGAATGTTGAATCTTGAATGTAGATTATCGAATCCAGGTTCATCTTGCCTTACCTCTGCTGCACGCAAGCGGGCTGGTGCTGCTGTTGCGTGCGATATGAGTATAAGCCCCATTAAGCTAAAAGTCAATGATGATTGGCAGATGCGCCATTATCCTCGCGCTGTTCCATCATGGTCAGGCTCGCCATCGCTGCGTTCATCAGGTCGGACACGCTCATGCCGCTCTGCTCCACGGCGCGGGCAATCATGCGGGGCAGGAACTCGCGCATCGCCTCCTGCCGCTCATCCATGCTCATATTGCCCAGCAGCGTGTCCACAATCTTATCGGCCAGGGCGTAGCGGTCTTCGTTGTTGAGTTTCTCCAAGAGGCGGGTCGCCACGGTGGTAAGCAGGTCGGCCTTGTCCTCGCGGCTCATGCGGGCAAATGCCTGATCGATCGCGTTCTCCATCAAACCCATTAGCTTGCTCCTTGTCTGCTACCAATAGTTCCACCTGTTATTATACCACACTGATTTGTGAAAAAACAAACGTATAGCGATTAATCGGGTGCGGTACAAGTTATTGGGTAAAGGTAGGGCGGGCAGTGGTCCGCCCTGGTGAGGAAGTTAACCTGCTAATAATCAGTAGCCCACCTACGTAAATCAGGAGGAGGCAGCAGGAAGTGGCTGTCGGAGTGGGCATCGAGGTAGGACTGGAGGATGACGGCGGCGGCGTTGCTATCTATAATCAGCTTGCGCTTCTTGGGGGGGATGCGCTGGCGGGATAGCAGCTTGTCGGCCTGCACGGTGGAGAGGCGCTCATCCCAGTAATCAATCGGAATCGTTGTGGCTGCCGCCAGTCTAGCGCCGAAATCGCGGGCCTTAACCGCCTCGATGCCCTCCTCGCCGCGCAAACTGAGTGGCAGGCCGACCACGATCGTACCCGCCTCCTGCTCGTCGGCAAGCCGCACCAGGTTATCAATATCCTGGCGCGGGCCGATGCAATTATAGGTGAGCAAGGGGCGGGCCAGCCAGCCAAGTTCGTCGCTGACTGCCACGCCAATGCGCTTGCTACCCAGGTCGAGGCACATTGTTCTCATATATCGGATGGTAGAAGGCAGAAGGTAGAATTGCGCTAATGCGTTGCGGTTGCCGCAGCAGGAGCGGGCGTGCCAGATGCGCTGGCGCTGGGCTGCACGGTGATTTTGTCGGCGTTGAGGGTGCCATCGTTATTGCCGCTGCCAGGGGTAATCATAATCTGCACACTGGAGATCGCCGGATAGCGGGCGATGATGCTCTGGCGTAGGCGGGCAATGCTCTCGCTGGCCTTATGACCAACTAGCATCTGGCGCACTCCATCCAACGTAGCCGCATCTATGTTATATGTAGCCGAGGCCGAGGCGGAAGCCTGGTAGACGTAGCCATTGGCGGCGGACTGTAGCTGCCCGGCGTTGACCTTGATGCTGCCAGGATCGAGGTTGAGGTTGTGGGCAGCCTTCGCGATGCTCTGCTGCACCGCGATGCTGGCCGCTGCTCTGGCATCCTGCGGGTTGAAGGCGTAGGCGTGCGCGGCGCGGGTAACTACGGCGGTCAGGTTGCTGCCATCCTCGCCTACCTTGTGGTCGGCTACGATCCTGGGGTCGCCATCATAACCGAAGGTTTGGGTGATCAACATCCGCCCTTGTACCTGGGCGTTGATCGCGTCCGGGATGCGGGCATTGACCTTGGCGATCAGGCCGCCGATCAGGTTGTTATAATCGGCCTCGGAGATGACCGGGATGTTGATGATAGTTGCGCCGCTAGCATCGTCGGTGTTCTGATATTGCAGCGAACCAACTGCCCCATTCAGGGTATAGGCAGTAACATGAGTAGGGCCAACCGCCTCAGCCTGCACCCGCACGTAGCTGGTGCCAATTATGCCGCCGAGCAGGTTGCTGGCAGGCACAATTACTGTGCTAGGGAAAAAGAAGCTGGTGTTGCCGCCCGCGATGCGCGTGCCAGCAGCAATGGTGGCGGAGGCGCTGCTGGGATTGACGATTTTCAGAGTGGTATGGTCGTTGCCGGTTGGTTGCGGGCGGGTGCTGGTTGCGCTAATCGTGCCGGTTTCGCTGATGGCAATGCTGATCGGCTGGGCGGCAACCGGCGCAGCGGTGGCGCTGGCTGGCACCGTGGGCAGCGGGTTGGTCGCAGCAAGCGGCACGGTGATAGTGCTGCTTGGGCTGATCGCGGCGGTAAACGCAGCCAGGCGGGAGGAAGGGCTGGCGCGATAATCGGCTTGGGGGCTGCTGTTCAGTAGCGCCTGGCCGTTGAGAGCAATGGGGACACTAACCTGCTGGCTGACCGCAATGGTGCGCGGGGTTAGGGTGACTATTGCGCTGGGGGCCGCGCCGCCCAGGTTTAGCACTAGATAGACAACCGCGCCGAGACCCAGCAACAGCAGCAATATCAGCGCGGCAAACATGAAGCGGCGGGAACTCTCGCGCTGACGACGCAGGGTTACGGCATCGGCGCGAACGGGCTGGCGGCCAGCGCCGATGGTGCGGGGAGGGGCGGCAAGCACAGCGGCAGCGGCGGTCTTGCTCTGGCTGGGCGGTCGGCTGACCGGCACGGGCATGGTGGGGGCATCATCGGTGGCAAGCATGGTTGCGCTATCGCCAGCGCCAGCCAGTACGACTGCTGGGGCCGCTGCGCCATCGCCAGCAGCCATGCCGTTGCTGGTCTTGGCTTTAATCTTAATCTTGCCAGTGATGGACATCGGCGCAGCAAGCGAGGTAGAAGCGGGCGTTCGGCTATCAATGGAGGCAGGCGCGGATGGGGGTGGCTCTGCGGTGAAGCGCGGCGAGCGGGGGCGTGATGAAGCGGCAGCAGCGGCATCACGGTCGTGGCGGGCATCGCGTGAGCTTGGGCGGCGGTCACGCTCTCGCGGCGATGGTGGCGCATCGCCTGCCCCCATGATGCGCGGACGGGTAAGGCTGGCAGCGGGCGATGCGGCAGGCGCAGGTGACGGAGGCCGCGTAGCATCCACTTCTTCGGCATCGAAGTTCATCCCCGCAATATCGGCGGGCAGGTCGGCATCGTCGGGCAGCATAGGTGGTTCGCTCAGGCGCGAGGTGGCTGGGGTGACGTTGGCGGGCGGCGCAGTTATGTACTGGTCAGGGGTTTGATCATCTGCAGAAGCGGAGTCTGAAGGCGCATTGAAGCTGGCCGCGCCTGCTGTGGGAGCTACGCTTACGTTGAAGCTGAGGATGCGGGCGAGGCCAAAGCGGGTGCGGTCGTGGGGGTCTACGATCAGAGTCAGACGCAGGCCTGCCCGCCGCTCAAGCTCACGCAATTGCTCGAACTCCGGCAGGGTGGATGGCACCGTCGCGTTCTGCGGCACCACCAGATTGATACTGCGCCCGCCGCTGGCAATCAGCCGCTGGTTAAGCGAATCGATCGTGTCGCCCGGCTGCACCTCGACCGTAACATTCTGCTCCTGGGCCATTGTTACCCCCTTCGGGGAGTTTTGAGTTTTGAGTTCTAATTTCTGAGTTAAAGACAGCAACGTGCAACTCAAAACTCAAAACTCAAAACTCAAAACTCATTACTTCGCTGCTACGATTCTGCTTACTTGAGCCAGCGCCTCATCCAGCTTGCTGGCATCCTTGCCGCCGCCAGTAGCCCGATCGGGGCGACCACCGCCGTTGCCGCCAACTATGGGGGCAATCCCTTTGATGATGTCGTCGCCCGCCTTGATACCCTTCGCTTGCACATCGGGCGTAACGATGGCGAGAAACACGGCTTGCTCGTCTATGATTGCGCCAAGCACGATCACGCCGCTGCCTAGCTTGTCGCGCACGGTATCGCCCAGTTCGCCCAGCGCGTTGCGGCTGCTGGCTTCCACCTGGGCGGCCAGCACCTTCACGCCGCCGACTTCCTGCACGTTATCGAATAGCGAGTTCGCGCCGCCGCTTGCCAGCTTACGCTCAAGCTCGGTGATGCGCCGCTCCGCTTGCTTCAACCTGCCGCTGACTTGCTCGGCGGTGGTGAGCAACTGATCGGGGCGGGTTTGCAGCCGCGCCGCCACTTCCTGGATACTTTGCAACTGCTGCTCGACGTATTGCTCTGCGCCGCGCCCGCTGACCGCCTCGATGCGGCGCATCCCGCTGCCGATGCTCTGTTCGCCGATGATGCGGATGAAGCCAACCTCGCCGGTAGCGTGGCAATGGGTGCCGCCACACAATTCGCGGCTGTAGCTGTCAATCAGCACCTCGCGCACGGTCGCGCCGTACTTCTCGTTGAACAGGGCAATTGCCCCATCCTTGATCGCCTCCTCATAAGTGCAATACTTGACAGTGATGGGTATATCCTTGCGGATATGGGCGTTGACCTGGCGCTCGACCTCGCGCAGATCCTCCCAGCCCACCGGCGCATAGTGGTTGAAGTCGAAGCGCAGGTAGTCGGCCTCGACCAGCGAACCGCGCTGGTAGAGATGCGGGCCAAGCACGTCGCGTAGCGCCTGGTGCAGCAGGTGGGTGGCGGTATGGTTACGCATCACATCCTTGCGCCGCTGCTCTGGCACTACTGCCTGAATGCTGTCGCCCACCTTCAGGCTGCCGCTCAGGGCCAGGCCGCGCATCACGTAGACATCCCCGCCGCGCTTCTGGGTATCCAGCACCGCAAAGGTTGCGCCGTCAGCGCCATAGAGGAAGCCGCGATCCCCTACCTGCCCGCCACGCTCGGCGTAGAATGGGGTGCGATCCAGCACCACCTCGTAGGCCAGCATCTCCGCAGGCCGCTCGTTGGGGGGGATGTTCAGGTCGGGTTCGGGAACATTGCCCTCAGCCCTAACCTGTTCGATCATTTCGCCATTGTTGATGATGGCAACGATGGTGGCCTCGACCTCCAGTGTCTCATAGCCCAAGAACTCGGTGGGGTGCAGACCGAACCGCTCGGCGTAGTTGACCTTCTCTTTCTTCTCCACGAAGGTGTTGCGGCCCTTGCCCTGGTGGCGTTGCTCCTCAA
>JBBRMT010000119.1:0-13820 GCA_038230695.1 Chloroflexia bacterium
TGAAGTTGGGGTAGACGTTGCGCCAGCGGTTGGTGTCGAGCAGGCGAGCGCGAGCGCCGGTTGCGCCGAGGGAGGCGACGAGCAGCAGCAAAGCAGCGATGATGAGGACAGGGGCTAGCCTTTTGTTCACGATGATGGCCTCCTTAGCGCGTCAGGCGGGCTGTTCCAGACAGCATATAGTTGGGGTTCTTTGTTATGTCACGTTATACCCGCATTATAGCACAAGGGTGGCATAAAGGGAAGTAGTTGGGGGGGTGGAACATTGGGACAGATTTGATGAATGATCGCGAAAGGATAAACGCAAGCATCGTAACAAGGAAGGTTACTTACATTCGTCAACGCCATAGCCAAGCATAAGTTCCTGCCAAAGTGAAGGCGAACCATTGCCAAGCTCACCTAGCCAGCTTGTAATTTCATCACCACTCATCATCCATACTATTTGCTTGCCGGTTCGCTCAGGCTTACCCAGGCGTATCCACACTACGACGCATAGTTCGTTTATTACCGCCGATGTTGCTGCGTAGAAAGCCCGCGCCCTTCGTTCACAGGATACGACAAGGTTATCTGTAGTAACTGCTGCCTCGACCAGGTGAATGTCCTTTACGATCTCCTCGCGCTCATGGTCGTCTTTCGTCGCGGCAATGGCCTCAATCCTCTGCCTTAGTGCTTGTCTGATATTTACCTTTTCGTCTCGAATAATATGTACCCGCTTACTGCCAAACATCCGAACCAGCCACCTATGTGCAAAGGCTGCCTCGTTGCGGTGCTTTCGCCATTCAGCAAACGTCTCCTCGGTAAAAGCGACAAGATGTCCATGTGCCTCGACAAAGTTCAGGAACGCACGGCAGTTGATATTATCTTCGGCACGCGGAGTCGCGCTTGAACCAGCGCTCATTGCTACCGAGTTGTCAATCACTATTTCGACGGTGTGGGGCGGAGGCTTGCTGGTCACTTGCTGGCAGCCTCCGGCGTGGGAGTGTTTGCTGACTCATCCTTATGTCCGTTCGCCGAGCTACCATTAGCCGAGGGATGGTGTTCCGGTGTGGCGCTGCCATCCAACAGGCGGGCCTCCGCTGCATCGAGGTAGCGGTTCTCCAGTTCTGACTCCACATTGTAGAAATCAAAACTGAAGTCTTCGGGCCAATCGCCATAAGCGCCAGCGGCATCGAGGTCAGTGCTATTCACATGGGTAACACCCTCATCGTCGCGGGTGAACCAGTGCAGCTTGACCAGTTCTGGATCCAGCTTGCCCTCAGCCACCAACGTGCGTACCGCCAATAGCAGCGTATCGCTATGCGTCTCCACTACCAATCGCACACCACGTTTAGCCGCATCCGCCAGCAACATCGCCATCGCTGCCTGTGCCTTCGGGTGCAGGTGCAACTCTGGCTGATCAATATAAACGAGCTGCCCAGGTTTAGCCACAAGGAGAGCGGCTACTACTGACAACGATTGTGATACTCCTAGACCGACATCAGCAATGCTAACTGTGTCTGAGTTATTAGTTTTCCTACCCCGCCTAGGCAATCTAGCAACGCGTATTTCCAATTCAACGTCGCTAACTGGTATCGCCTCAATACTACTGGCAAGACCTAGGCTTTCAAGACTATTTGAGAGAGGGCTATATCCAGAACCTTTGTAACGTTGTAGGGAATAGACAAGGCTAGCAGCATAGTTCTCGAATGTTCCAGGGAACACAGCCGAGCCAGAACCCTCAACTCGCTTGTAGTTTCTCTCAGGGTTACCTCTCAATGCTGGAACATGAATTGTTCCTAGAACAAACCAGCTAAATAGATCCTCACCATAGGTAGAGAACCTTTCTCTTGTAAAAGAAGGGCTAAGTCGCTCCAGCCCCAAAAAGCATCTTTTGCGACCAACTCTCAAACGTGGCTGCCTCGAGATTTTTGAGCGATTTACAAACTGAATAGGCGGTTGCAATTCGTCTATAAAAGACGCTGCCTGTTGTATCTCATCATCTGACATATCGGTTCTTAGCTTAAACACACCTTCCTTGCAGTGATACTTTGTTCTATACACTTGTTGTTCGTTGCATTCGCATACCATCTGCGCTAGCTCTATCGGTTCGCCCTCTCGATACTCGAACGTTTCAGCAAGCCATGATTTACCAGCATCAAGCCTTAGAGAGAAACGGGTTGTTACTTTCTTTCCAGCCAATGATGAGAGCATCTGCTCAGTTTTTGAAAAATACACATTTGGCCCATCCAGCTTCAGCGGCCCTGGATCATATGATGCCTCCAGCGTCTGCTTCATCAGCAGCAAGGGCTGCATGATGCTCGACTTGCCGCTGCTGTTTGCGCCCGCCAGGATGGTGAGGGGGCGGATTTCGATGCTGGTCTCATCGCGCAGCGACTTGAAGCCCTGCACCGTGATGCGGGTGATGCCGCGTGGTTGGGGCTGACTCGGCTCCGCCTGGGTGATGGTTGCCGCTTCGTTGCTTTCAGTTTGTTCTTCGCGCATCTATTGCCTCCTGTCTAACCTATGGCCCAGTATAGCACAATTGCTGCAAGCCTGTCCAGGCTTATGTTATACTCTAGCGGCTAGACAGCCATTGGAGTAAGGATAACATCCCACGGATAATTGCCTACGATGAGCATTGAAGCGCCGCAAGATTCTCCCTCATCCAACCTCCCCCAAAGGGGGAGGGGTTTTGTCATCCTCACCCCATGGGGGAGGGGGTTTGCCAACCTCACCCGCTGGAGGGGTTTGGCGTTGATTGGTGGGGCGCTAGTGGTCATCTTCAGCGGGTTGTTGCTGCTGGCGATAAATAGCGCAGTGACAGTCACGATCAGCAGCGATAAGGGCGGCAGCAGCGTGAGGCTGAACGATGGCGAGGCCAGCATTACGGCGACGCTAAACCTTAGTGCGCCAATGCAGGTCTACTATAGCCAACCCAGCGGTAGCGAGTTTTATTACCAGAGCAGCGGGTTGCTGGCCTGGCTGGGGGGGGCGCAGGGGCTACGCCCCGGCCTGGGCTGGCATAACCTGGCGTTCAGCGGCACGCAGGGCAGCGGCCAGTTGGTGGGCATGGGCGCGGAGGAGGGAAGCGGCATCAGCGCGGGGCTGGTGTTCAGCAGCGCCGACGGTGGGCAGTATCTTGCGCTGGTGCAGCCGGAGGGGTGGCGGGTGGCCTGGTATCGCTGGGTGGGCCAGCCCGGTACGATGCTTGCCAGCGCAATTTACCATCCTACATTTGGCGTGGCGCTGGTCAGTTTGTTGGGCGAGGTTGCATTGCTGTTCTTCTATGCGCTGGGCGCATTGCTGCTGATCGGGCTGCTGGCCTGGCTGATTAAGGCGATGCTGGGGCTGGTCACTCGTCGCGTGCGCGTAGCGATGAGCGTGCATACCGGACAGGCGGTCAGCCGCTTCTTCCCGCTGATGCTGTTTGGGCTGGCCCTGTTGCTCACGGGATACGTCGCCTACGGCGTGCTGGACGCGATGCCCCATGTGCAAGATAGCGCCGCCTACATCTTCCAGGCGCGGATGTTCGCCGAGCGGCGGCTGCTGGTGCCTGACCCCGGCGCAGGGTTGCACGACTTCCTTGACCATGCTTATGTGCTGTTCTACAATGGCGCGTGGTTCAGCAAGTACCCGCCTGGCTATCCGCTGCTGCTGGCCCTGGGTGTGTTGATCGGCCAGCCCGCGATTATTGACCCACTGTGTGGCGCGGCGGCGCTGCTGCTCGTCTATCTGACCGGCAGGCGGCTGTTTAGCACGACGGTGGGGGCGCTGGCCGCATTGTTGGGGTTGGTCTCGCCGTTCTTCCTTACCATGTCAGGGGCAATCCTGTCGCACAGCGCCAGTATGCTGGGGACGGCGGCGTTTCTCTACTTCTTCGTGGTGGCAAGGCAGGCTGATTACCCTCCGCCTATTGATGGCAGTGCTGCACCCACTCTTCGCCTCTCTCGCTGGCGGCGGGGTATCACCTATTACGCCCCACTGCTGGCCGGATTGAGCATTGGCTGGGTAGTAATTACCCGCGAACTGTCTGCTCTAGGCATTGCCGCACCGTTCGTCGTCTACGCGCTAGTTGATCTGGCGATCAATCGCAACTGGCCGACCCTACGCCGCTATCTGCTAATGGTGGTGGGAGCGTTGCCGCTGCTACTCTTCCTGCTAATTGACAACTACGTGCTGACTGGCGGCCCGCTCGACTTCCCCCAGAACCTGCAAACTAACTTCGACCTGGTCGGCTTCGGGCCAGGGCATGGTGGTGACCCGCTCGGTCACTCGCCCGCGCTAGGTCTCGCCAACGCCATCGTCTATCTGCGCGAGATAGCTAAAGATTTGTTCGGCTGGCCCGGGCCATTCACCTTCGTCTTCGTCGCGCTAGCGTTCCTGCCCCTCACCCCATCCCACCTCCAAGATGGGGGGGGTCAAGCATCCCCGGCTCCGATTGAAGTATCGGCTACCGCTTTGCTAACTCAAAACTCAAAACTCAAAACTCAAAACTCGTCTTTCCCCTACGCCCGGCTGCTGCTGCTGGGGGGAGCGTTGGGATTGGTGGGTGCGTACTTCTTCTGGTGGGCAGCAGCACGAGTGTTCGGGCCGCGCTACTGGTACGAGATGCTGCCCTTCCTGCTGTTGCTCACTGCGCTGGGGGTGGTCAATGCCGGGCGATGGGTGGGCAATGTTATCAGCAGCGGAGCGGGTGGGAACACGCGGGCGGGGATGGCGGCCAGCGGGCTGCTGCTCACGCTGCTGGTGGCTTACTCAGCGTTGCAGTTCACCCCGCAGTACATTGCTAGTTTTCAGGATTACAACAATATGAACCCCGCCGAGCGTGACACAGTGGCAAAAGCGGCCCTACACCATGCCGTAGTGTTCGTCCAGCTCGATGCGCAAACCGTGCGCCGCGACTACAGCCGCGTGTTCTGGCTGAATGACCCGTTGCTCACTCACGGCGCAGATGTAATCTGGCTGCGCGATCTTGGCGCACAGCGCGACAAGGTGGCAATGCAGCAATACTTCGCGGGCTGGAGCGGCTGGGTGGTGAACCGCACGGCGCTGCATCCGCTTCGTTAAGGCATGAGGTATGAGGTATGAGTAAAAGCAAAAAGCCTTCCCCCTAGTGGGGGAGTTTGAATAAAGGGATGGAACTAGTAAAGTGGGGCAAGTAGCGATATGCCCCACTTGCCCGACTCCTTCACTCATGCCCATGCCTAATCTACGCCTTGCGCCCAATCGCCACCACCGAGATGCCGACCGGCACCTTGATGCGCTCTTCGATGCCACGCACCAATGGGGTGATCACGTTGAACAGCTTTAGCTGGCCGCTGGGCAGGATCGAACGGCGTAGGATGCGCGAGTTGAGATACCAGCCGAGCATTCCGGGGATGTTCATCGAGAAGGATTGTTCGATGCTGAAGCCCGCCGCCCGCATCAGGCGCAGCACCTCATTGTACTTGTAGCGGCGATAGTGATCGAGATAGTAATCTAGCGTGCCATAGAGGGCGCGGCCCTGGGGAACGAGCAGCAGCAGCCGCCCGCCCGGCGCTAGCGCCTGGTACATATTCGCCAGCGCCTTTTCATCGTCGGGGATGTGTTCCAGCACGTTGAGGCAAATGGCGGTGTCGAAGTTGCAGCCACGCAGACGCTCAATCAGCGCGTCATCGGTAATGTCGCCCACTGTCGGCACGATATGGTCGTGGTGAAGGAAGCGGCCAGAGACGGTTTCAATCGCCTCGGAAACCGGATCAACCGACACAACCAGGTCACGGTCGAGGAAGTAGTGGGTAAAGTTGCCCAGGCCGCAGCCCACCTCCAGGATGCGCCTGCCAACATAAGGCTGCAGCCGATCCCAAATCCAATCGTTGTAACGTTCCACCGTCGCCATGCGGCGCAGGGTTTCGCTACCCACCTGCAAATCCTCGATCGACTCGCCTTTGCTCACACGCTGTTCGCGCAGTTGCTCGGCACGGTCGCGCTCGCGCACATAGGCGCGTAGCGCCCTAATCTTTGCCACTTAATCACCCTTTCATCGTTAAAAAGACGGTGTATCCGCGTAGCGCGTACCGACAACTTTCCTGCAGCGGAGTTTAGCTGACAAAGCGATACTTGATCAAAGCCCACAGCGCCTCCGGCCCATCCTTCCAGATGTTCAGCTTCTTGCCCTCCAACGCATCGCGGCCCGCGTAGGAGATCGGCACCTCATAGATGCGATAGCCGCGCCGCAGAACCTTGGCGGTGATCTCAGGCTCGAAATTGAAGCGTTCGCATTCGATGTTGATGCCCTGTATCACCTCGCGGCGGAAGGCTTTGTAACCTGTCTCCATATCGGTGAGGATGGTGTTGTAGAGGATGTTGGTAACCAGATTAAGAGCCTTGTTACCCATATAGTTGGCGAAGGCAAAGGCGCGATGCACACCCATAAAGCGCGAACCATAAACCACCTCGGCCTTGCCGTCGTCAATCGGGGCGATCAGCTGGGGGTAGTCGCTGGGGTCGTATTCCAGGTCGGCATCCTGAACGATCACAATATCGCCGGAGCAATACTTGAAGCCGGTACGCAGGGCCGCGCCCTTGCCGTGATTGCGGGCGTGGAAGAAGACGCGCACGGGGGTATCGTCGGCGGTCAGGTTCTTGAGAATGTCGCGGGTGCCGTCGGTGGAGAAGTCGTCAACGACGATGATCTCCTTATCGAAGGGGGCTTCCTTGACCCGCTTGATGATCTTCTCGATCGTATCTTTCTCGTTGTAGCAGGGGATAACCACAGACAGGTGCATTAGGGGTGTTGCTCCTTCTCAGATAAAGTGCAAAAAGTGGCGCACAGATGCGCCCGGCGGCCAATAGAGACCGCCGATATGATACTGGATAGCTGGGATTCTGTCAAACTGTGTTGACAGCCTGCCGCCCCACTGCTATAATCGTGATTAGATGCAAGTCTAATTATCTCACCGCAGCTTAGATTGAATCGAGGCAACATGGCAGAGCAAGAGGTAGAGCTAACGTTTCGTTTCGCCCCGGCTTACGAACTGGCGATTGGTCTGGATGTAGTTACGCATCCCGGTAACTATGGGGTGGATGAGGGTTGGGCACGGCAGGTGCGACGGCGAATGTCGGTGGCTGCCCGCAACGACCTACGCGACATCTTCGCAGGTGGCGACTATCTCGGTTGGGATCTGGTTGACCTCGCCGCCCAGTTCGCGGATGAAGGCGATGGTGAGGCGCTGATCGAGAAGCTCAAGGCGATGCCCGCCGCCGAACTGGTGCTACGCACCATCCCCCGCCATCGCCGCCGCCACGAGGATCGACTGCTAACCACTATCTTTGAGAAGCGACTGGGGGGTGCAACGCTCGCCACTGAGGAGCAGGTCTACCTTGACCGTCAACTGGCTGCCCACGATAAAGCCTGGCGCTTGCGAGTGCTGCAGGCGCTCGACCAGCCGGAAGAACTAAAGCGCAAGTTCGTCAGTCTACTTGAGGAGTTCAATCAGAATTACTACGCTGCAGTTTCCAGTCGCATCCGCGTCTTTCTCGACCAGGGGCTGGAACGGGGGCAGATGCTGGCCCGCACCATGCCGCGCAAGGAACTAATCGCGGAGATGACCGGCGGCCTTACCCTATCCGACGATGCGGAAGGGCTGCAGCGCATCACCTTGATGCCCTCATTCTTCATTACCCCGTTCGTGCATAGCTACGAGCAGGATGGCGAGGTAGTGCTAATCTATGGGGTGCGCCCGCCTGATTTCGATATGAATACCCTGACCGCCAATGATCGGGTGATGAGTTCCAACACCATCATCGCGCTAAAGGCGCTGGCCGACGAAACCCGCTTGCGTATCCTCACCCTGCTGGCCGAGCGTCCCCGCTATGGCCGTGAACTGGCCCGTGAACTGTCGCTTACCCCCGCGACTATATCCCACCACATGGCCCGCCTACGTACTGCTGGCCTTACCCGCACCGAGGTTCGCATGGGCGCGGAGGATAATGACTACTATGTGATCGTTTACTCCGCCGTCGAGCAAATCACCCGCGAGGTCCGTGAACAGTTTCGTCCGCTGGGCAACCGATAGAGTGCTGAGTTTTGAGCGCTGAGATGGCGCATTTTCATGCGCCATTTTCTTTGCCAGAAGGAGTGGGACGATGCTGGTGCGGTTCTTTATCTATGGGGCTTTGGGCTGGTGCATCGAGATCATCTGGACGGCAGTCATTGGCAAGATTACCAACCCATTCCCCTTTGGGGGAGGCAAGGTGAAGGGCGCGGGATGGGGGCTAATGGGTGTTACCTACCTGTGGATGTTCCCCATATATGGCCTGATCGCGCCGCTCTATGAACCGCTGCATGACGCGATTCGCCTATGGCCGCTGCTGTTGCGGGCGGTTATCTACGCTGGGGGCTTCATGGGCATCGAGTACACCACTGGCTGGCTGCTGCGCTGCCTAATGGGAGCTTGCCCCTGGGATTACACTGGTCGCGCCCGCTGGCACCTGCACGGGCTTATGCGCCTCGACTACGCGCCACTCTGGGCGCTGCTCGGCCTCGCCCTGGAGACAATCCACGATTTCCTGGTGCGCCTCACCCCGGCAATATATGCTGCTCTTGGTTGGTTAGTCAGCAAGGGTGTGATAAATCATGTCCCTACATTCGTCCTCACCACTCAAACCTCAAACCTCAAACCTCAGCACTGTGAAGGCGTTGGCGGGCAGCCTCGAAGGCGATCACACTGGCAGCGACGGCGGCGTTGAGCGACTCGCTGCTGCCCACGATGGGGATGTTGGCGCGGGTGGTGGCAAGGGCCAGCGCCTCATCGCTGAGGCCGCGTCCTTCGTTGCCTACGATGATCGCCGACGGCTTGCGCCAATCCACATCGTAGATGCTAGTGCCTGCCTGCATAGTGGCGGCGACGATCTGGCTTATTTCCGCCGCGACCAGGCCCGCTTCGATGGCGTTCCAATCGAGGTCGGTAAAGAAGGGCAGGCGGAAGTGTGCGCCCATCGCCGCCCGCACCACCTTGGGGTTATAAGCATCCACACAGGTGCGACTAAGCAGTAGCGCGGTTGCCCCCGCCGCTTCAGCGGAGCGCATTACCGTGCCGAGGTTGCCAGGGTCTTGCAGGCCGTCGAGGACGAGGAAGAGGGGGTTGTCGTCTTCGTATTCCTCCCAGGTGAGGAAGGGTAGCGCTACCAGTATACCCTGTGGCGTAACCGTTTCGCCTACCTCGGCCAGCAGTTTGTCGCTGACTTCGAGGATGCGGGCAGGGGTGGGTGCAGCTTTGTCCACCGTGCCAGCCTGTTCGCCGCTGAGACTCAGGCCCGACTTGCCGCCGCGACGATAAACTTCGGGGTTGCCGATGCGCTCCAGCAAGGCCAGGCCACGCTCGGTGCGGGCCAGCAACGGCTCGTTGTATAGCACCAGCGTGGGGTAGCTGCCAGCGTTTAGCGCGTCTTCAACCAGGCGCACGCCCTCGGCAATGAAGGTCCGCTCCTGCTGCCGAATGTGGCGGCGGGCCAGACCCTTCACGTATTTAATATTTTCGTTGGATGAGCTGGTTATCATAGGAAATGTAGAATGTAGAATGTAGAATGTAGAATGTAGAATGTAGATTATGGTTGGTGGGCAGGCCGTGCTTTGTAGCGACCTCATGCGCTGAGGCGCAGCATCCCATCTGGAAGGCTGCGCCTCATTCTACATTCTACCTTCTACATTCATTTTACTTGCGCGGCAATGGCAGCGAAGGCGGCGCTGTTGTTGACCGCCATATCAGCCAGCACCTTGCGATCGAGGGTGATGCCCTTCAGCTTCAAGCCGTGGATCAACCGGCTATAGGTGAGGTCGTGCAAGCGGGCGGCAGCGTTGATCCGCACGATCCAGAGGGAGCGCATATCGCGCTTACGCACGCGACGGTCACGGTACTGATAGGCAAGCGACTTGAGCATTGCCTGGCGGGCGCTACGATAGAGGCGGCTGCGGCTGCCCTTCGCTCCCGACATCAGGTTCATAATCTTCTTGCGGCGGGCGCGGGCGGCTACCGCAAAGTTTGGTTTAGCCATGGTTCAGGTTTGCTCCTTTTGCAATCTGGTCACAAGCCCGTTCGCGGTGCGGCCTTGCGCGGTGCGAACATTTGCGACTGAACCTTCAGCCACGCTTCAGGGCGGTGGCTGATATTGAAAATAGATTGCAGACTATAGATTGTAGATTGTTGCTGAAGGCTTAACCTTAATCTGCAATCTGCAATCTTAAATCTGCAATCCCGTTAGTGTGGCAAGCCATAGGGCAACTCACGACGCACAATGCTGACGTGGGTAGCCGACAGTGGCTGCATCTTGTCGAACTCCTGCTTGACGCGGGTACTCTTGCGGCGGCGGAAGTGGCTCTTCATCCCCTTGGTCCGCATAATCTTGCCGCTGCCAGTGATCTTGAAGCGGCGAGCCGCGCCCTTGTGGGTCTTTAGCTTGGGCATCGGTTTTTTGATCCTCACTCAATTAAATGCTAGGTACAACTAGCCAGCTTTCGCGGGCAACAAATAGCAGACAAGCGCGAGGCTTGCCTGCCGACGCTCGAAGATTATACCACACGCGGGCGGCAAAGGTCAAGCGCGATTTAGCCGCGTTCGCCGAGGATGCGCTTGGTCAATTCCGCCGCCAGTTTGGTCGCCAGAGCGGTTAGTACGGTAAGCAGCACACCGTAGACTAGATCGTGCATAACATCCAACTGCTCATCCTTGCTACCGCGTCCCTGGATTACATCCATGATTTCTTTCATTCAGGCTTCTCCTCATCGAGTGGTTGGTTTCGTTTCGCTGGCTAGATTGTACCACAAACTGCCCTGGCTGACTACTTCCGACCCTGCACAACGCTGGCAACCACCCCGGCTACTATCGCCGCGCCTGCTGCAGCGGCCACTACCGGCATGGCCTGGATTAGCGGATCCTCGACGGGGCGGGATGGCTCAGGAATGGGTGCGCCAACGATAGCCGCCTGAGTGGGCGCGGCAGCAACCTGCTCACGAGCCTGCTGCCGCGACTTAACTGCGTCGAGTTCGCTAGCGAGGCGCTGATGCACGGCATAGCGGGGATCCTTGGCCCGATCGGGCGCGGGCTGGTCGGCTGTAGCCACGCCCGCTTTTACCGCCAACTCGTTCTTCTTACGCAGCTTTGAATACTCGGAACAAAACTCTGCGCCCATCAACAGGATTAGCGAGGCGAAGTAGATATATAGCAGCAAGGCGACGACGGTGCTAAGACTGCCATAGGTGGATGCCTGGGGACCGAAGTGAGCAAGGTAGAAGCCGAACACCTCCTTGAGCAGCGTCCAGCCAATCGCCCCGATTAGCGAACCGATAATTACATCCTTGAACTCGATACGGGCTTTGGGCAGGTACTTGTACATAAAGATGAACACGCCCCATAGCGCCAGCACCGATATGGCGATGTTCACCAGATAAAAGGCCCACGGTGGCAAGGCAAGACCGAGAAAGTTAATACTCTGTACACCAGAGGAGATGGCGGTTAGCACTATTGTGGCGATGTTCACTCCAAGAATCAGAATACCAGCTACCCCCAGGCTAGCAATGTTGGTTAGATAGCTGAGAATGAAGTTCTGGCTGGTTGGCTTTACCTCCCAGGCTTTGGTCAAGGCGTTGGAGAGAGTGCCGAAGATACCGCTAGCCGCGAAGATCAGGCCAATCAGGCTGAAAATGGTAGCCCCACCTCGGTTATCCACGGCATTATTTATCGCCGTGTTCACTATCCCGCTCATAGTAGTGTTTGTGGTGGTATTTGTTGGGGTGATGCCTGATGTAACAGTGGGTGCAGAGGTGTCGCCCTTGCTAGAGGATCCGGCAGAAGGGAAGGCTTTTATCACAAAGTCAGAAACTGTCTGCTTACCTTGCTGCGAGTCGATGAAGAAGCTAGCAATTGTAATCACGAGGATAACAAGAGGGAAGAGGGCAAGAAAGGTGAAGTAGGTAAGCGCCCCCGATGTAGTAGCCATATCGTCATCGCCGAACTCCTTGACGGTATTCTGGGTCACTTTGAACAGGTTGACCTTAACTTTAGCGGCCATAGTGGTATCCTCCATGTGGGCCGCCTGATGCGACCCATTATAGATCTTTAGGTTGCCTGGCAAGCAGCGCTTCGCTGTAGTCTATGCCATGCTTGCTTAGTTCATCCATCATCTCCAGGATGATGTCCACCCCGGCGAGGTTCACGCCGAGGTCATGGGTAAGGTGCTGAATAAACTGGAACTTGCGAATGTCGTTCTGCGAGTAGCGGCGACGCTTGGTAGGGGTGCGGGCAGGCACAACCAGATCGTGTTCCTCATAGATACGCAACGTGCGCGGGTGCAGGCCCAGAATATCAGCGGCCACGCTCAGGGTGAAAACTGGCTTGTCGGCATTGATGCCGCCGCTTGCCCCGCTTTCCCCGCCAAACGACACACCGGGGCCAAATCCGTTCTGCACGCTATTGCTGTGGGTGCGTTCTTGGTCACTTCTAGTTCCATATTCATCTTTGTTCATCTACTCTTCACCTCAACTACGTAATATCTGATAACGCATTTTCTGTGCCAGCCTGTATTCACATATAGCATAGCATAGATACAGCACGGTTGTCAAGATTATGGCACATAGCATTGTCAGGTTAGCGGGTAATGGCAATGATAAGAAGTGAGTAGGTCAAGCAAGGCAGGCGCGTAGCTGGGACTGCAGCGCGGCCTCGTCAAGCTCATAACCGATAACGACGATTACTCCGCTGATTAGCTCAGTATCGCTTGTATCGAAGGGATAAAGGTTGTATTGGCCGGGGGTGTACTGAAATATCGAGGTGATGGCGATGTCACTGGTCTGGATGATACCTTTGGCCCGCAATACTCCAGCAGGCAAGGCGGTTAGGAACTGCTCGAAGCAGGCGCGGTCGAGGGCGGCGGGGGTGGTGAGGCTGAGGCTACGAATGTGAGCATCATGCGCGGTGGGGGTGGGCAAGGAGTGAGGCTGGTTGGCAGTCGCCAGCAAGTCATCTACATCCACATCAGCCTGGCTGGCAGTCCACTGCCGCGCTGAGGTGTTGAGCGAGGTTAGCGCGTGGCCCAACTCAGATAGGGTGGTGGGATCTGTCAAATCACACTTGTTGACGATGATGGCATCAGCGCAGCGCACCTGATCGGCGGCAAGGTCGCTCATCTGCCCAAGCGTCGCCCAACCCGCCGCATCCACAATGGTAATCACGGAGGCAAGCCGAACATCCGGCACTAGCCAGGGCATGGTCACCTGATCGAGTAGCTCGATAGGGTTGGCGAGGCCACTGGTCTCCACCAGAATGAGGTCGGATTTATTGCGGATCAGGCGCTTTACGGCGGGGGGAAGCTGGCTGGCGTTGGAGCAGCAAACGCAGCCACCGTTCAACTCGGCCAGGCCCAGTCCCTGGCGGCGCAACTCCGCGCTGTCAATGTTGACCGCCCCGAAATCGTTGACGATCACGCCCGGGCGCAGCCCTTGTGCCACGGTATAATCGAGCAACCGCCGCATCAGGGTAGTCTTACCGCTGCCCAGGAAGCCAGCGACGATGTACAGGGGAACCTTACTCATAGTAATGGTGAATGGTGAGTGTAGGGGCAGAGGGTGGTCACCCAAGTGTATAAACGAAAGCCCCGAACAGTCCTTGCGGAGCATCCGGAGCCAATTCGCGTTCCAGAAGTTAATCTGAAGTGCCTGCATCATAGCACCGTTTCGCAAATCTGTCAAGAGGGTTATCCACAATTTCGCTGCGAATTAGGCAAAAACAGCAACCCTGGTCGGGTCGGCCCCCAATTCCGACACAACCAGGGCTACTGCCAGCAGAAGAAAGGAAAGGAAAGGAAAGGAA
>JBBRMT010000120.1:0-13762 GCA_038230695.1 Chloroflexia bacterium
ATTACCATGAGCGATGTAGACGACCACTTGCGCTGGCGCAACGATGTGGACGTTACTCGCACCCTGCTCAATGTTAGGCCACGCAGCCGTGAGGAAGTCGCCAGCATGGTCGAACGCTGGATGGAAAGTGGCGATAGCTTCGCCATCGAAGCGATTGATGAGCCACAGCCACGCCACATTGGTATGTGCGGGCTGCACGACTTGCACTGGCGCAGCCGCAAGGCTGAGTTTGCCCTCATCATTGGCGAAAAGGAACACTGGGGGCGCGGCTATGGCACTGCTGCTACCAGGCTGATGCTTGAATACGGTTTCGGCGAGCTTAACCTGAATCGCATCTATCTCTATACCTTCAGCTTCAACGCTGGCGGCATTCGCGTCTACGAGAAGGTCGGTTTCAAGCACGAAGCCACCATGCGCGACGATGTTTACCGCTATGGCAACTTTCATAGCACCTACTTGATGGGTATCCTCAAGTCGGAGTGGGAAGCAAAGGTGAAGGCTGAGGACTGAGGACTGAACATCACCAAAACCCCTCTCCCCAAGAGGGGTAGGGTAAGGGTGACTGCTGAAGCGCACAAACGCCAATCGCAGTTATCATTCTTGAATAATCAACATCATCCACTTTCAACTTTTAACTTTCAACTTTTAACTCAGGAAGCCATGTACACCTTCGAGAATGACAAAGTAAGACTGCGGGCAACGGAGCGCGATGATCTGGACAACTACGTTCGCTGGTTCAACGACAGCGAGGCGCAGCGCACGTTGGTTGTGTATGGGCCGCAGAGCCGCGAGGCGGAGCAGGCGTGGCTGGATGGCGCGATGATTGGCTCCGGCGGCGATTATATCTTCGCCATCGAGGCGATAGAAGGCGCGGAGGCGGTACACATTGGAAGCTGCGCCGCACACAAACCCGACTGGCGCAACGCAAGTTGCGAGATCGGGATTGCCATTGGCGATAAAAGCTACTGGGGCCGAGGCTATGGCCCTGCCGCTTTCGCCCTGCTGCTAGAGTTCTGCTTCGGTGAACTCAACCTGCACCGTGTCTGGTTGCGCGTCTACGACTTCAACCAGCGGGGCATCCACGCTTACCAGAAACTCGGCTTCAAGGAGGAGGGCCGCCTGCGCGAAGCCTTCTACCGAGAAGGCGCATATCATGACGTAATCTTTATGGGCATCCTGAAGCGTGAGTGGCAAGCATCCGTGAGGACTGAGGTATTAGGCATGAGTGGTTTTACTCCCTCTCCCCACTGGGGGAGAGGGTTGGGGTGAGGGTGACTGCTGAAGCGCACAAATGCCAATCGCAGTTATTAATCTTGAACAATCAACGTCAACCACTTTCAACTTTCACATTCAACTGAGAAAACCATGTACACATTCCAGAATGAAAAAGTACGTCTGCGGGCGATTACCGCCAGCGACCTCGACGATAACCTGCGTTGGATGAACGATGTCGAGGTTACGCGCTACATCGGGCAGGTGGGGCGCTTCAGCCGTGAGCAGGAGGCCAATTTCATCGCACGGCTACACAATAGCCATGACCAGTACGAGTTTGCCATCGAGGCGATTGACGGGCCGCAGTCGAAACATATCGGCAACCTGGGGCTGCATGAGCTTGACCAACGCAATCGTCAGGCCGAGCTAGGCATCATGATTGGCGAACACGATTACTGGAGCAAGGGATATGGTGGGGCGGCGATGCGCCTGCTGCTGGAGTTCGGCTTCGGCGAACTCAACCTACACCGCATCCACCTGCGCTGCTTCGATTTCAACAAACGTGCCATCCGCGCCTATGAAAAAATCGGCTTCAAGCTGGACGGTATTGCCCGCCAAACCGCTTACCTGGCGGGCGAGTACCACAATGATTACCTGATGAGCATCCTCAAACCAGAGTGGGAAGCGATGCTGAGTGCTGAGTGCTGAGTGCTGAGTGACAGCTACGGTCATCATAACTGACAATCTCGAACTATCGTCTACAATCTGCAATCTACAATCTGTAATCTGTTATCAGAAAGGGTGAGCGATGGGTCTGTATGATGAACTGAGCATCTTCACCGGCAACGCCAATCCCGAACTGGCGAAGGCAATATGTCGCTACGTTGGCGTGCCACTGGGCCGTATGGACGTGTTTGAGTTTAGCAATGAGAACACCTTTGTCAAGATCAACGAGAGCGTGCGCGGCAACGATGTGTTCATCATCCAACCCACCTCCAGCCCGGTCAATCGCAGCATTATGGAGTTGCTGATCATCATTGACGCGATGAAGCGGGCCAGCGCGGGGCGCATCACCGCCGTCATTCCCTATTATAGCTATGGCCGCACCGACAAGAAGGATCAGCCCCGCGTGCCAATTACCGCCCGCCTGATTGCCGACATGATCCAGGTGGCTGGCGCAGAGCGGGTGCTGACCATTGACCTACACGCCGGGCAGATCCAGGGCTTCTTCAACATCCCGGTGGATGAGTTGACCGCCACTTATCTGCTCACCGATTACTTCAAGCAGAAGCGTCTGACTAACCCGGTGGTGGTTTCGCCTGATCTGGGCAGTGTAAAGCGGGCGCGTAGCTTCGCCGAGCCGCTGGGCGCAAGCATTGCCATCGTGGAGAAACGGCGGGTGGGCAATCAGGACAAAAGCGAGGTAATGAACCTGATCGGCACGGTCAAAGGCCAGCCTGCCATCCTGGTAGACGACGAGATTGACACGGGCGGCAGCATCACCCAGGCGGCGCGGGCGGTGTTGGAGTTCGGCGCAACCGAGGTCTACGCCTGCTGCGCCCATCCGGTGCTGTCCGGCGCAGCGGTTAGCAACCTGCAAGACAGCCCGCTAACCGAGATCGTCTGCACCGACACCATCCCCATCCCCCCCGAAAAGATGCTGCCCAACATCACCGTACTATCGGTGGCGAACCTGCTGGGCGAGACCATCCAGCGCATCCACACCGGCGCAAGCGTGGGGATGCTGTTCCGCCAGATCTGAACGGCAGTGCTGAGCGCTGAGCGCTGAGTGACAAAACGGAAGGGCGCACCTTGGTGCGCCCTTTTGATTTAAGTATGGAATATTCTACGCAGCACTCAAACCTCAAACCTCAAACCTCAGTCCTGTTACTGCGCCGCCCCAGCCTTATCGTCGCCGAGGGTGACGACAATATCGGCATCGGGTGGGCCATTGGTGGCGTGCTGCACCGCGCCGGAGTCGAGGCCGAGGGCTTTGACGAGTTCGCTGTCGGTGAACGACTTGTTGGCGTAGTCAATAATTGTGGTGGTGGGGTGGGCGCTGTCATTGGCGTTGTCGGTGCCGACCACCTTGAAGCCCTTGCCGCTCAATAGCTGGGCAGTGCGGGTCGCCAGCCCAGCAGTCTTGGTGCCGTTCAAAATCTTGACACGGGCAGCCTCCAGTACAACGCTGTTGCCGCCAAATAGCTGGGTGACCAATGGGCGGATCTTGTCCCAGTTAGGCATCAGCACATCCGCGCCGGTGTCCGGCATGATTGTATCCGTCACCTTGTCGCCATCAATCCCCGCCTGAGTAATGTTGCCACCAGCGATAGAGGGAGCCAGCTCGATCAGCGAGATAATCTGGGAGGGGCTGAGGTCGGTACGAATGCTGTCGCTCAGGTTGCCCATCAGCGCATCAATGTTCGACAGGGTATTGAAGATGTCCAGCCCCCGCTCCTTGATTGCCAATAGCACCTGCTGCTGACGCTTGTTGCGGCCCAGGTCGCTATCCTGGTGGCGAGAGCGGGCGTACTCCAGCGCGGTTACGCCATTCATGTGCTGGATGCCGCCAAAGATGAGGATGCGGGCCAGGCCATTATCCACCGTGGGGAATTGATTGTCCACCAGCGGCTTAGGTACGTTAACGTTGATACCACCTAGCGTATCCACGATCTTCTGGAAGCCAGTGAATTGCACCTCGGCGAAGTAGTCAACCTGTATGCCGAAGTTGTATTTAATCACCGCTTTTGCCATTGCCGGGCCGCCACCGGGGATGTTGTTGATCTCGCCGTAGCCGTAAGCGGAGTTGATGCGACCATCGCTTGGCCCACCGATTTCGGGGATGGGTACCCACAGGTCGCGGGGGATACTGAGCATCGCTACCTTTTTGGTGGTAGGGTCAATCCGCACCAGGATCATCACGTCGGTATTGGGCGCACCGGTATCGCTGGGCCGATGGTCGAGGCCCAGCAGCAAAATGTTTACCGGCTCAGTTTGGGGTTGCGGGCCAGGGCGGACAACCACCGCGCCAGGCGTGCCACCGGGAACCGGGGTCTTGAGGGTAATTGCTCCGGTATTGGGGTCGAATGGCACTTCCGGCGCAGGAGTAACCGACATCGCTATGGTTGCGTTGTGAACCACATCGAGGCGACCCAGCACCCACCAGCCAACCAGACCCACAATCAGCACTACAATGCCGAGCGCAACTAGCAAGACCTTCCTACGGGTAGACATCGCCGGGCGGTGTGGCACAAGTGCAGGCGTAGCGGCAGAAGCCTGCTGGGCCACCACTGGTGGCACCAACGGGGCGGGGTTGGCGCGTTTGCTGCTGGTAGCGGGACGGTCTGTCTGGCTCTTGCGCGGCGGACTGGGCGGTGGGGTTGCGCCTGATGAGGAGCGCGGGGTGACGCTGCCAGTCGCATCGCGGCGGGCCGGTGCTGGCTGGGCCTTGCGCCCATTTGCAGGCGTGGCGGGACGCACCTGGCGTACCTGTGCGCCCGGCAAGGGTATGCGATTGGTCGGCGCATCCTCCGCCGCCAGTTAGCTGCTGTTAAGTTTGCGCCGCTTGTTCTGCTCGTTACCGCTGCGGCGGCCATTTTCACCCATGATCTAAGTACTACTCCTCTGGTTGCTCTCGCTCCGGTTAATATTATACCATAACCTGGCAAGTTCACCAGGGCGGAAGGGCGGACGCAATTCGCCCTTACACCACATATAAGTTGCAATTCGATGAAGTGTGGACTCGATTTACCCCGCTGGTTGGTGGCAAGCAACGCTGCGTTTTTGCTATAATGGCTGAGACAGCGATCATCCATTTTAATCTGTTTATCCGTTTTCACAATTCGTTGGCAATTCCGTTGGCTAACCCCAACCAGATCGAGGTGCAAGATAATGACCAGTGTGCTAGAGCAGGAAGCGGCCACGTCCGCCGATGAGTTCGAGGTAACGATTGGGCTTGAGGTTCACGCCCAGGTGCTGACCGCCAGCAAGATGTTCTGTTCTTGCCGCGCCGATTATGCGGGCGCACCGCCCAACACCCAGGTCTGCCCCATCTGCCTGGGGATGCCCGGCACCCTGCCCGCCGTCAACCAGCAGGTGGTGGAGAAGGTCATCCTCACTGGCCTGGCGCTCGACTCCGCGATCGCGCCCTATAGCAAGTTCGACCGCAAGAACTATCCCTACCCTGATTTGATGAAGGGCTACCAAATATCGCAATATGACCTGCCGATTTGCGTGGGTGGCGGGTTGGAGATTGACCTGCCCGACGGCAGCGCCAAGAAGATCGGCATTACCCGCATCCACATGGAGGAGGACACCGCCAAGCTGCTGCACGTGGGCCGCGAACATGGCGGCGAACAATACGCGCTGCTCGATGTCAATCGTAGTGGCGTGCCGCTGATGGAGATTGTGGGCGAACCCGACCTGTCCAGCCCGGAGGAGGCCCGCCGCTACCTGGTCAAGCTTCGCCAGATTTTGCGTTATCTGGGGGTCAGCACCGGCAACATGGAGGAGGGCAGCTTCCGCTGCGATGCCAACATCAGCTTGCGTCCACGCGGACAGCAGGAATACGGCAACCGCGCCGAAGTCAAGAACATGAACAGCTTCAGCGCAGTTCTTCATGCGTTGGAGTACGAAATCAAGCGGCAGGGTGAGATGCTCCGCAGTGGGCAGCGGGTGGAGCAGGAGACACGAGGATGGGTGGAGGCGCTGGGTATCACCCGTTCGCAGCGTAGCAAGGAGTTCGCCCACGACTACCGCTACTTCCCCGAACCCGATTTGCCGCCCCTGCTTACCAGCGCAGACGAGATCGAGCGTCTACGCGCCACCCTGCCGGAGTTGCCGGATGCCAAACGCACCCGCTTCATCAGCGACTATGGCCTGGACGCAGAGACCGCCAGCCTGCTAACTGCTTCACGCGGGGGGGCCGACTACTACGAGTCAACCGTGGCCGCCTTCCACCGCGACGATGCCGCGAAAGCGCAGGAGGCCGCCCACTGGGTTGCAAACTGGGTGCGCGGAGAGTTGTTCCGTCTGCTGCGCGAGAGCGGCCACGAGCTTGAGGATGAGCGCGTCACTCCCGCGCAACTCGCCAGCATCATCAACCTGGCGCAGAGCGGCACGATCAGTCAGAGTGTGGGCAAGGAGCTACTCGCCGAGCTATACGCCAATCCCAACCCGCAGCTAAAGCCGGAGGATATGGTAAACGAGCGCGGTCTGGCGAAGGTCAGCGATGCGGGCGAACTCGAAGCGGTGGTGCTACAGGTGATTGCTGACAATCCCAAGCTAGTTGCCGATTATCGTACCAAGCCACCAGTCATCCAGGCGCTAAAGGGTAAGGTGATGGCAGCGACGAAAGGGAAGGCCGACGCGAAAGTGACGGAGGAGTTGCTACACAAGTTGCTTGATTAGCCGCTTGCAACCCCGCTCCAACCGTTGTATACTATATTCGCCTCAGAGCCGAGGCGCAAACCGCCGCTTTGCCGTAGCGATGGCTACAGCGAGAAGCCTGGCATAGCTGATTACTCAAGGAGGAGAATCTAGCAGTGACTACCATGATTCGTAACGATAACCAGCAGCCCAATGTGGGCATGGAAGGCAGACGCAACCCCTACGAAAGCGCGGTCGAGCAGTTTATGCAGGCCGCTGATATACTCAGCCTGGACGATGGTCTACGCCAGGTACTCAGCCAACCCAAGCGCGAATTGATCGTGCATTTCCCGGTGCGGATGGACGATGGCTCGATGAAGGTATTCACCGGCTTTCGGGTGCAACACAACGTGGCGCGTGGTCCGGCGAAGGGTGGCATCCGCTATCACCAGGATGTTAGCCTCGATGAGGTGAAGGCGCTGGCGATGTGGATGAGTTGGAAGTGCGCGGTAGTCGGCATCCCCTACGGTGGGGGCAAGGGCGGCGTAATCGTAGACCCCAAGAAACTCAGCCAGACTGAGCTTGAGCGCCTCACCCGCCGCTACGCCACCGAAATCTCCCTGCTAATCGGCCCCTACCAGGACATCCCCGCTCCTGATGTAAACACCAACTCGCAGACAATGGCCTGGATTATGGATACCTTCAGCCAGCATCACGGCTACAGCATCCCCGGCGTTGTCACCGGCAAGCCCCTGAGTATAGGCGGCTCGGCGGGGCGCAACGAGGCGACTGCTCGCGGCCTGCTCTTCGTGGTGCGCGAGGCGGTCAAGACCATGGGCATGAGCCTGAGCGGCGCACGAGTAGCAGTGCAGGGCTTCGGCAATGCGGGCGCCATTGCGGCGCGGCTACTCAAGCAGGACGGCGCGATTATCGTGGCAGTCAGCGACACCCAGGGCGGCATCTACAACAAGAACGGCCTGGATGTGGCCTCGGTGCTGCGCTGGAAGCAAGAGCATGGCACGGTCAAGGGCTTCCACGATGCCGAGTCGATCAGCAACGAGCAGTTGCTGGAGGTTGACTGCGACATTCTCGTTCCCGCTGCGTTGGAGAACCAGATCACGGTCAGCAACGCGGATCGCATCAAGGCCAAGCTGATCGGCGAGGCGGCCAACGGCCCAACCACCCCCGAAGCCGACCGCATCCTGCACCAGAAGGGCATTATTGTGCTGCCCGACATCCTGGCGAACGCTGGCGGCGTGACGGTCAGCTACTTTGAGTGGGTGCAGGATATTCAGTCCTACTTCTGGACTGAAGAGGAAGTCAACGAGCGCCTGGAGCGAGTGATGGTCAAGAGCTTCAACGATGTCTACAAGATCGCCCAGGACAAGAACCTCGATATGCGTACCGCTGCCTATGTGCTGGCGGTGGGCCGCGTCGCCGAAGCGACCAAGCTGCGCGGTATCTATCCGTGACCCACTCCTCCCCCACCGGGGGAGGCTGGGAGAGGGTTCGAGTATCACAGATGGGGCGGCTCACATGAGCCGCCCTCTGCTTTTAGATGTCATAACCACGATCAGAATCAACGATTTTGCCCACATCATATAAATTGCCAGGAAGGTGGTGGAAAAACTCTTGCGTTTGCTGATGTTCAGTGCTATAATAGTACTGTAGATTACAGTTTGTATGACGCTGCGTATTGCCATCCGCTCATTACCCGGGGAGGAGACCCCAAATGAAGACCCAGCATCGTGCTGCCCCCCCCCCAATACTACATACTAGTAGTAACGATCGTAACTCTTGGCCTGCTATCCTCTAGCTCATGGGCGCAATCAGCGCCTCCCTCTGGCTCCGCATCATTGCCCCAGGCCCAATCCACTGCTGATACCGCTTCCGTCCCTTCCACTCCTTCACCTCTGTTTGTCTACCCCTCCAATCAATCTGTTCCCTATACCCGCATCCAGCTTCGTCCTCGCGCTTCTGACCGCTACATCGTCTGGATCGACCGCGCCGAGTCGCAGCGCCCTGAGATTAACCCGATGTACAATGTGTCGGATATTATGGGCCGCGACCTCAAGACCAACCAGCCCATCACCGTGTCCAACGCACCTGGGGCTAAAACCGAACCCGACATCTCTGGCTCGATTGTCGTCTGGCAGGACATGAGTCGCACTTGCGCCACCTGCGAAGCCGATATCCTAGGTAAGAACCTCGACACTGGCAAGACCTTCACGGTTGCCGCTGGCCCCGATGCTGAGGGCATCGTTGACCATGCTCATCCGGCAATTGCGGGCCGGGATGTTGCTTGGCTCGAACTGAACAAGACCACTAATAGCCTCAAGGTTAAGGACCTCGATACTGGTATAGTCAAGGTGGTAGCGACCACGCCTCGCAGCTCTGGTATCAGCTTCAACCCTCCAGCGATCAGCAATGAATACATAATCTGGAGTGAGGTGCCGCCCCTCAGCAAGGACAATGAAGGTAGCAGTATTGCCCAACTTCGCGCCTACAGGATCAGCGACGGCAACGTCACAACTGTAGCCAAAGACGCTGCCCTTAACGGCAGCTACGCTATTGCCGACCATCGCGTAGTCTGGAGCAGCACGCAGCTTAACCTTGCTGACCTAAGCACTGGCACGAACGCTGTTCTTTATCGTGGTGCAGCCATGACTCCGGCCATCAGCGGGAACACAGTGGTTTGGAGTATGCCCAATCCCAACACCGACAAGCTGGATGTGTGGGGTCTGGATCTGCGAAACCTCAAGCCAATGCCGCTCGTTACAGATACAGGTAACAAGCGCAATCCGATAGTTGCTGGCGATCAGTTGGTATGGCAGAACGATGGTGGTGTTGGTGATGGTCATGTTACGAACACAACAGCAGCTGATGCATTTGCCACTGCGCCTGGTCGTGAACAGGCAATGAGTCATCAAGTACCTACATCGCAGCAACCTGCTATCCAGCTCTCTGCAAAAGGCGCAGCCCCATCGTATAACACGTATAAAGGTATGTGGTCTGCGGTAGATGCTGCCTACAACGGCTGGGGCTATAATCAGTACCAGAATCAGGCCATCAATGCGCTAGGTGCTGACCGCAATAGCCCTTACTTCGGTGCCACCGAAGTGCTGAGTACAGAACTAAACTATTCCACATGGGGGCCAACGGGCGGCTACGCAGCATGGGGGCCACGAGTAGCGAACGCAATGCGCCTATACCAGGAGACCTACAACGATAAGGTCATCCTTCGTATTGATCCCACAAGCATAATACAGCCTTACGGAGACGGGGCCAAACCGGACGATGTGGCACAGAAGGTCCTTCACTTTGCGGGCTGGCGAAACTGGCTAAGGCACATCGAAGTTGAAAGCGAACCCAACCTTGAGTGGCTGCAGACTTGTACGGGATGTAGTTGGCCCGGTGGTGGAACGTACACATGGAACGGTAACACAGACTACCGTCTCTACCGTGCCATAAACGACTTCTACGTAGCAGTATGGTATGACCTTCTCTACTATCAAAATAACTGCAGCTACACACCCAAGGACAACTGCAAGTACCTCCGCAACTACACCTACTGGTCACCTTCAATGGACCCAGACTTTACCCTGCTGACTGATGGGCAGCCTCAGTTCGGGGATCTCACAGGTATGGTCAACCTCTACAACTATGACTCAGGAACTGGCCGACAAGGGGGCATTAGTTACAACGTTTATCCTAACCCGGGTGGTGATTCGATTGGGGGTTATCTACCCAATAAAACCTGGCCCGATTTTAATGGTGACCAGCAAACTCGCATAGGCAATAGCAGCCTTCGCTCTCAAATTACCGAGTTTGGTTGGACACCGGGTGCTATGAGCTACTGCTATTATACCCAAGATGATACCTGGCTTGCACATCGCTCATACCCTGGTGATCCAACTAGAGAGCAAAACTGTATGACCCACGATGGTCAGAGTCACAGATTTGAGAACGACCTTAACTACTTCCTGACCTCGGGTGAACGTCACAATGCTACATCTGTGACTGTCTGGATCTTGAGAGGATGGGGTAGCTACGCGGATGCAATCCGTAGTGACGGCAGCCGTACAAACTGGTTTAATTCCTATGCAGGCTCCAACCCATAAGTGTCTGATCCGCGCCTTCAGACATACGATAAGTCAATGCGCTTCGCTTTCAGCAAATCGTATGCCTTATGGCGTAACAAAAAGGAGGAAGCTAACTCTTACTATGCTTCTCCCTTTAAGAGCGACAAGTACACTAAGCTTTGTTTATAAAATAGACCAGCAAGGAGCATGACGATGCGACTACATAATATAATAGTGGTGGTGCTGCTGCTGACTACCCTACTAACAGTTGGTAGCCCCACAGCCGGAGCGCAGAGTGACAGCTATTACTTCCCTGAAACCGGCCACACCATCGGGGGCCGCTTCCTGCAATACTGGCAGCAGCATGGTGGGCTGGCCCAGCAGGGCTATCCTCTCAGCGACGAGGTTCAAGAGCGCAGCGACACCGACGGTAAGGTGTACACTGTGCAATACTTCGAGCGGGCGGTATTCGAGTTGCACCCAGAAAACCAGCCGCCCAACGACGTGTTGCTCAGTCTACTCGGCAACTTCCGCTACCAACAACTATATCCTAATGGCGCACCAAACCAGCAGGTCAGTGCCGAAAATCCCCGGCACTTCGCTGAAACAGGCAAGTTTATTAGCGGTAAGTTCCGCGCCTACTGGGAGCAGCATGGTGGTCTCGCCCAACAAGGTTATCCCATCAGCAACGAGTTTCAGGAAACTGGCACTGATGGCGTAAGCCGCACGGTGCAATACTTCGAGCGGGCAGTGTTTGAGATGCACCCCGAGAATGCAGATACGCCCTACGACGTGCTGCTCACTCAGCTAGGCACACTGCGCTATCATGCTCCTTTGCCCAATATGAACTTGTTCAGCCTCAGCATGGTATCACCCACCGAAGGCTGGGCGGTCGGCGACAAGGGTGTTATACTGCACTACACTGGTGGGCGTTGGCGACAAACTGCCAGCCCAGTGCAGGCAGGATACCTCGGCAGCATCAGCATGACATCACCTACCGATGGGTGGGCAGTTGGAGGCGACAACGTCCTTCGCTATAGCAACGGTGTTTGGCAGGATGCCAGTAACATGTTTGCCTCGCTATCAAATGGCGCACCATCACCCTATCGTCACGGCCTTAGCAGCGTAGACATGATTTCACCAGATGCAGGCTGGATGATTGCCAATGGTGATTTTATACTGCGCTACAGTAATGGACAGTGGACGTTCGACTACAGCTATGGCAATCCCAAACTTACTGGAGCAATCCTGGCTAATTTGAAGATGCTCTCAGCGAACGAAGGCTGGGCTGTTGGCTCACTCGACATCTTGCATTATCAGAATGGTTCATGGACAACATCTTACTCACCAGTGCTGGGGCGCGAACAAAGTATCGGAGTCGTTAACTTTGCGGCCAGCTCAAGTAGTGATGTGTGGGCGGTTGGGGTAAACGGCCTGCTTATGCACTACAACGGAAGTGAATGGAGTGTTGTCCCCAGCGTCACGGGTGAAACGGTAGGTAGCGCGTACATGATCTCCTTGGCAGAGGGTTGGGCTGTGGGAGGCGAGGGTACGATCTTGCATTATAGCGGTAACAAATGGACGACTTACAATAGCCCGACTTCCAAATCGCTCAATGCGGTAAAGATGGTCTCCCCCACTGAAGGTTGGGCCGTCGGTGAAGCTGGCACTATCCTGCACTACGAGAACGGCACATGGAGCATCTATCAACAGTAAGCCATCCCCATCGCAGCGAAGCCCCTTGCCTCGGCAAGGGGCTTTGTCTTTGTGTCTTATCAACCTCTGTAGCAAGGTAACAGTTTCTAATAAAACATTAACCCCCTTTGGTTGAAATCGGATGCCAAAAAATGTTATAATTCGGATTTAGATAAAGCATTTTTTGCCGGAGTTGGTTGTTACCTGTAAGCCGCGGAACGATGCAGCGAAGGTGCAAACCTTCCTTTTTTGTTTTATGCGACTAAATGACTACTCCAACTTAGGCTAAAAGTAGTACCTCCTGGCGCAACCTGATCGCCTGTTCGCGTGTATTATATGTACCCAGGCAGTCAGGGATTGAACCTCGCGCCCCCACCCAACCTCCCCCACAGGGGGAGGGGCTTATACTCCTCCCCCTGTGGGGGAGGTTGGGAGAGGGCAAGCGAATTAGAGTTCAATTAGAGCCTGTGCCGTCTAGCGTAGCAGCCGAGTAAGAACTGAAACCTATGTATTCGCTGCGGCGTTATAACTACAGAGGCAACCCGGTTGGCGTAATGCTGGCGGGGCATAATGCCTTTGTTGCACCGTTCCTGCCAACCCTGAGCGAAGGGGAAGGTGGGGCTAGGAGGTGGTTGACCATGCTAAAGTATTACGGTGAACTGGATGAGCTAACCGGGCGGGCCTCGCGGCGCGGCTGGGCAGGCGAACTTGATAGCATGGCTGGAATTATCAACCTGACTGAAGATGATCTGCGGGGCTACGACACCGACTTCATGCTACTCGATGATGCCGAAGAGCCGGATGAGCGCGCCCTCGCCCTGGAGGAGGAGCGGATGATGGATTTGCGTGAACACGTCGAGGCCCAGCCTAGCTACCTTGACGACGATGCAGCCAGCCGGACTACGCCGAACGACATTGACCACAAGACTGCGGACGACTCGGTTGGGATGTATCTGCGCGAGATTGGCCGCGTGTCGCTGCTTACCGCCGCCGATGAGGTGAACCTGGCGATTTCCATGCAGCGCGGCAATCGCGCCAGCTATCGCCTGCAGCGCGAACTGCTATCGCCGGAAGAGCGGCAGCAGATGCGGGTAGACGATGCTCGCGGCCAGGCCGCCCGCCGCCGCCTGATCGAGGCCAACCTGCGGCTGGTGGTCAGCGTGGCCCGCAAGTACGCCGGGCGCGGTATCAGCCTGCTTGACCTGATCCAGGAGGGCAACTTCGGCCTGCTGCGGGCGGTTGACCGCTTCGACTACCGCAAGGGCCACCGCTTCAGCACCTACGCCACCTGGTGGATTCGCCAGGCCATCACCCGCGCCATCGCCGACCAGAGCCGCACCATCCGCCTGCCCGTCCACATGGTCGAGGCGGTCGGGCGACTGACCCAGGCTTCGCACAAGCTACAA
>JBBRMT010000121.1:0-13744 GCA_038230695.1 Chloroflexia bacterium
GATGTCTTCCCCTCCTAATGTGAGAGATGGGGGTATGTCTACGCGGCCACCAGAACTTTGTTTGTAAGATGATGAGCTATAAGCAATGAGTTGAGGCATAGGCTCAGATCCTAGTGGCGAAGTAGGGCGTATTATCTCCAGGGGTTGACGAATCACCCGCGAATCCGTACAATACACCTCTAAACCAACGCTACTAAAGCAACCGACCAATACGGTCAGGTTGCCTTTGGCCGTTTACCCAGCTTAGGGCAAAGGCCGCCCACCCATACATCAACCACAGATTCTACATTCTACATTCTACATTTGGAGGAACGCATGAGCCTGGCCGGACTATTGCCCCTGCTGCACGTGAACGAGCATTATACCCAATTGCTTACCGAACTCGGTCGCGCCCTACGTGAGCCGAATACCGTAAACGCGGGTTCGCTGCCCAGCGCCGCAGTGCCATACCTGCTGGCAACGCTGCAGGACGACCTTGCTGGAAAGGCCACGCCCCATCGCATCCTGGTTGTCACCGCCCGGCCCGAACGCGCCCGCGCCATCTACGAGGGTTTGCACGCCTATGCGGGCGAGGGTAGTCGCATCGCCCATCTGCCTACCCCCGATCTCATCCCTTATGAGCGCATCGGCTGGGATAGCAGCCTGACTAGCGGGAGGCTGGCCGCATTGCAGGCGCTCACCGAAGACAGCACGGATGGCCCGCCCCTGATCGTGGTTGGTGCGGTGCGGGCGTTGATGCAGCCGACCATGCCACCTGCCGACTTTCGCGCCGCGCTCATTACACTGCAGCCCGGCCAGCCGTTCGACCTCAACCGCAGCCTCAGCGCCTGGCTGGGCATGGGCTACCAGCCCGCTGCGCTTGTCGAACAGGTCGGCCAGTTCAGCAGGCGTGGTGGCATAATTGACCTGTGGCCCGCCACCATGGACGCACCCATCCGCATCGAACTGTTTGGCGACGAAATCGAGAGCCTGCGCCGCTTCGATCCCACCACCCAGCGCAGTAACGATCAGGTGCTGAGTGTAATCGTCACCCCTGCCTGCGAGATACCCTTCTGGCGGCGCAGCGGCGCGGTTCAGGCTCTCAGCGAACTCGACCTGCGTGACCTGCGGACAGAGGTGAGTGAGGAGTGGCAGGATATGCTTGACACCTTCCGCGAAGGCGAGTGCTTCGAAGGCATGGAGTTGTTCCTGCCCTACTTCAGCTACGACCAGCCCACACCCACCGCGCTCGATTACCTGCATCCTGGCGACCTTATCATCCTCGACCGCGCTGATGCGCTCCGCATGGTTGCTACTGAGGTGGACAATCAGGCCGCCGAACAGCGTCGCGCCCTTACCGAGCAGCGCGAACTGCCGCCCAACCTGCTGCTCCCCTACGTTCCCTGGCCGGAGCTAGAGCAACGAGCCGCCACCCAACCCCGCCTCGAAATCGGTGAGAGCGCCGCGGACGACTCGCTCCCATCTGAAGGGGAGGTTGAACCCCCTCCCCTGAAACAGGGGAGGGTTGGGGAGGGGGTAAACGAAACCCTACTGCCCGCCAACTCCTACGCGGGCCGCATTGATCGGTTGGTTGACGAGCTACGGGCGATGAGCGGGCGCGGCATCCGCGTGGTCATTGTCAGCCAGCAGGCCGCCCGCCTGCGCGAGATGCTGGAGGAGCAGGAGGTTTATCCGGTCGTCCGCAAAGTCACTACTGGCAAGGGCGGCGCGACCGCCAATGACGAACTCACCACCCCGCCAGCTGCGGGCAGCATCCACCTGCTGCACGGCGTAATCGTGGGCGGCTGGCAACTGGACTATCCCGCCACCGTGCTGCTCACCGATACCGAGGTGTTTGGCTGGACCCCGCCAGTACGCCGCGCCAGCCGCCGCACCTCGTCGGAGGCCGAGGCCCGTACCCGCAACGCCTTCGTCAGCCAGCTAGAGGCAGGCCAATACATCGTCCACATCGAACACGGCATTGGTCGCTTCGGTGGGCTGGTGATGCGCCAGACCGACGGCATCGAGCGCGAGTATATGCTGCTCGAATATGCTGATGGCGACCGCCTTTACGTGCCATCGGAGCAGACTGACCGCGTGTTGCCCTACTCCGGTGCAGGCCACCAGCAGCCCACCCTCAATCGGCTGGGAACGGCGGAATGGAGCCGTACCAAAAGAAAAGTCCGCGAATCAACTGAGCAGCTAGCCCGCGAACTGCTAACCCTCTACAGTCAGCGCGAGGTGGCCGAGCGGCCCGCTTATGGTCCCGACACCCCCTGGCAGCAGGAGATGGAGTCATCCTTCCCCTACGTCGAAACTGAAGACCAGATGCGGGCTATCGAGGAGGTCAAGGCCGATATGGTGGAAGCCGAGCCGATGGATCGGCTAGTCTGCGGCGACGTTGGCTACGGCAAGACCGAGGTGGCGATGCGGGCAGCGTTCAAGGTGGTAATGTCTGGCAAGCAGGTTGCCGTCCTCGTGCCAACCACATTGCTAGCCCAGCAGCACTACGATAGCTTCCGCCAGCGTATGGGTTCGTTTCCGGTCGAGATCGAGATGATCAGCCGCTTCCGCAACCGCAAGCAGCAGCAGGTGATTGTCGAACAGCTGCGCCACGGCAAGATAGATATTCTGATTGGCACCCATCGCCTCTTGCAGAAGGATGTCAGCTTCAAGAACCTGGGCATGATTGTAGTGGACGAGGAGCAACGCTTTGGGGTTAAGCACAAGGAGCAGCTCAAGCAGCTACGCACCGCCGTAGATGTGCTTACCCTGACCGCCACGCCTATCCCTCGCACTCTGCACATGGCGATGGTCGGTGTGCGCGACATGAGCGTAATCGAAACCCCGCCCGCCGATCGCCTACCAATCAAGACCTATGTCACTGCCTACAACGACCAACTGGTACGCGAGGTGATCCTGCGCGAGTTGCAGCGTGGCGGCCAGATCTTCTTCGTCCACAATCGGGTTATCGGCATGAGCATCGTGCTGCAAAACCTGCAGAAGCTGGTGCCGGAGGCCCGCATCGGCGTGGGCCACGGCCAGATGAACGAGGAGCAGCTTGAGAAGGTGATGGATGATTTCATTCACAAGAACATTGACGTGCTGCTCTGCACCACCATCATCGAATCGGGGCTGGACATCCCAAACGCCAACACCCTGATTGTGGATGAGGCTGACAACTTCGGCCTTGCCCAGCTATACCAGTTGCGCGGGCGGGTAGGGCGCGGCGCGAACCGCGCTTACGCCTATTTCCTCTACCACAAGGGCCAGCATCTCACCGAGGAGGCGCAGGAACGTCTGCAGGCCATCCAGGAGGCGACTGAACTGGGGGCGGGCTTCCGCGTTGCGCTACGCGATCTGGAGATACGCGGCGCGGGCAACCTGCTGGGCGCGGAGCAGAGCGGGCATATCGGCGCGGTGGGCTTCGACCTCTACACCCGTCTACTTGCCAACGCAGTAGACCGCGCCCGCAAGCTGCAGAGCTTCGCCACCCACGGCAAGCTGGGCAACGATACCGGCCACGCCTCACCCGACGAGGTGGAGGGTCAGGTCGAACTGGCCGCCGAAGCCAACCTCGACGACGAGCCGCTCACCATAGACCTGCCGCTCTCCGCCTTCCTCCCCACCGACTATGTTAGCGACGACAGCCTGCGCCTGCGCTTGTACCAACGACTTGCTCGCCCACTCAGTCCATTGCAGAGCAAAGAGGTGGCAAAGGAGTTGGAAGACCGCTTCGGCGCATTGCCCACCCCCGCTCGCAACCTGCTCTTTATCGTACAAATCAAGGGGCTGGCGATGAAGGCGGGGGCGGAGGCAGTCAGTAGCAACGAGAGCGAGATCGCCATCCGCTTCAGCGAACGCGCCACCGCTGGGGGTCGCCTGGCCGCGCTCAACCTCAGCCGTACCGCTCGTCGCTTCGGCAAGGCGTTGCGGGTCGGCCCGCGCATGGTGCGGCTCAACCGCCGCGAACTGGGCGAACGCTGGCCCGACGCGCTAAAAGCGGTGCTGGAGGAACTGAACCGCTCCAGCGGCAATCAGGACTGAAGGTGACGAACAATAGGCTCATAGCGCTGGGGCAGGATTGTAATATTCGGATTATTATATCGTCGCTGCCTTTTTCGTCGCTCCTTTACAGTCAAACCTATTGCGTTCAGCGGGATCAAGGAGTATAATAGTCAAAAGCGTCAGCTAGACATAACAAAGGGGGAACACCACGATGGGCGACCAGCGAGGCGGATACGAACAGGGCCAGGAAGACCAATATAACTATGCCGACGAGCAGCATAATCCCGACTATAGCAGCAGCAAGGCCGAAGAGGAGCAAGGTGGCTACACATACGCTGGCGACGAAGGCGCGATATCGGCCCGTGATCGCATCGAACAGCAGCGTCGCAGTATGCGCCGCAATACCGGCGTGCTAACCACTGGGCGTAGCCGCGATCAGCAGCGGACGATGTATACCCTACTGACTATTATATGCCTGCTGGTGATCCTCGGCGTGGGGGTTTGGCTGGTGCTACGCGACACCAGCAGCAAGAACAACAATGCGGCCTCCAACTACATTGCGCCGACTCCCACCTTGAGCAGCAGCGTGATTTCTGGCACGGGCAATGCACAGGCAACGCTTGCGCCTGGCATCGCCACCAGCGCGGCAGTCAGCGGCACAACCAGCGCGAACACCTCGCCCAACGTGGATGCCACCGCTGCGCCCAATCAGCCTACGTTGCCAGCCGCTGCGGCAACCAATGCCCCCGCCCAGCCAACCCCCGCACCTGCCGCCAATACCCCCGCGCCACCCGCCAACCCAGGCAGCGACCCCGCAAAGGTGCGAACTTACGCAGTTGCGGCGGGCGACACATTCGTGAGCATTGCCGCCCAGTTTGGCGTGAATACCGGCCAATTGCTAGCCGCCAACAATGCCACGCTCAAGAACACCAACGACCTGCAAGCAGGTCAAACCCTCAATATCCCCGCCGCCAGCTATAGCCCGCCCAGCGTACAGTGGACGGTGGAGTCCGGCGAGAACCTGACACGCATCATCAACCGATTGCAGGCTACCGACACTAACATAAACAAGATCGCAGCGGCCAACCCCTGCCAGCAGAATATACACGGTGTCTGCGATGGCGGTGGCACCATCTACCCCGGCGATACAATTACCATCCCGTTCCACTAAGCAGAATGAAGAATGTAGAATGTAGAGTGTAGAATAAGGGGCGTAGCCACCAGCTAAATCCCCGATCGTTCATTCTTCATTCTACATTCTTCATTATCCCGTTGGGGTACAGCGCGGCGATGGTCAGGTCAGTTAGCTGGGCGCGGTAGTGCAGCCCACCGCTGGGGCTGATCAGCAGCGCGTTGCGGATTGGCCCTTGTAGTTCCTGCACCGTGCTGATAAGGGCCGCCTTTATTTCGTGGGTATCCACGGGTTGCAAAGGGCCGGAGTTAGCGGCGATGCGGGCGGTGAATACGTGCGACACCCAGGACACCTCGCGGATAACCCCAGCGCTCAACTGGCAGGTAAAGGTTGCGTTAAGGCGCAGCAGATAGGTAGTTAGTTCCACTCTCAGGCCGGTTTCCTCATAGCCCTCGCGCAATGCTCCCACCACAAAATCCTCACCCACCTTGACCCCACCGCTAGGCGCACGCCACACCCCCGGCGGGTGCGTCCACTTCTGGATCAGCACGATTTGATCGCTGGGCATCATGATGAACAGGCTGACATCGTGGTTGCGCCGCCGCTGCACGCTGGCCCAGGTGGGGCCAAACTCGTGTTCGCTCAACGCCGCGCCCACCGCCAGTTCGCGGGGTGTGCCATAAATCGCTTCAACCGGAGCGAGGATTTCACGGGTGATGTGCATATGAGCAGTATAACACTGTTCGCAAAATGGCGCGGCATATAGTATAATATGGGGCGGGCAAGTGGGCAACACTGGCGTGAGGCAAGATGAAGATATTGACCATTGTGGGGGCGCGGCCGCAGTTCATCAAAGCTGCGCCAGTTAGCCGGGCGATTCGTAAGCAGCATACTGAAATCCTGGTGCATACCGGGCAGCACTACGACGACAATATGTCGGGCGTGTTCTTCCGCGAACTTGGTATCCCTACGCCGGATTATAATCTTGAAGTCGGCTCCGGCGGGCATGGCGAACAAACCGGCCTGATGCTGCAACGGTTGGAGCCGCTGGTCGCGCAGGAGCAACCAGACCTGTTGTTGGTCTACGGCGATACTAATTCGACCCTCGCCGGAGCATTGACCGCCTCTAAGCTGCACATCCCGCTTGCCCATGTCGAAGCGGGGTTGCGCTCGTTCGACAGAGCGATGCCGGAGGAAGTCAATCGCGTTGTCGCTGACCAACTCAGCAATCTGCTGTTCTGCCCCACCGGCACCGCAGTGGACAACCTGAAGCGCGAGGGCATCGCTAGCAACCCGCACATAGATCAGCATATCTACGAGGTTGGCGACGTAATGTACGATGCGGCGTTGCACAATCTGGCTCTGGCTGAGGCACACGCTGCGTCGTTGCTCACCAGCATTCAGGTGATGCCACAGGGCTACACCCTGGCGACGGTTCATCGTGCCGCCAACACCGACGATGCCGACCACCTGCGCTCGATTGTCGCTGCCCTAAATCAAATAGGCAGCAAGACGCAGCCAGTTATCTTCCCCATCCATCCGCGTACCCGCAAGGTGATGGCGACGATGGGGATTGCACAGGGCGATGCAGTCAGGCTGATTGAGCCAGTGGGCTATCTGGAGATGCTGAATCTGGAGCGCAACGCACGGTTGATTATTACCGACAGCGGGGGAGTGCAGAAGGAAGCCTACTTCCTCGCCGTTCCCTGCCTTACCCTTCGCAACGAGACAGAATGGGTGGAGACTGTTGCTAGCGGCTGGAATCGGCTGGTTGGCACTGATATTGATATGATTGTGGCAGCGGCGCACGATGTATGGGCGCAGGGCAGTGCGCCTATCAATCCGCCTCCGCCGCTGTTTGGCGACGGCCATGCCGGGGAGCGCATTGCCGAACTGCTCTTCTAATTCAGGCGCATGATACGCACAGGGAGATGCCGATCATGTTCGAGCGCATTACTGCCGACCCAACGATTTATCGTGGGCAGCCCATCATCAAAGGAACGCAGATACCAGTTCATGAGGTGCTGCACATGATGGCTGATGGCGAACCAATCGAGCAGGTGCTGGTCGAGTATCCGGCATTGAGCCGCGAAGACGTGCTGGCCTGCCTGGAATATGGGGCCATATTGGCCGAGCGACAAACTGTGATCATCGAGGAGTTTGGCGAAATCCAATGAAAGGGCTTAACCGACATCACTACTTATATCCACTCCACCGCCGAGGTATCCGACAAGGCCACGCTGGGCGAGACTTGCAAAGTCTGGCATCAGGCGCAGGTGCGCGAGGGCGCAAGCCTGGGTGATAACTGCATCGTCGGCAAGGCCGCTTATATTGACAGCGGCGTGCAGATTGGCCGCAACTGCAAGATCCAGAACCGCGCCAGTGTCTATCACGGTGTTACTATAGAAGACGGTGTATTTGTCGGCCCCCATGTCTGCTTCACCAACGACCTCGAACCCCGCGCCATCAACATTGATGGTAGCCTGAAGAGCGATGCCGATTGGACCGAGAGCAAGACGCTAGTGCGTACAGGTGCAGCGGTGGGCGCTAACAGCACCATTGTTGCCGGTATCACCATCGGGCAATGGGGCATGGTCGGAGCCGGTTCGGTCGTCACCCACGACGTGCCGGATTATGGCCTGGTTTACGGCAACCCGGCGCGACTGCGCGGCTACGTGGGTGCGTGCGGCAACAAGCTGCACCCCGAAGGCGATGCCGATCTTGATGGCCTCACCCTATACGTTTGCGCCAAATGTAGCGAACTACATCGCCTACCGCTGATCGAAACGTTTCAGCCTGCCGAGGAGTTATTTATTTTGTAGGAGCATAATGTAGGGCGTGATAAATCACGCCCTGCCGAAACTAGAGCAGCCTGTAAATTACCGAGAGGAGACTTGTTTCATGAGCGTAGTATCCACTGCGACCCCGCCCGCACCGTCGCTGGGGGTAAGCCCCAAGCAGCCGATGATCCAGATGGCGAAGCCAATGCTCGGCGCGGAGGAAAAGGCCGCGATTATGCGGGTGCTGGACTCCGGCTACATCGTGCAAGGGCCTATGGTCAAGGAGTTCGAGGACAAGTGGGCGGCGATGTGTGGCGTGAAGCACGCTGCTGCCGTAATCAATGGCACGATGGGATTGCATCTTGGTCTGCTTGCCGCTGGGGTTGGCCCCGGCGATGAGGTCATCTGCCCCGCCTTCACCTTCATAGCTACCGGCAACGCCGCTCTCTACTGCGGCGCACGCCCGGTGTTTGTGGACATTGACTACGATACCTTCAATATTGACGTGAACCAGATTGAAGCGGCAATCACCCCGAAGACGAAAGCGATCGAGCCAGTCAGCCTCTACGGTCTGCCTGCTAATATGCCTGCCATCGCCGAGATTGCCGAGCGGCATGGGCTGGCGATCGTCGAGGATGCCTGCCAGGCGGTGGGCGCAAGCATCAACGGGCGGCGCACCGGCAGTTGGGGCATTGGCGTGTTCAGCCTATATGCCACCAAGAATGTGACTACCGCCGAGGGTGGCGTTCTCACCACCAATGACGACAAGATTGACGATTACATCCGCATTGCCCGCGCCCAGGGGATGCGTACCCGTTATTACCACGAGATGCTGGGCTACAACTACCGCATGACCGACATTCAGGGCGCAATAGGCTCCGCACAGATGGATAAGTTGGGCGCACTGACCGAGCAACGCATTCGCAACGCCGCCTTCTACGATGCCAACCTGCATGGGGTGGAAATGCCGAAGGTGCCGGAAGGCTACCGCCACGACTACCATCAGTACACCATCAAGCTGCCAAAGGGCATTGACCGTGACACCGCCCGCGTCCGCCTGCTTGAGCAGGGCGTTGCCACCGATGTATACTATCCAGTGCCGGTCTACCGCCAGCAGGTTTACATCGAGCTGGGCTACAATATGAGCTTGCCCGTCACCGAGGATGTCACCGCCCGTTGCCTCTCCATCCCCGTTCACCCCGCGCTGACCCAGGAAGAGCTTGAGCGAGTGGCCGCTGCCGTTAACGGGCTGACTGCGTGATATTATGCTCCTCCCCCAGCGGGGGAGGCTGGGAGGGGGGCCAGCAAAGCCCACCAGCGCCATCTTAACTATACGTAAACAGGGGTAAACATGGAAAAGCGCAGACTGGGCAAGAATGGTCCTGAAATCACCACAATCGGGCTGGGGGCATGGGCAATTGGCGGAAGCAGCACCAGTTTCAGTTGGGGTGAGCAGGACGACAACGAGTCGATCAGGGCGATCCAGGCGGCGCTCGATAGCGGCGTGAGCTGGATTGACACTGCCGCTGCCTATGGCTTCGGCCACTCGGAAGAGGTGGTGGGCAAGGCGGTGCAAGGTAGACGCGACCAGACGCTGTTGTTCACCAAGTGCGGGCTGATAAAGGACCCTAATAGCCGCGATGCAATACGCGACCTCAGCCCCGCCTCAATCCGCCGCGAGTGCGAGGACAGCCTGCGCCGTCTCAATACTGATTATATAGACCTCTACCAGTTCCACTGGCCCGATGACCGCACCGGCACGCCGCTGGAAGAAAGCTGGGCCACGATGCGCGAGCTGGTCAAAGAGGGCAAAGTGCGTTCCGCCGGGGTCAGCAACTTCGATGTCGCGCTGATTAAGCGATGCCTCGCGGTTGGGCCAGTGGATTCCTTGCAGCCACCCTATAGCCTGCTGCGCCGCGAGTATGCCGACGAAACGCTGCCCTTCTGCAAGCAGAACGGCATTGGTGTGATTGTCTACAGCCCGATGCAGTCTGGCCTGCTCACTGGCAAGTTCGATATCAGCAAAGTGGCCGAGGACGACTGGCGCAGGCGCAACCGAATGTTCGTCGAACCGCGTCTATCTAACAACCTTGCCTTTATCGAGCGCATTCGCCCCATCGCCGAGCGGCACGGCAAAACTGTCGGCCAACTGGCGATTGCCTGGGTGTTGATGAACCCGGCAGTAAGCGGCGCGATTGTGGGCGCACGCAGCCCCCAGCAGGTGGCGGAGAACAATAGTGCAGCCGACTGGCGCTTGAACGACGCTGAGATGGCCGAGATGCAGCAGGCCATCGCCGAAACGGGAGTATAGGCAAAAATCCTGTTCCTTGAGGGCTAATCGTTGCCCACAGGTGGTGAAGGGCCGTAGTAGTGAAGATAACCCGCCGCTTGCCAAGTTGCTGCGGGCTGGGAGCGAGTTTCCGAGCGCTGATGCAAAACTATGCTAATAGTAGATGTCAATGTGCAACGCCATTAGTGGTTGCATGGTTAGGGGAACGATGAAAGCAGCAGTTATCGGCGTGGGCGCAATTGGCCGCAACCACGCCCGCCTGTACAATGAAATCGAGGGTGTCGAGCTTGTCGCCGTTGCCGACAACGATCCGGCAGCGGCAGCGCGAGTGGGTGGGCAACTGCACACCAAAAGCTACGGCGACTACCGCGAGATGCTCAAGCAGGAGCAGATTGACGTAATCAGCGTGTCGGTGCCGACCATGCTGCATCATCAGGTTGCGCTCGACTGCATCGCCGCTGGGGTAAACGTGCTGGTGGAGAAGCCGATTGCCGCCACCGTTGCCGAAGGTGAGGCGATGATCGCGGCGGCAGCCAAAGCGGGGGTAAAGTTCACCGTCGGCCACATCGAACGCTTCAACCCCGCTATTATCGAACTGAAGCGGCGGCTGGATGCAGGTGAGATTGGCCGCGTCTTCCAGGTTCATGCCCGACGGCTCGGCCCCTTCCCTGCCCGTATCCGCGATGTGGGAGTGGTTATTGACCTCGCCATCCACGATGTAGACATCATGCGCTACCTGGTTGGCAGCGAGGTTAGCCGTGTCTACGCCGAGACCGCCCAGAACCTCAACACCGCGCACGAAGATCTGCTCAGTGGCCTGCTCCGCTTTAGCAACGGCACGATTGGTGTGCTGGACATCAACTGGCTAACCCCCACCAAGATCCGCGAGTTGCAGGTGACTGGTGAAAAGGGGATGTTCCTTGCCAGTTATCTCACCCAGGATCTCTTCTTCTACGAGAACGATTACGTCAACACCGAGTGGGATACCATCAGCAATATCACCGGCGTAAGCGAGGGCAAGATGGTGCGGCTACGGATAGACCGCAAGGAGCCGCTGCGCGTCGAGCTAGAGAGCTTCATTCGTTGCGTCGCCAGCGACACTGCGCCCCTAGTCAGCGGCGAAGATGGCCTGCACGCGCTGGCAGTGGTGCAGAAGATCGTTGAGTCTGGCGAACAGAATCAGGCTCTCGATCTCTAAACCCCCTCTCCTCGCCGGGGGAGAGGGCGGCGGTGAGTGGCGGGAACCAACCGCGAAGCCAATCCGTCTGTAGATTCAGACGGAGGTGAGAATATGCTACACGAATCCCAACAACATACCCGCGCGATACTCCCCGATGACGTGGAGCCGGAGCCGCTGATCAAGCCCTACCCGGGCGATGCGATCAAGCTGGATGCGGTCAAGCCGCAAGCAGATCCGCCCGTGGTTGCAGGTCAGCCACACCACAGCAGAATGCCACTACTCATCGCGGGGTTGGCGCTTGTTCTGTTTGCAGCGGTAGGTGCAGGATTCTGGTGGGGCGCATACGATGCAAGTCAGAAAATGCCAATACTAGCGCCAGTCAGCGGCCAAGCGCCAAACGTGCCAACGCAAGCACAGCCAGTTTCACCAGTAACCGAACCAGGATTGTTCCGACCTCATTACACCACATCAATAGGCGATGGTCCATTGAGCCACGTTAGTTATTCCGATGGCATGGCACCTTATAGCGACATCTACCTGCATCAACACCATGACAACGTGCAGCGCATCTGGTATCAAGACCAACCTAACGGTTGCGATACGGTTCGAATTAATAGCAACAAAATCTGGTTCGTCACCCATGCTCCAGCGGCAATTACGATAAACGACCAGACAATTGCACGCATCAGTCAGGATACCATTGTCGATGGCTATTCTTTTGATTGGTCAGTAAAAGTTGGTGACAGGGTTTGCCTTAATGGTGGGCAGCCAGGCACCACGCCGCGTTCATTTTATCTATGGGTAGGACCTGATGTATATAAATGGCAGGACAGTCATTGTTATCGGGGCAATTGTGTGGCCTACTGATAGTCAGCACTAACCCAAACGAGGAGATAAATGGCCGAGTTCAGCGTAGCAGTTGTAGGCTTGGGCAAGATTGGGATGCCGCTTGCGGCGCAGTATGCCTCGCGGGGGCTGATGGTGCATGGCGCGGATGTCAATACCGAGGTGGTGGCGATGGTCAATGCGGGCAAATCGCCAGTGATTGAGGAGGCCGGGCTGGAGGAGGCGGTGGCTAAGGCGCACCATGCTGGCCTGCTCGATGCCACTACCGACACCGCTGCCGCCGTTAGCCAGAGCAACGTGGTTGTCCTCGTCGTACCGCTGATGGTGAACAAGGATAAGCAAATTGACTACCGTATCGTGGACAGCGCCACCGCTGATGTGGCGCGTGGTTTGCAGCCAGGCACACTGGTCATCTTCGAGACTACCCTGCCCGTCGGCACTACCCGCACCCGCATTGGCGCGATGCTGGAACAGGGTTCGGGGCTGAAGGTGGGCCGCGATTTTCTGCTAGCCTTCAGCCCGGAGCGGGTCTACTCCGGACGCATCTTCGCCGACCTACGTAACTACCCCAAGATTGTCGGCGGCGTTGATGAGGCTAGCGCGACACGAGCGGTGGACTTCTACCGTGCTGCGCTCGACGAGGGTACACCCATCAAGCTGGTTGCCAACGCCGAAACCGCTGAGTTCGTCAAGCTGGCGGAGACTACCTACCGCGATGTGAATATCGCCCTTGCCAACGAGTTCGCCCGCTTTGCCGCCGCGAACGGCATTGACGCGCTCGATGCCTTCGATGCCGCCAACACCCAGCCTTATTCGCACATCCACAAACCAGGTGTGGGCGTAGGCGGACACTGCATCCCCGTCTATCCCTACTTCCTGCTCGATGCTGCTGCCGAAGGTGAACTCGACCTGGTGCGCCGCAGCCGCGCCTTGAACGATAGCATGGCTGCTTACGGACTGGATTTGCTAGTAGGTGAGATGGGCGACCTTAGCGGTAAGCGGGTGCTGCTGCTGGGCCTGAGCTACCGCGAGAACGTCAAGGAGGATGCCTTCTCCACCGCCCACCTTCTTATTGCCGAACTGAAGCGGCGCGGTGCAACCGTGCTACTTAACGATCCGCTGTGGAGCGCGGAAGAGCTAGCACGACATGGCGATGGAGCGGAGGTGGTCAGCGACATCTACGCCGCCCACCCCGACGCAGTGATTATCCAGGCGTACCACCAGCAGTACGCGAAGCTGCTCGACTGGGCGAAGCTGGCGGCAGCTGGTTGCCGCGCTATCCTTGATGGGCGTAACGCGTTGCGCCAGCAGCGGGGGGCCATCGAAGCAGTGGGGCTATTTTATCTAGGCGTGGGGCAATAGCCTAATGCGGATTTTGCACGCACCAGTAAACATCGCCGGTATCGCTGGGCTGGTGGCGAAAGCGCAACGACGGCTGGGCTACGATGCCGTCTCGGTCGAGTATAGCTCCAAAACCTTCAATTTCGCCGCTGACCGCAGTTTGCACCTTGAGCAAGGCCACAATCGCA
>JBBRMT010000122.1:0-13699 GCA_038230695.1 Chloroflexia bacterium
ACGGTGCTGCGCCGCGAACTGGGGATGCAGAAGAACGAGGCTGCCCGCCGCTTCGACCACGCCATCAGCGAACTGAGCGTAGGGCTGAAGGTGATGCAGGTTGGCACCGCCAACGACAACCGCTGGAAGTATTGCTTCGTCTACGATGCGGTGCCGCGCCACCTGCCGCAGCCGGTGCTGGCTGCTCGCCAGCTAACCAGCCGTCAGGCAGCGGCACAGATTATCAGCGTCTACCTCAGCAATGCTTATGCCGTGCCACGCCGTTATCTCAGTTACCTATTTGGCTGGCCGGAGCTTACCGTCGAGCGTGCAATCAGCGATCTGCTAGCCGAGGGCAGGCTACACGAGGTCGCGGTCGAGGGCGGCGAGGCCGAGCTACGCCCACCGAAAGGTAAGGATAACGGCTGGCTGGCATGGCACGAATAGGGAGTTGAAAGTAGAAAGTTGAAAGTAGTAGCCAGGGGCGCACAGCAGTGCGCTCTTATGGTGATCATGCCAAGCGTGATACAACCCGCTCCTCCAGCCCTATGTACGCTTGCCTCATTCGCCTGCTGCTGCTATAATTCTAGCCATAAACAACGCAATATCAATACAGCCAGAGATATACACCAGGAGGCAAGGTTATGGCAACGAAAGATGACCCCAGCGCCAAAGAGAACCCAATAGCTGCTGCAGGCGCGGCTACGGGCAGCAACCAGGGCCAGTATGCAGGCAACCGCAACGTCAGCACCGGCGACGCTCCGATCAACGACTATGGTGGGGTACATGGAAACGTGATTAACAACTATTTTGGCTCGGGTGCGGGCAGCAGCGGCAACCCCGGAGGCGACGCAACATCCAGCAGCGGCACACCTCAGCCTGCTGGCGAGCAACCGGGCGGTTCAGCCACACCCGCGCCGCTGAACATCATCGGGCTGAACGAGCTAATGAAGCGTAACCTCGACGTGCAGAGCATGAAGGAAATATGCACTTACATTGCGAACCAGGGTGCTTATACCCACGACCTGAGCTACGATGACCTGCAAGGTAATGGCCCAGGCAGCAAATCGCTGTCGCTTATTGATTACTGTCGGCGGCGGCGTTCGCTGGCTACGCTGATTGATGGGATAAACACATTGCGACCAGATATACTCGGCGCGAACGTTGCTGCCTGGCACAACTGGGCGGTGAGTGAAGATAGCAGGAATATTTAGGCTCACTAGGAGGCTGGATGGATTTGCTACTGGTAAGGCATGGCGAGTCGGAGGGCAATCGGCGCGGGTTTGTGCAGGGCTGGCAAGATACGGTGTTGACCCCGCTGGGCCAGCGTCAGGCGGCGCAAGTAGCAATGCGGATAGTTGAATACCTGCCGCTTGAAGCTATCTACGCTAGCCCGCTGAAGCGAGCGTGGCGCACCGCTGAGGCGATTGGTCGCGTTGCCCACATGACGGTGATTCCCGATGCCAACCTGCGCGAGATGCACTTTGGCGAGGTGGAGGGCATGACCCACATCGAGTGGCACAAGCGTTACCCCGAACTGCTGCCCCGCTGGGCCGACCGCGACGACCTCGATTTCGGCTGGCCGGGGGGCGAGTCGCGTCGCCAGTTTGCCGCCCGCATCGGTGATGCAATTGGCGCGATTATAATGCGCCATCAGCAGGCCAGCCGCGTGTTGGTGGTCTGTCACGGCGGGGTAATCAGCACCTACCTCTCTGTGTTGCTGCAAGGTTCGGCGACGATGTGGCGTGACTACCAGGTGAACAACTGCACCATCAGCCAGGTGCGCTTCGGCGCAGGCCAGCCTGAGCTAGTACGCTTCAACGATGGCGAACATCTTACCCTCGATAACGAGGATGCTGACGCTGAGGCGGAGTTAAATTGGAAGGTAGAAGGCAGAAGGTAGATTGTGGTGTGATACCAATTCCAGCCGATGGCGTGATAAATAAAGGAGCGGGATTCACCCGCCTTCATGAAGCGCCAGCAGCGCTGATCCAACCGCAGTAGACGCTGGATTTGGTATGAGTCAGGCAGGTCGGCGAGCGATGACGTTGACCATCTTCTCCGCGCCGATTTCGCCCGTGGTAAGCGTGGCGGCGTTGATTACATCGAGGTACAGCCTAACTATATCTTGCTCTGGCATACCCATTACCTTGCTCATTAGCCCTCGCCCATTGTAAACTGCACCCATCGTGATCGCCAGCATGGTGCGCCCCTCCTCCCGATCGCCGCCCAGCGGATAAATCTCATCTTCACGCTTTATATCATCAAACCCCACCTGCTGCAGCAGCCCAGGCAGTTCGTCGGTGATGTAAGGATGTGCGCCAACCAGCGCTAGCGTCTCGAACCACATCCCCGCCACTTTTTTATAGGAGGGATGGTCATAAGCGTTGATTACCCCCTCGGCATCGAGATCTTTCACCCAGAAATGGCCGCCAGGCGCGAGGCTGTCTTTCACCAGTTCAGCGATACGCTGGTGAGCGCGGGTATGAATCATTACTACCGAAGCGTACACCAGGTCGAAGCGACCAGGCGGTAGCGTCTCCTCGATGTTGCCGACCACGAACTCGACGTTGGCTACTCCCAACGCCTCCGCCTTGTTGTGGGCAACCGCAATGGCCTTCTCATCCTTGTCAATACCAACTAGACGGGCATGGGGATATATCTCCCGCAGTACGAAGCCTAGCTGGCCCTCGCCGCAGCCGAGATCGAGGATGCTGGTTACGTTGTCACCGGCAAAGCGGAGGGCATTTTTACGAATGTAGTCGCTGAATAGCCGCGTCTGCGTCTCCAGCCGATAGCGATCGGTTTCGGCATCGCCGAAGATGTAGGGATTATCCTGTACCACCTATAAACTCCTGTCCACGGCTCAAGCGGGCTTCTGGGCGATGTAGTTGGCGCTAAAGACGCTTGCCTCAGCCTTGCTGCTCATTGCCTCATTGATAACATCGAGATAAAGTTGAGTAAGCTCCGCTTCAGGGATACCCTGAGTTCTGCTGATCAGGGTGCGGGCGTTGAAGAACGCGCCCAACCCCAACGCCAGGCCCGCTCGCCCACCGGCGCTCTGCCCACCCGCCTTAGCATATTCCCGTTCGTAGCGTATGTTGACAAAACCGGCATTAGCCAGCCAGCCCGGCAAATCCTTAACGTAGTAGGGATGGCCGCCGATGCTGCCTATTGCATCCATCAGCAACTTGATTACCCGCTGATTCTTGCCACCGTAGAGCGCAGTCGCATCTGGAGCATCGAAGATCGCCGGGTCGAAATCCTTAATCCAGAGATAGCCGCCCGGCTGCAGACTTTGATAGGCCGCCTGCACCACTTCCTCAGGTTGGTGGGTGTGAGAGATAATTGCCGAGGCATAAATCAGGTCGAACGCGCCGGGTGGCATCCCCTGCTCCACATCGCCAGCGATAAACTCAGTATCGCTCAGGTGGAGGTCACGGGCGCGTTGGCGGGCAGCGGCGATCGCCTGCTCGGAGCGGTCCAGCCCTACCAGGTGAGCGTGGGGGTAAAGCTCACGCAGCACGAAACCAAGTTGACCCTCGCCACAACCGAGGTCGAGGATGCTGGTTATCTTGTCACCAAGCAGGCGTTGAGCATTTTTGCGTAGATAGATACTGAACAACTCAGCCTGGGTACGCAAGCGATAGCGATCAACCTGTGCGTCACCGAAAATATAGGGAGTTTCCTGCACCAGTTTCTCAATATGCTCATCTGATAGTTCTGTCATGCTATCCGTCTCCTTTTCACGGTTCAGCCACGCAGCTTTGTACCAACCCTATTATAGCACTGTTTCGCTTTGAATCAAAATGAGCTTAAGCTAGGTTCATAATTCAACATTCCGCAAAGCGGCAGCTACCGGGCAGTCCTCGCACTGACGTTCGCCACAGTAGCGGCGGTAGAGGTGCATCAGCCCCTGTTGACGGCGGGCCAGGGCGAGCAGACCGCGTTCGCGTTTGCGCTTACCCAGCAACTCACTTGCCATTCGTCGCGTCACCTCGTTGTCGGCCAGGCGGGGATGCGTATCGTAGAGCCACTTCGCTTGTGCTGCAAGCGCATCATCGTTGTGCAGGCTGGCGTAGGCATGGAAGAAGGGTAGCACGATGTTGACCGCCAGTTCGGCGGCGCGGCTCTCGCCAATCAAATCCTGCGCCGCCTCGCCTAGCCCAACGCCAAAGTCGCCATGCGTGGCCCAGTAGCTATCCTCATCGCTGACTAGCAGGGCCACGCTCAAGTCATCTATCTCCACCATTCGACGCAAACCATGGAGCAGGCCAACAGAGTCGAATCGCGCCAGCAACGCCGCTGCGCCCGCCACGCGGCGTGACGGGTAGTTTGCCGGACGCACCTTTGACCACTGCCAGCCGTCGCTGTCACCATCGCTGATTGCCTGGCGCAAACCGAGGGTGCGACAGGCAGCCAGCCACTGCTGCTCAAGCTCTGCGCCGTACTCTGCGCTCTGCCAGTCGAATGGGCGCGATTTAGTCCGCTGGCTGGGCAGCAACCCCGCCACCCCCAACAAGGCGGCCTCCAGCAATGCCAGCCGTCCCGGCACGTCACGCCGCCCCTGGGTCAGCACTGCCAGCGGTGCGGCAATCGCCAAACGCGCAAACTCGGCGCGGTTCTGGCTGTAGCCCAGCCCATCCATCAGCCCTTCGTACAACACCTGTGCGGCATAGTCATCAGCATCGGCTAGGTGGACCATCGGGTCGTAGCTGGCAAGTGCCGCCTCGAACTGCGCCGCCTTCTCGATAAAGCGATAATCACCTGCCTCATCCAGCAGTCTGCCCCACACCGCAGCCGACAAGGTATCCGCGCCCGCCCAGCACGCCTCGTTCGGCTCGGCCAACCGCTTGATACTATCCATATAGGGGGCGACTGCGGTGGGCAACTGCGCCAATTTGACGCTGAGGTAGGGGAGCAGGGCCAGTTCGGTTACGGCTTGCCCATCGGCGCGACGGGTGGGCGCGTCGCCAGGGTGAGGCGGGAAAAGGGTGACGTGTAGCGCCACATTGTTGTAGGCGGGATTAGTGTCGTGGCCGTGACGCTTCCAATCAGCTGCGTGCAGGTGCAACTCGACATCGCCGCTATGCAGTTTGTCGCCCAGGCTAATCACCGCATCGCGGAAGTCCGGCCCCGCGCCACCGTCGAAATGCCCGCGATAGATAATCGCAACCGCCTCGTGCGCCACCGTCCAGAACGGCCCGCGCAACAATCCGCCACCCTGCACGCTCCACAACGCGGCCATGTGTTGCTCTGTGATCTGGGGGAGGATTAACGGTTCAGTCATGATGCTACCTTTTAGTGCTTGAAATGCCGCCGCCCCGTAAACACCATTGCTATGCCATGCTGGTCGGCCATGGCGATCACGTCATTATCACGCACGCTGCCGCCGGGCTGGATGATAGCCTTAATCCCCACCTTGGCGGCGACCTCCACATTATCGGCGAAGGGGAAGTAGGCATCGCTGGCTAGCACGCTGCCTGCGGCACGTTCGCCAGCGCGACTGATTGCCAGACGCACCGAGTCAACGCGGTTCGGCTGCCCCGGCCCCATGCCCACTAGCGCCCGCCCGCTAACCAGCACGATGGCGTTGGACTTGACGTGCTTGACCGTGCGCCAGGCGAACAGCAGGTCGCTGACCTGTGCCAGAGTTGGGTGTTCCGCAGTCACGATCTTCATCGGCACATCATCCTCGGCAGTGGCATCGCGATCCTGAACCAGAAAGCCGCCGCTCACCTGGCGCAGTTGCAGTACGCGGTCATGATCGCTGTCTGCGGACAGTTCACCCACCTCCAGCACGCGCAGGTTCTTCCTGCGGGCGAGGATGTCTACCGCCTCGGCGCTGAACGAAGGGGCGATCACCACCTCGTAGAATGTACCCGCGATGTCCGCCGCTAGCGCCGCGTCTACGGGTCGGTTGACCCCTACGATACCACCATAGGCGGAGACGGGATCGCCAGCCAGCGCCCGCGCATAGTTGTCGCGCAAATCGTCGCCGCTCGCCAGGCCGCAGGGGTTGGTGTGTTTGATCACCACCACGGTTGGCGCGGTGAAGTCGCGCACGATCTCCAGCGCGGCATCGGCATCGAGGATATTGTTGTAGGATAGCTGTTTGCCATTAAGCTGGCGCAGATTGCCGATCAGCGTGCCATCAGGGTTGCCCAGACTATCGGCGTAAACCGCCGCTCGCTGGTGGGGATTCTCGCCGTAGCGCATCTCATCTACCTTGTGCAGACTGATACTAAACTCCTCTGGCAGCGGCAACGGCTGGTTGGAGGGCGCATCCACTCCCCGCAGATACTGGGCGATATAGGTATCGTAGCTGGCGGTATGCTGGTAGGCTTTGGCCGCCAGTTGTCGCCTTGTGGCAAGGCTGACTCCACCCTGGCGCATCTCGGCGATGACAGCGGGATAGTCCTCTGGATCTACCATGACGATGACGCTCTCGTGGTTCTTGGCCGCCGCCCTGATCATCGCGGGGCCGCCGATGTCAATGTTCTCGATGGCGGTTTCCAGGTCGGTGTTCGGCTTGCGGATGGTCTCGACGAAGGGGTAGAGGTTGACCACAACAACATCAATCGTAGGCAGGCCCAGTTCGGCCAGCGCGGACATATGCTCGGCCTTGTCGCGCCGCGCCAGGATACCGCTATAGACCGCCGGGTGCAGCGTCTTGACCCGCCCATCCATGATTTCGGGGAAGTTGGTCAGGTCGCTGATGCTCTTGACTGCTACGCCACCTTGCTCGATCGCCGCCTTGGTGCCGCCGGTGGAGTACAACTCGAAGTCCGCCCCGCCCACTTCGGCCAGTTGCCGCGCCAGTTCGACGATGCCGCGCTTGTCCGACACGCTGATGATTGCCCGCATCCACATCCCTTTCTGTCGCAGGGCGAACAACGGTTCGCCGCTACAGGGCCGCCTCAACCCGACGGCAACCACATTCCAAAACCCAAAATCCATAATCCAAAATCACTTTGCTGCCTTGATTAGCTCCGCCAGGGCAGGGTCATTCACGTCTTCCGCCTGCTTAATCTTTACGTGACGATTCGTCTTGCCAGTGCCGCGCAGCTTGTGCTGAGGGTCAGGCAGTTGCGTGCCATGTACGATGCCGAGGTTCACATCATTCTTCTGCAGCGCTATGTACAATGGTGCGTCGGTGATCTTTCTGCCTGCGCCGTAGAAGATCATCTTGTAGCCGGGATGATAATACTCCTCAAGCCCTGGCTGGGTGGTCAGCACCAGTTCGCGCAGCCGCAGGGTTATCTCCTGCACCAGTGGGCTGTGCTGCTCGATGTATGCACGCACTTGCTCGTCCATTGCGCCATCCTTCGACAAATCAACAGGGCGGGTCGCTGCCCGCCTCTGAGCAGGGTCAAATCCTGAATCTTGCCGCTGTATCTGTTGAGGAACTCATATATCGCCGCCTCGTCCAACCCACGCCCCCACCGCCTATGTCTTCAGCAAGGGCGCACATAAGTGCGCCCCTAAGAATGTTGTTAATCTACAATCTGCAATCTGCAATCAACAATTTCTACCGTGATGTCCATACCAGGTACAACATACTGGGGATTGCCACCAGCACCGAGGCGACCAGCATCCCCATAAACGAGATGGTGCGGAAGATGTCGAGGTAGACCTTCATCTGCGCGTTTCCGGTCAGGTTGGGGTAAAAGACCGCGCTGGCGATGTAATGGGGGATGACAAAGGTGAGGATCAGCACCACCCCGGCGACCATCACCAGCACCTCCAGCGGTGGCTTCTGGATGATCTCCAGCAACTCGCCCAGCACGCGGGCAAAGCGGAACAGGGCGAACGCCAGCAGCAGCACGCCGATTTCGAGGATCAGCGCGGGCATGGTGAACCAGTCAATCACAAGACCATTCATTTGCTTGCCTCCAGGTAACGCTTGGCGATTTGGCTGAAGATGGCGATGACGTAGAAGCACAGCACCGCGCTGAGGAACAGGATGGTGAAGCCGGTCCACTTCTCGCCATCGTTCATCGCCCTGTTCTGGCTATAGGCCAGCCCCTGAATGATGGTGTAGATGACAATACCACTGGGGGCTATGAGCAAGGCTTGCCAGTATGTGCGCTGGCCGGAGAGCGCCTGAAAGCGGCGAGCGATGAACGCCGCCAGAATGAAGCCCAGCCAGAGCAGCAACCCGGCAACCCACGAGACGTAGTCGGTTGGTCTACCCAACAGATCGCTTGGGTCTTTGGCAAACGGCGACTTGCTCCCTGGCGAGGGTGGGTCATGCACGGTGAAATCGCTGGGGCTATCGGTATCCTTGCCTTCGCCAGTCCAGGTGCGCCCTATGCTCTTGGACGGGTCGGTGAGCGGGTCAATACCTGGATTCCACAGCGCGGAGTTGTAATACTTCCAACTGTTACTCGGCTGTCCCCAGTTTATCTGATCAACAATCAGGCCCGCCGGGCTAACCAGGGAGAGCATATCTGCGCTGGGCTTCAAGGTGCCAGCATCGAGGCCGAGGTCGGCAATTACCACCCCGTTCGACAGGGTGAAACGGGCAGTCACCCCCGCCCGCGAGAACGTCACCAGCAAGTAGCCAGTAGGCGAGATGGTAACGCTGGGCAGGGGGTACTCATTCTGCGCGGTACGGAGCTTCCAACCATCGAGCAGCAACGGGATGTTGCTACGGTTGTATAGTTCCACCCATTGCGCGTTGGCATCACCGTTAACCGGCGCGTACACCTCGTTGATTACCACCGAGGGCGAGGCCGCCGCCGCGCTGCCCGCAAACGCCAGCGCCGCTAGCAGCATCATCGCCACGCCGACACCAGTTTTAACCCATCGCATACTCAAGAGGTTCGTCAAGTTGGCCCTCCCTGTATTGTAGTTTGTAGAATGTCGCCGAATGTTTTATTCTACATTACCACATTCAGCAGCATCATTCAGCCCCAAAAATCAGTCGTGTCCGCGTTCGCATCTGGTCGCCGAGGGCGCGGGCGCGGCTGGGGCCGAGCAGCATCCCCACCGCACGCTCAAACTGGTTGCAGATACCAATCGCCGCATCTAGCGGCATTGGCTGGCCGGGGTCACGGCCCTGCCGCCGGAAAGCATCATCGAGGAATACCCGCGCTGTGGCGATCTGTGGCGTAGCAATCATCGCCAGTTGGTCGTATAGGTCAGCCCCTGGCGTAGCCGGTGGTGGTGGCAGCGCTTCCTCCTCCATCACCTGCACCAGCCCCGCCAACAGCAGATTGTAGACGATCTTGGCAGTTTTGAAGTCGCCAAAGCCGCTGCGCCGTGCGATGCTACGCACATCGTCATGACCGTTGACCAGGGTCAGCACCTTCCACTCGTCGGGGCGCAGGTTGATCTCGCGGCCACCGGCCATGGGATCGCTCATCAGGGTGATGATTATATCTAGCGAGGGGACGCGCTCACGCAGGCGCTGCCATTCGTCCGCCCGCCGCGTCCCCTCCATGATGATGCTCTCATTGCTCTGGGTCAGGGGGATCGCGCCTTCAGCCGCTTCTGCGCCATCGGCAAAGCTGAAGCTGCCATCGTTCCAGGTAAAGAAGGTATAGATCGCATCCTGCGGCAGCATATCTGCCATCGTTGCGCTGGCGATGCGCCCATTCTTGAAGTAGATGCTACCTTGCTCCGCGTCCGGCCCCATCAGCCTTACTGCCCCACTCTTGCGACCCAGGCTGATTAGTTGGATGATGTCGGGCAGGCTGAAATCACGTAGTGTTCCCTCCAGAGCCATGCCACACACCCCCATCGGGATTGCAGATTATAGATTTTAGATTGCAAATCATAGCGCAGCCGAGGCGAACCTTCGATGCCCACTTCTAACCCGACTGCGTGGCAACCTTGAAATCTGCAATCTCCTTTGCTAGAGTTTATTGATGACCATTTTGCTGATCGTCTTCAGCGTGTCAAACACGCCCAGGCCGCGACTCGCCACCGCTTCGAAGCGCGGCACCCGAATGGTGTTCAAATACTGGTCCATAATCTGCACTGGCAGCGCATTGTCCATGTCGCGCTTGTTGTACTGCATCACCAGGGGAAAGTCGAGGAAACGCTTGCCCTGGGCAGTGACGTTGCGGGCCAGTTCCTGCAAGCTGCGTACATCCTCCTCCAGCTTGTGGCGCTGGCTGTCGGCCACGAACACCACCCCATCCGCCCCATTCAACACCGCCACGCGGGTGCGCTCGTAAAGCACCTGCCCCGGCACGGTGTAGAGATGAAAGACGGTCTGGAAGCCATGCACCGAGCCGAGGTCGAGCGGTAGAAAGTCGAAGAACAGGGTACGCTCCGTCTCCGTAGCAATGGAGAGCAGTTCGCCCTTAGCCTGCTTCGGCACGGTCGCGTGGATGTATTTCAGATTGGTAGTCTTGCCACCCAAACCTGGCCCATAATACACGATCTTACAGTGTATCTCCTTGGCCGCAACATTTATTAGCGCCATACCTCTCCACCACTCTTTGGAACAGCAGATTATTGATTATAGATCGTAGACTGCGGTTGCGGCTCAGTCCTTGAACAGCAGGTCAATCGTATCCTCCATCGAGGTACGGAAGCTGCTGCTAATTACCGCGTCCTTGGCCCGCGACTGTTGACGCACCGTGTCGAGGATGCTAGTCAGCTCGTCGGTTGCCCGCTTCGCCAGCACCTTGACCAACCCGATATGAGTGCGCTTGTCGAACATCACCACCAGCATCCACTGTTCGCCGATCAGTTCGGTGAAGATGTTCTCCTTGATGCCCTGCTGGAACAGTACCCGAAAGTCCTTCTCCTTGAGCAGCCGCGCCACCTCACGGGAAGATGCAAACGTGCCTGCCAGCAGCGCACCAAGCGCGGTGATGTCCTGCCGCGCGGTATCGCCCTGGGCGGCGACTACCTGACCGCTCTTGTCGAGCAACATCGAGTAGTTCGCGCCGGTGTCATCCACCAGCCGCTCCAGGCAGTCTTCGATTAGTCGGGTCTCCCGCTCGGAGACGATTAGACTGGTCAATTGAGGGTCCATACTTCCCGCTCCTCCCTAATGCTGCAACGTTGTCGTTGTTCTGCGCGTGAACCTGGCAAACTGTGTTTTCGAGGTAGGCGTTTGCTTTGACATAATCATACATCAGCTACGCATGGTTGTCAATATGCACTTACCATAAGCAGCCAGAATGGGCTATATCCGCACCATTACCCGCCGCCCCTCCACCTGAATCTGCCCCGCACACCACCAGGTTACTGCCTTTACCAGCAGGCTATGCTCCTCGGCAAGCACCCGTGCCGCCAGGGCCGCTTCGTCGTCATCGTCCCGAACCGGCACGGCAGACTGGGCGATAATCGGGCCGCTGTCCACCGCGTCGTCAGCAGTGATAAAATGCACGCTGCAGCCGGTCAACTTTACGCCGTAGGCAAGCGCGTCGGCAACCGCGTGCAACCCGCCGCCGAAGGCAGGCAGCAGCGAGGGATGGATGTTCATCACTGGGATAGCAAGTTCTCGCAGCACAGTCGGGTCAATGATGCGGTCGAAGCCCGCTGTCACCACCAGGTCAATTCCAGACTCGTGCAAAGCTGCAGCAATGGCCTGATGCTGGGCCTGCTTGTTGGCGTAGCCTTCGCGGACAATAGTCAAGGTTGGCACGCCAGCCTGCGTGGCCCGTGCCAGGGCTGCTACTCCGGGGTGGTTGCTGATCACCAGCGCAACATCGGCCAGCCCAGCCAGTGCGCCATCCGCGCAGGCTTCGAGCAGGGCTTGCAGGTTCGACCCTCGCCCGCTTACCAGCACGCCGAGTCTCTTGAGTGCTGAGTGCTGAGTGCTGAGTGCTGAGTGACTTTGCATTTAGACAATCTCAACCTGCGGTGCATCTGCCGAGGGCCGCTGCACCACCTTGCCAATAACCCGCGCTTCGGGTAGGACGGCTTGTAGTCGTGCTGCATCGTCGGTCGTGGCGATGATGACCATGCCGATGCCCATGTTGAACACGCGGTACATCTCCTCGCTAGCAACGCCACCACGCTGCTGAATTAGCTTGAAGATGGGCGGCACCGCCCAGGCGGCTTGCGTGAACTGCACCGCTACGCCGGGCGGCAACACCCGCGGCACATTGTCTACCAGACCGCCGCCAGTTATGTGCGCGAGCGCCTTGACCTGTGGCGCAGCAGCATCGCTGGCCGCCGCATCAAGGATGGGTCGCAATTCAGGCAGGTAGGAGCGATGCGTCGCCAGCAGCGCGTCGGCCATCGTGCCGCCCAGTTCAGGGTCATGCAGGTTCAACGTAGCGCGGGCTTGCTGCTCATCGCCATCCAACCCCAACGCCCGCCGCGCCAGCGAGTAGCCGTTGGTGTGCAGCCCGTTCGAGGGCAACCCCAGCGCCACATCGCCATCGGCCACACTCGCGCCGTTGAGGATGCGCTGCTTCTCCACCATGCCGACAATGAAACCAGCTAGATCGTAGTCGCCAATGCGGTAGAGGCCGGGCAACTCTGCTGTTTCACCGCCGACCAGGGCGCAACCAGCGGCGCGACACGCCTGGGCTAGCCCACCTACTACGGTTGCCACCTGTTCGCTATCCATCTTGCCCACCGCGATGTAGTCGAGAAAGAAGAGCGGGAACGCGCCGCATACCAGAATGTCGTTGACGCAGTGGTTGACAATATCCTGCCCCACCGTGTCGTGACGATTCAGCAGGATTGCTAGCTTGATCTTAGTGCCGACGCTATCGGCGCTGGATACCAACACCGGCGCATCGTAGTTGCCCACCTGCTGATAAGAGGGTGCGCCTGGCTCGGCCAGCGAAAAGAAGCCGCCGAAATGTCCGATACCCGAAAGTGCGGCTGGCCCATGCGTAGTTGCCACGCTATCGCGCATCAGTTCCAACGCCCGCATCTTGGCATCAATATCCACGCCTGCCTGTTTGTAAGCTCCCATAATCTCCTTCAACCCAACTAAGCCCCCAGCGGGGGTTGGGGGAGAATCTTGCCCCATATCTATGTCTCATTAAGCAAGATACCCTTTATGTGCTTGCGCTAGCATCAGTAGACTTCAGCATTTCTCCCCCAAACCCCCGCTGGGGGCTTAGTTGATTAAACTCAGGGGTGGATCATGCTTAGATAAGCGTCCTGGTTAGATCGCGTTCAACGCCTCGACCATCTCGTGGCGGTGGTGGCGGGTAAGAAAGCGCAGGCGACCCAGATCAGCAACCTGCTGCGATGATACCACGATCATCGCTTCATCACCGAGGCTCTCCAGTAGCAGGATGCCGTGTTCGTACTCAAGCAGCGTCTGCACCGGCTCACCCTTCTGGATCTGCATCCCCAGGGCGCGGGCCATTGCCAGCCCATTGTCGGCCAGCGCCCCAATCGCGTCTACATCCACGCCCGCTTTGGCGATGCTCTCAATCACCAGCCCATCGGAGCCGACGACTGCTGCGAGGTCTACTCCCTCTACCTTCTTGAACTCGGTCAACAACTCCTTCAGTGTCTTTGCCACTTTTTACCCCAGCTTTCGGATTGTAGATTGCAGATTGCAGATAGCAGATTGCAGATAAAGAGCTAAGCCATAGAACCATTTAGTTGTTTTTAGGGGCGGGTTGCACTCGCTCCCGCTGTGGCTCTATATCTGCCACTTCCTATGCTATACGCAGCCCGCTGCAACAATGTGGTTACGCAATAACCCCTGCGGTTACGCTGATTATATCCTATCCGGGCTTCTTCTGCAAAACGTGCCTGAAAAACGGTTTTGTGGTATAAT
>JBBRMT010000123.1:0-13641 GCA_038230695.1 Chloroflexia bacterium
CTCCCGCAAGGGGAGAGGCTTTTTGCTTACCCCACACCAAACCTTCCCTCAAGGGGAGAGGCTTTTTGCTACTCAGCACTCAGCACTCATCACTTAGCACTCAGCACTCACATCAGCGCGAAACGCTCCCGCCCGCCTGATGTTGCGGGGGCGAGGCGGCCCTGGTCGGCGCTCTGCACCACCATCAGGTTGCTGAAGTTGCTCAGGTCGCAGACGGTGACGTAGCCGCTCTTCATCCCCAGCGGCTGGCTGCCGCCCGCCTGGCTGCGTAGGGAGACGCGCACCCAGGGCGGCCCGCACAGGTAGTCACTGTCGGAATATACCTCGCCGCCACAGGCGCGTTGGCGCAGGGCGCTATCGTAGAACTGGCTGCCGCCTGGTGCGGGGTTGTACATCCGCACGCACCACAGCCGACTGATGCCGAACACCCGCTCGAATAGCGCATACATTCGGCCTCGCTCATGCTCCAGCCCGCCAGAATAGAGGATGCGGCTGCGCGGGTTGAGCCGAAAACTGAGACCCACGCTGCGGCAATGTTCGGCAAACTGAGCGATGGCGTGGGCGTGGCCCATCAAGCAGACCCGTTCACCCACTGCCTCGGCCTTGCTCAAGGTGGCGGCCACGCCCAGATGGTTGTTGGTGTAGCTGGCGCTATCGTTGTCTGCGAAACGGAGCGCGGCGGCGCTGAACACCAGCACGGCTTCGCTATCCGGCTCAGGACTGCGGGCTACGGTGATAATGCGCAGGCGGTCATGGTCGTCCATATCAGGCAGCAGGTGGGCGCGTAGGTTGGGCATCAGCGCGGTGAGGTAGAGGTAAAGCTGGTGCTGCTTGAGTGGCTGGCCGCGCAGACCTTTGCCCATTGCGGCGGCGGGGGAGAAGTATTGCAGTTCGCTGACCGCTACCGGCGGGATGTCGCGCCAGTGGCCGATGCGTTGCGGCGATATTGACCGCCGCTGGCAATATTCGGCGTAGGCAGGGCTGGACTGATACTGGTACTCGAATAGGCGCAAAGCTATGGCGTTGAACGCGCCATCGCCCCAGGCCGCCCGCTCCTGATGCTCGTCGAGCAGTGCTGGAGCAGTCGCCTCGATATATGCGCCGATGTCCTCGGCCAGCCGCGCTTCCTCTGCGATCAAACCGCTCATTGCGACCCTTCGGAAATGGTCAATGGTAAATGGTGAATGGTAAATGGAGTGGCTTTGATAATCTAACCAGCACGCTGCTAAAGGCAAGGTCAGGACGTAGACCTCAAACGTTTGGCGCTGGCGCAAGGTTGCGTCCAGGCTGCCGTGGCGAGCGATTAGCCAGTCGCGCCACTGCTCGATGTAGCGATCAAAGTCGGGGTCGGGCAGAGTGCGGGTGCGACAGAAGCCGCCATAGCGTTGGTCGTGCAGCAGCGCAGCAACGGTTGGTTGCGTCTCCCACTCTAGCAGATTTAGATGCTCGACTCTGGACCCCTGCTGCGCCAGATGATTTACCACTGCCGCGCCCACCGACTCGCGGCCATCCATGCGCGGCACGCCTGCTGCATCAAGGATTGCGCCCCAGGCGGCCTGCGCTTCGCTGTGCGGTGTGCCTGAATGTGCGATGTCGAAGCCGAGCAGCAGCAAGCCTCCCGCTTGCACCACGCGGCGAAACTCAGCGACCGCCCGCTGCCAGCCACCCACCAGATGGAAGACGTGAACCGCCAGCCCGATGTCGAACCCGCCATCGGCAAAGGGCAACGCTTTGGCATCAGCCAGTGTCAGGTTAGCGTGTGGCGCATTAACCTGTTGCAAGCGGTCAGCAAATAGGTCCAGCATCGCCCGCGACTCGTCTGCGCCGATATAGCGCGTCCCCATTGCCGCCAGCGGCAAGCCAACCCGCCCGCTGCCCGCGCCAATCTCCAGCCAGCGAGCATCGGCAAAGCCTCGCTCGGCTGACACTTCGCGTAGCATCTGGCCCACCTGCTCCTGAACCTCAGCGGGGTAGCCACGGGTTGCGTCGTACTGCGCGGCAATGCTATCGTATAGCGCCATCCAAACTAACCCCCCATTTCGCGTCCGTAATGTTCGGAAAGTATACGCTGGCAAACCAACCCTGTCAAGCCTGTCTGCTGAAAATTGGGGTGATGGACCGTGTCAAAATTGCTAACCATATGCGCCATTACGCCCCAAGCAGCGCCCGCACAGTCGCAGTTATCCGCTGGGTTTGGTATAATAACATTGCACACAGAAGTGCAAGCCAGCCGGGGTAGAACCACAGTTTGCCTCAGTCAATCGGCCATTTCATTATGGCGCACCGTAGTCCCACCATCACCCCAACCCTCTCCTAAAATAGGGAGAGATACAAAGCACAAGGGCGTGCAACTTTCACTACCCCTATAAGGAGGATTGTTGCCCTTGAGTTCGCCAATCATCAACATGCTAGTCAACCAGGATTATGAACGCGCCCGCCGCAAGGCGTGGCTTAACGAAGTTGCAACCCTGTTTACCCGCCGCAAGAATGAGTTGCTATCTTTCGACGAGGTAAGTCGGCTGATCGGCACTAGCAACCAGAGCTATCGTGGGATGCAGACGGTGCAAATCGAGAAGATCGTGGGCAGCGTAGATCGCTATGCCGACTTCGACCGCGAGTTCCTCCCCGCTCAAACCTCCACCCGCCAACGCTGGACCAGCATTGATCGCGCATATTACGAGGATGTGACGCTGCCACCAGTCACGCTCTACAAGGTGGGTGATGTCTACTTCGTCAAGGACGGTAACCATCGGGTCAGCGTCGCCCACCAGAAGGGGGTCAAGTACGTTGATGCCGAGGTCATCGAGGTGCGTAGCAAGGTGCCGATCACCAAGGACACTGATGCCCGCGAACTGCTGCTACTCGCTGAATATGGCCGCTTCCTGGAGCAAACCGACCTCGATCGCCTGCGCCCCGACCAGCAGATTATCTTCAGCAGCCTGGGCCGTTACGATGTGCTGCTGGAACACATCCGCGTTCATCGCTACTTTTTCAGCATTGACCACCCCGGCGAGGCGCTCACCTGGGAGCAGGCGGTGCAAAGCTGGTACGATACCCTGTATATGCCGGTTGTACGCACTATCCGCGAGAACAGCATCCTAGCCGACTTTCCTGGCAGAACCGAAGCCGACCTCTACCTGTGGGTGATGGACCATCGCTACAGCCTGGCCGAGCAAGGGCAACAGATCAGCCCTGAGCAGGCCACTGCCGATTACGACGAGAAGTATGGACGGTCGCACGAAGGGCTGAAAGCGCTGCTGCTGCTGCCCGCCGTGATGATGCGCGGGGTCGGTCACGTATTCGAGATTAGCGGCAGGCTGATTGTCCGCGCCCTCAACTCCGGCCATCCCACCGCCGAGGAGCCGGGGCTGCCACTGGCAATATCGCCAAATGAACTCGACCTTGACCAGCCTGCCGGGCGGGGCCGCACCGCGATGTACGCCAACTGGCTGGCCGCCAGCGCGGGGGTAAATGCCTTCCCGTCGCGCTCCGGCCCAGACGAGGGCGATATTTAGCGCATAAAACTCCCTCCCCCATATCTGGGGAGGGTTGGGGTGGGGGTTATCTCCCTCCCCATATCGGGGGAGAGTTGGGGTGGGGGCAGGTGGCAAAGCGATTATCGTAGCCACACGCAAAAGGGACGCGCCGAAGATGCCGCGTCCCTTTCTTTGTGCCTTACTTGAACTGATCCAGCCCTACCAGCTCCATAGTGTGGAACGGCGTATCGGGCTCAACTGTTACATCGGCCTTGTCACCGCCATCTATACCGTTGGCAGCCAGATCCATGCGTACCAGATTGGGCGTAACGTCAACGAAGTACACGTTCGTGTCACTGACGATTGCTGCCAATTGCCCAGCATCAACCCAGCCGCGAGTGAAGTAGACCCCCTTGAAAACAGCTCCGGGATGGTGGTCTTTAAGGCCACTTAGGTGAAAGTTCATGTAGAATTGAGGTAGTGGATCAGGATCATCTTGAGTCGGAGTAATGGACATGGTGATGTAGCCGTTGCCTTTTTGGGGGTCATCAATCGCCCGCATCAGTGACCAGGGTTGGCTGAGGTTGTACGTCTTGACCCAGTTGCGGAATTGATCGGGCTGAAGATAATTGCGGAAAGTTATCCGCACCTCTACCTTTCCACTCATAGCCTCGACCTTCGGCAACTGGCTTCGGTTGGCATCTACATAGCTGCGTACCTGATCGGCGGTGTCAGATTTGTAGTTAACCGTGGCGTAGATGTCGCCGGGGTTAATCTGATTACCTCCAAAGGGCCTAATCGTGTCATGGCCCATGCGTTGAGCGAAGTAGCTCCACGCCCCGAAATCGGCTTTACGCACCAGTGCGGTTGGGGCAGGAGTGGAATTTGCTTGCAGTTGAGGTGAGGATTGAGTCTGGGCTGAGGATGTTTGTAGACTTGCACTAGAAGCCCCGCCGCAGGCTGCCAACATGAGAGTAGCTACTATAAGCATTGTGATAGCAGTAAAGATGCGAGTTGGAGTAGAGGGTTCCATCTGGTTCTCCTTTACTATATGTGGGACAACAATTAGCTTGCCGCCCATTACCTTTGTGAGGTTTCGACACCGCTTACGGAGCAGCACACCAGGTAACTACGTTGCTGCTGTGATCAAAGCAAAACTTGCCGAGGTAGTCGCGCCGTGCTGGCGAAAGATCGGTTGTTCGGATATTGAGATAATAATCGTCAGCTGTTATCTTATGCGTGTAGCAGCAATCCTGATGCCATATGATACTTACATAGTAAGGGGTATCAGAGACGAAGCTAACGACAGACAGAGGATAAATCCTCAGCTCACTAAGCCTCCCGAGTAGGCACGGTGAGTGTATATAGCCTGATGCTGACGGGAAGTCGGACTGAAATACACTGTCGTAGTGACCAGCAGAACAATTCTCATTGCCGTAATTGTCAACCACATGGAACACCATTGATGGTACCCAGTGGTCGCAGCCAGTACATTGGCCGTTAGGCCACTCACTGTTAGTATCGTAGAGGAATAGCCAGTTGGGATAGATCCATTCCAAGTCAGAAGCATCAGCCTTAAATGCGTCTGATCCAAGGTATGAACCAGCCATGTGACCGCCAGGAATAAATGGGTCAACAAGGTGTGGATCACCATTGAGGGCGTACGTCATGTTGTTGGTGCCTTCCCACTGACCATCAGCAGCGTCTTGGGGTAGAGGCGTATGATAAGGCGGTGGCGTGTAGGTAAGGCAGCAATGATCGAACATACCGTTTGACGGACCGTTAGCGGAAGCAAAGATGGCTTGAGCGATCTGAGCGCGGGTGGCATCCCTGCCGGGTACAAAGTAGCATGAGCCATTACTCATGTCAGTACAAGGCTGGTTATTATTGTCGAAGCCAGTCACAGCCCCAATCGCAGTCGCATGATCTATAAGGGAGTAAGCCCAGTAGTCATGTGCTACATCGTTGTATCTCTGATTTGGTGTCGGGGTGGGATCAGAGGGAGTCGGGGTGGGGGTAGGATAGTCAGCGGCAAAGCCAACAAGTTTGGTCATCTCATCGCGCCGTATGTTCTTCCTGGGTTTGAAACATGGGTATGTTGCTTGATACTGACCACACAGATAGGGAGTGTATCCAGAGATAACGCCTTTATAGTATGCTTGTTCAATGTTAATCTGAACAAAATCATCGGCTATATCAGTAAAGCTAGGTGGCTCAGGCGGTGAGGTTGGATACCGCCAGTGGAAGGTGCCTACAACGATGCGCGAGTATTCATCGCGGGTAACGGATGATTCAGGCTTGAAGAAATTGCTGTTAGGTACTGGCGTACCCGAACCCACACACTGATTAGGTTGATAGCCAGTTATAATTTGCTTGCAGGCCATGTACTGTATTGCTTCGCCATAAAAGTAGCCCTGGGGTACATCATAAAAACTCGGGCTGCCCCCGGGACATAGGTTTGTATCAGTAGGAGCTATATGTGGTTGGGATTGTGAACTGAGAGCGGAGGAGTTGGCTGGCTGCGCTTGGCTATTAAATGCAATAGCGCACACCAGTATTGCTGCTACCATAAGTAGAAGGGGGGGGGTGAGCTTATATCAAGTTATCATGATCTGCTCCTTTCAGCGAGCAGGTTGATAAAGTATCTCTTGTCAGCGAGTCTACTGCTATTATAGCACAGTAGATCGCAAATTGCAATACCCTCGGAGCATTTTGCCAATGAATTTTGCCAGGAAAGTTTTAGTGCAGTCACTATGGAAAGAAGTTACAGACCTCTTCTGAATAATCCAACGAATAGCGGACCAAAAGGTTTCGCCGCACAGTTAGCTTTGAGTATGGTGAAATAGGTGCTAGCGGCTTGATCGATCAGCGGCGGGGTAAGCTGGGGCGGAATGCCATGGTAGCGGGCATAGCCAGTCAACTGGCGAAGCAGGTCGCGGGGGTGTACGCAACGGGCGAGTCGCTGCGCCTTCACATAATGCTCCTGGATAAGATAGTTGAAGCTATCCGCGCTGTAAGGCACACCCTGGCGCTGACACTCGCTGATGAAGATCTGGGTGAACTGTTCGATGGTAGGGTTCGGCATATAGAGTTTGTTCTGGATGCGGCGCAGAAACGCCTCGTCCACCAGGTCAGCAGGTTCAAGGTTAGTGGATAGTACCAGGCACAACTCGAATGGCACCATCAGCTTCTTGCCAGTGTGTAGGGTGAGGAAGTCTATATGTTTCTCCAGTGGCAGGATCCAGCGGTTGAGCAGTTGCTGCGGACTCATCTGTTGGCGGCCAAAGTCGTCAATGAGGAAAACACCATTGTTGGCCTTCAACTGGAAGGGTGCTTCGTAGAAGTTAGCATCGGCGTGGTAGCGTAGGTCGAGGCTCTCCATTGCCAGTTCACCGCCAACTACCACCACTGGCTTCTGTATCTGCAGCCAGCGCCGATCGGGATACTCGCATTGCTCCAGGTTGGTGGAGTTGTCTGCTGCAGGGGTCGTCTGACCGCCATCGCTGAATGCGGCAGGGTGATGTAGATTGGGGTCAAAGAATTGGATTACCTGACCATTGGCCTCAATCGCGTAAGGGATAACGATGGTATCGCCCAACATTCCACCTTTGCGCTCGGCGAGCATACTTTTGCCGTTGCCGGGCGAACCGAACAGAAACAGGGAGCGCCCGGAGCTAACCACGGCACCCACCTGATCTATCATCTCTGGGGTTAGTATCATGCCGGTGAGCGCATGTGTAACCGTAGCGCGATTTATATCCTGCACACGAGGGGTCTGCGCCAACACCATCTCAATATACCTGGCTAGAGGCACGGGGGCGGGTCCAATGTAGCCAGAGCGACGCAACGCAGTCTCGGCCCGGGCCATGCCTTTGTTGGTCAGCAGGTACTGGTAGCCAGCCGCGCCGACACCATTCGCCCCGGTCACTTCGATCAGGTCTTCGCGGCGCAATGATTGCACCACGACATCAAGTACGTTATAAAATGGCAGGCGTATCTTCGCGGCCAGTTCGAAGCCGTTCAGGTAGCTGCATAATAGAGGAGCTTGAGTATCAGATCACTAACGATGCTGACATTGATTTCGATGGCAGCGATATTGTCCGGCTCATTCAGGCAGCTAGCGATTAGCTCATGCTCGTTCATCGGCACTGCTTTGCCCAGGGAAAGCGCTGGTACCAGTCCGGTTCTAGTCTCAAGGTCGCGGTTATAGGTTATCATTGTAGGGTGCGCTCCTATAAGGGAAGGGTTTGAAGGTTGAACCATTATTACCTATAGGCCGCGCCATTGCAAGCACTTTGGTACTATTGTCCCGCTATATAGGACTTATATCTTATATCTGCCCCCTATTTTAAGAAAAAGGCGCGGGTTGCGTGCAAGGCAACAGGTAAAGTACAATACCCCCATATGGCGCAGGCAAAAGACAAAGCGAAGAAGGCAGGGCGGCAGGTAGGAATGCTGGGCCTTGATAGCGAGGCCGCAGTTACGCACGGCGACAGCTACGTGCCGCTGGCGGCGCGAATGCGCCCACGCAACTTCGACGAGTTTCTGGGCCAGGAACATATCATTGGGCCGGGGCGAGTGCTACGTAAGTCGGTGGAGGCGGGCAAACTGACCTCCCTGATCCTGTGGGGGCCGCCCGGCAGTGGCAAGACCACCCTGGCGCGGTTGCTGGCTGAGTCGGTGGGCGGACGGTTCGTGCAGGTTAGCGCAGTGGCCGCTGGGGTGGCCGACCTTCGCCGCATCATCGAGCAGGCCCAGGATTTGCGTTTGCAGAACGGCCAGCGTACCATCCTGTTCATTGACGAAATCCATCGCTTCAACAAGGCGCAGCAGGATGTAATTCTCCCCTACGTCGAGGATGGCGCCATCACCTTGATTGGCGCGACTACCGAGAACCCCAGCTTCGAGGTGAACAGCGCGTTGCTCTCGCGCAGCCGCGTCTTCACCCTGCGGGCGCTCAGTGATGAGGAGATCCGCGCCATGCTGGTTGCGGCGCTTAACGACAACGAGCGTGGTCTGGGCGGTCAGCATATTACGATGGACGATACCGCGCTCACCGCGCTGGTGACGCTGGCGAACGGCGATGCTCGCTCCGCGCTCAACGCTCTGGAACTGGCAACCGATGCCGCTCAGTCGGATGAAAGCGGCGCACAGGTTATCACCGTTGCGGCGGTAGAGGATGCAATGCAGCGACGGGCGTTGCTCTACGACAAGGGCGGCGACCAGCACTATGACATCATCAGCGCGTTGCACAAGACGATGCGCGGCAGCGACCCCGATGGGGCGCTATACTGGCTGGGGCGGATGCTGGAGGCGGGCGAGGATCCACTCTACATCATCCGCCGCGTGGTGCGCTTCGCCAGCGAGGACATCGGCATGGCCGACCCCAACGCTCTCAGCGTGTGCATGGCGGCGCAGCAGGCGGTTCACTTCATCGGATTGCCGGAGGGCGAACTGGCGCTGGCCGAGGCGGTGGTATATTGCAGCATCGCGCCCAAGAGCAACGCGCTATACGCCGCCTACAAAGCGGTCAAGGAGGACGTACACCTCACCCGCACCGACCCGGTGCCGCTGCACCTACGCAACGCGCCCACCCGCCTGATGAAGAACCTCGGCTTCGGCGCGGGTTACAAGTACGCCCACGACTATGAGGGCGGCTACGTCTATCAGGAGGGTCTACCCGAAGCCTTGAAAGGTCGTCGCTACTACGTCCCCACCGATCGGGGCGTGGAAGCCCGCGTCCAGAAGCGGCTAGCCGAAATCCGTGCCGTGGCGGAGGAGCAGGAAGCCGAGCAAGGCGACTCTAATCCCCTCTCCCAGCGGGAGAGGCAGGGTGAGGGAGAATCGTGAAGCGCATCAACGCCAATCGAAGCCGTCAACGTTGATGCAGGGATGGGGTTGCACTAGCGTAGAGGCGGGCGGTGGCCCGCCCTGGTGAAGCGCACCAACGCTAATCGCACACACTGAAAGTCAGATGGCGAATGTTATTGCCGTTGTCCTCGGCATAACCTTTGCGTGGGCAGTTATATCTTTGCTTGCAGTCAAGATATTGTAGATGAGTGATTAATTACAAACCTTGTAAATAAGGAGAAATTATGCCTAAGAACCCCCGCCCCGACGGGCGTGCCAACGACGAGATGCGCCATGTGCGCATCACCACCGACTTCCAGCAGTTCCCCGCCGCCAGCGTGCTGATTGAGTTTGGGCAGACGCGGGTGATCTGCGCGGTGTCGGTCGAGGAGGAAGTGCCGCTCCATCGCGTGGGCAAAGGCGGCTGGATTACCGCCGAGTACAGTATGCTGCCCAGCAGCACCCCAGGGCGCAACCGCCGCGAGGCCGCCGCTGGCAAACTCAGCGGGCGGACGCAGGAGATCCAGCGGCTGATCGGTCGCAGCCTGCGCGGTATCGCTGACCTCTCGGCGTTGGGCGAACGCACCTTGACTATTGACTGCGACGTGATCCAGGCCGATGGCGGCACGCGCACGGCGGCGATTACTGGCGCTTATGTGGCGCTGGCGATTGCGGTCAACAAGCTGAAGCAGCAGCACCTGATTGGCAGCAAGCGGGTGATCAAGGACGCGATTGCCGCGATCAGCGTGGGCATGGTAGATGGCGAACCGAGGTTGGACCTTGCCTATCTAGAAGACTCGCGGGCCGAGGTAGACTTCAACATCGTGCAAACTGGCGATGGCAATTACGTAGAGGTGCAAGGCACCGCCGAGGGCAAGCCGTTCAGCCGCGCCACGCTCGATCAACTGCTGGCTCTGGGCGACAAGGGGTTGGCCCAATTGTTCGCCTTGCAGCGTGAGACGCTGCGCCAGGTCGGTATCATCCAGTAATGATCAGCAACGAAACCCCCAGCCGTCGCCTGAAGCGCACCTTTGGCCGGTTGCTCCTCAGCTTCGGCACGCTGGGCTATAGCTATTTCGTCGCTCCCTTTCGCTTTGCGCTAACCCACACCGACATTCCTATTCCCCGCCTGCCCACCGCCTTCGACGGCTTTCGCATCGTCGCGTTCGGCGATGTTCACTACAACTGGCGCATCGAGGCCAAACATCTAGCCCAGGTGGTGGTGATGGCGAACAGCGTGCAGCCCGATGTCGTCTGCCTGCTCGGTGATTATGTATCCAAGCAGGGCAAACTAGCCTTCCCTGATGGCCTCGCCAACCTGCAGGCGCGTCTGGGAGTCTATGCTATCCTCGGCAACCACGACTTTCTGGGCCGCGATCGTATTGTTACCCGCCAGCTTGAGCGCATTGGCGCAACCATGCTACGCAATCGCAACGTCGCGCTGGAGCAGGGCGGCCAGCGCATCTGGCTGGCGGGCGTAGACGACCTGCGTTCCCATCAAGCTAACTTGCAGCAGGCGCTGGCAGGCATCCCCGCTGTTGATGTTAAAATCCTGCTGGCCCACAACCCCGACTTCGCTGCCCGCGCCTCGCGCCTCGAACCGCCCATTGACCTACAGCTATCCGGCCACACCCACGGCGGGCAGGTCAAGCTGCCGCTGGTCGGGCCGCCCGCACTGCCCCACAATCACAGGGAGTGGCTGGCAGGCCGCTACAACGTCAATGGGATGTGGCTATACATCAATCGCGGCATAGGGATGAGCAGCATCGCCCACCGCCTCAACGTCAGGCCGGAGGTGAGCGTTATAACCTTGCGGAAGTTTTGAGGTTTGAACAGAAGCGGAGCAAAACCAACCGGCCAACCCGCTATCAATCTCACTATCAGTTTCATAACACTCCACTCATATGATGTGGAGTGATACTGACAGTGATAGTCACCTGGAGGAGAAGATAATCCCTCAATACAACTATCACTATCAGTTTCAGTTTGACAATGGGTTGGCAGTGAAACTGATAGTGAGAATCAGCCGCGAGGGAATGAACCAGCCACTCTCACTATCAGTTTCAGTTTGTCACTGGGTGGCAGTGAAACTGATAATGAGAATAGGCCAGCGGGTTGTCTTTCCCTCCCGGCTGCTTTGGCGGTTAGAAGAAGCTAGCGCAGCGGTAGAGTGGTGGTAAGGTTGTTGGTCACTTAGTATTACAGCCTCAGATAGTGCAAATGGAACGGATTGATGTAGGGGCGAATCGCATACGCCCTGTCGCCTAACCACAATGCCAACCGCAAGCTACGCTGTTTGCTGGGGCTGTAATATTAGGGTTATTGCAAATTCGGCCAGGGCGCGATAAATCCGCGCCCCTACAGATTGCACCCACCGCCATGTAGGGGCGCAAACTCATTGCGCCCTGTCTCAATCTTGCATACCTATGGTTTGTCACTGTTGGGGGGTTGCATTTTGCTACACGTTGTGATAGAGTGTAGCTGCAGCAGCGACATACTATAAGCGGGGGTCATGATGAGCAACCTTAGCAGCTACGTTAGCGACATCGAGCGCATCTATGCGGCGGGTGGGGCAACCGAACATTCGTATCGGTCCACGCTGCAGACGCTGGTGCAATCGCTGGAACGCAACATTACCGCGCTGAACGAGCCGAAGCGCATCGCCGCTGGTGCGCCCGACTTCCGCATCTCCCGCGCTAATGTGCCGATTGGCTACATCGAGACCAAGGATATCGGCCTGTCGCTCGACCGCATCGAGGACGATGAGCAACTGACCCGCTACCGCCGCGACCTTAGCAACCTGATCCTTACCGACTACCTTGAGTTCCGCTGGTATGTGGGCGGCAAGCGGCGCGAGGTGGCGACGCTGGGAACGTTGCAGCGCGGCAAGGTGAGGCTGGCGACCACGGCAGACAAGGCGGGGGAGCTACTTGCCAGCTTCATCAAGGCGCAAACCTTCACCGTCACCAGCCCAAAGGATCTGGCCGAGCGGATGGCAAGCCTGGCCCGCAGCATCCGCGACGGCATCGGCGACGAACTGGCGCGGGGCAGCAACGCCACCCTGCAAGACCAGTTGCGCGGCTTCCGCGAAGTGCTGCTGCACGACCTTACCGATGCCAAGTTTGCCGATATGTACGCGCAGACGGTTTGCTATGGCCTGTTCGCCGCCCGCTGCTACGCTCCACCCAACCAGCAATTCACCCGCCGCAACGCCCCCTACGACCTGCCCCGCAGCAACCCCTTTCTGCGTAAGTTCTTCGGCGAGATTGCCGGGCCGGACATCGAGGCGATGCCCTTCCTGTGGGCGGTAGACGATCTGGTGGAGTTGCTTGCCCATGTGGATATGGCGGCAATCCTACAAGACTTTGGCAAGGAGACCAAGCGGCAGGATCCGGTGTTCCACTTCTACGAAACATTCCTCACCGCCTACGACCGCAGCTTGCGCGAGGGGCGCGGGGTGTACTATACGCCGGAGCCAGTCGTCTCCTATATCGTGCGTAGCGTTGACCATTTGCTCAAGCAGGAGTTCGGTTTGCTGGAGGGGTTGGCCGACACCGGCACGGTCAGCGTCAACCCGCCGCCCACCGCCAGCGACCGCACCCCAATCCAGACACCAGTAGTTATCCTCGACCCCGCCACCGGCACCGGCACGTTTTTGCATGAGGTGGTGCGCCAGATCTACGATGAGAGTTTCGCGGGCAAGAAAGAAGGCGCGTGGCCCGCCTACGTCCCTCGCCACCTGCTGCCCCGCCTGTTCGGCTTCGAGTTGCTGATGGCTCCCTACACCATCGCCCACCTCAAACTCAGCCTGCAACTGCGCGAACACGGCTACGAGTTTGGCGAGCATGACCGCCTGCGTATCTACCTGACCAATACGCTCGATGAACCAGAGGGCCAGCAGCAGGCGCTATTCGCCGACTATCTGGCGCAGGAAGCCAACGCCGCCAACGATGTGAAGCACAACGCGCCGGTGATGGTCGTGCTCGGCAATCCGCCCTACTCTGGCACCTCGGCCAACAATGGCGAGTGGATCACCTACCTGCTGCATGGCGAGGCCAGCGATAAGCTGACCAAAAACCCGCAATTCATGAGCCAGCAGCAGCTTGCCGACAGCTATTTCCACGTGGACGGCCAGCCGCTGGGCGAGCGCAACCCCAAATGGCTGAATGATGATTACGTGAAGTTTATCCGCTTCGCCCAGTGGCGCATCAACCGCACCGGCAAGGGGATGCTGGCCTTTATCTCCAACAATGGCTACCTCGACAACCCCACCTTTCGCGGGATGCGCGAGAGCCTGCTGCAAACCTTCGACGAA
>JBBRMT010000124.1:0-13511 GCA_038230695.1 Chloroflexia bacterium
GGCAAGGCGCAGGCGGGCAACCACATTGGCGTAATCAGCAATGCGATCCAGCAGTATGTTGAAGGGCTGGGCTTCCATGTGGTGCATGACTATGGCGGCCATGGTCTCGGCACCGCGATGCACGAAGACCCGCACGTGCCGACTGAGGGATATCCCACCGACGGTATGATGCTTCGCCCCGGCATGGCAATCGCCATCGAGCCAATGTTGAGCGCCGGTTCGCCCGATGTAGAGGTGGCCGCCGACGGCTGGGCGGTAGTTATCAAGGACCGCGCCCTGTCATCGCACTTCGAGCATACCGTGGCAATTACTGAGAACGGGCCGGAGATAATGACCCTGCCCTAGCTTGACGCGCAAGCACGAAATGTGGTACAATACGCTTTGGCGCGTTATGTGCCAGACCCGCCTGTTGTCTGCTGGGCGGCATATTTGTGTGAGGCGCAGAGTGCGCCTACCGAGGCAAAGCTAGAGCCTATTGGCTAAAGGATTTTATGGCTAAGAAGAACAACCCTAAAAAAGATGTAATTGAGGTAGATGGCAAGATTGTCGAAGCCTTGCCTAACGCCATGTTCAGTGTCGAACTGGATAATGGGCATAAGGTACTTGCCCATATCTCCGGCAAGATGCGGATGAACTTTATCAAAATCGCCCTGGGCGACCGCGTTCTGGTCGAGCTTTCCCCCTATGACCTCGGTCGTGGGCGGATTACCTATCGCTATCGCTAGTCCCCTGCAGCAGAGGGGTTGGAGAGGAAACTGTAACCATGAAAGTACGAGCATCAGTCAAGCCGCGTTGCCCATCCTGCAAGATTATCAAGCGCAAGGGTGTGGTTATCGTTATTTGCAGCGCCACGCCCAAGCACAAGCAGCGCCAGGGCTAAGGCGATTGTAGATTGCAGATTGTAGATTGTAGATTAGAGGCCCGCCTTCGATCACCATCTACGTTCTACACTCTACATTCTACATTCTACATTCTACAATCAGGACAGAAGGAGCGACCCTTTGGCAAGAATAGCCGGTGTAGACATTCCCCGCGACAAGCGGATTGAGATTTCGCTCACCTATATCTATGGCATTGGCCCCACCACCAGCAAGAAGATTCTGGCCGAGGCCAAAATTAGCCCCGATTCCCGCACCCGCCTGCTCACCGAAGAAGAAGTGACTCGCCTGCGCGACATCATTGACCGCGAGTACCGCGTCGAGGGCGACCTACGCCGCGAGGTCAATATGAACATCAAGCGGCTGATTGACATCGGTTGCTATCGCGGTATCCGTCATCGTCGCGGCCTGCCGGTACATGGGCAGCGTACCCGCACCAATGCGCGTACCCGCCGTGGCCCGCGCCGCATCGTTGCCAACAAGAAGAAGGCGACCAAGTAGTTAACGACCTTCGGCTGGCGATTAAGTGGTTGAGTATTGATACCAGCGTTGCAGCTTTAGCCGCTGCGTACCTCAAACGCCCGGTCACGACCAACCCAAGCAATCGCCAGCCAGGTCAGGCGCTACCCAGCAAGCCTGAGATGAAGGGGCGCGGTAATTTACGCCCTTGCTAAAATATCTGTAGAATAAAGGAGCAACAATGGCCGAGAAGGGGCAGTCCACTGCCGTAACCGCCAAGAAGGCCCGTGCCGCCCGTGCCAAGCGCCGTGAGCGTAAGGTAGTGCCGCGCGGCCAGGCACACATTCAATCCAGCTTCAACAACACCATCGTTACCCTGACCGATCCAAAGGGCAACGTGCTATCGTGGAGCAGCGCGGGAGCCAACAACTTCAAGGGTTCACGCAAGAGCACCCCCTATGCTGCCCAGATCACGGCGGAGAATGCCGCCCGCAAAAGCCAGGAACACGGCTTGCGCCAGGTCGAGGTCTTCGTCAAGGGACCAGGCAGTGGCCGCGAGGCGGCGATCCGCTCCTTGCAGGCCAGCGGCTTGCAGGTGGTCAGCATCACCGACGTAACTCCCATTCCACACAATGGTTGCCGCCCACCCAAGCGCCGTCGTGTCTAAATTGCAGGTTTGTTTCCGCTATAAATGTTTACGGAGGAAGATTACTTTGTCGAGATATATCGGGCCAGTATGTAGACTGTGCCGACGTGAGGGGATGAAGCTGCTGCTCAAGGGCGATCGTTGCCTCACCCCCAAGTGCGCCATCGAGCGGCGCAATGTTCCGCCTGGGCCACACGCTGCCAAGCGTGGCCGCAAGCCCAGCGATTACGGCGTTCAGCTTCGGGAGAAGCAGAAGGCCAAGCGCATCTATGGTGTCCTGGAGCGGCAGTTCGAGCGCCACTTCGAGGAAGCCAACCGTCAGCAGGGTTCGACTGGCGAAAACCTGCTGCGTATCCTGGAGCTACGGTTCGACAACATCGTTTATCGCCTCGGCTTCGCCGACTCGCGCAAGCAGGCTCGCCAACTGGTGCGCCACGGCCACTTCACCGTCAATGGGGTTAATACCGACATCCCCTCCTACATCATGAAGAATGGCGACAAGATCATGCTGCGGGATAAGAGTCGCGGCCTCGAATACTTCAAGGTGGTCGGCCAGACTCTGGTCAAGCATATGCCACCGCGCTGGCTCAGTCTCGATGCGCGTGGCATGGGCGGCAACATTATCAGCCTGCCAACCAAAGCCGACGTTGACCTCAGCGTCAACGAGCAGCTTATCGTAGAATTCTATAGCCGATAACCTCCATGAGCGACCTTGCAACCGTAATTCCCACTCAACAAGGAGGACTCATGGCAGAGCAGACCTGGCCGAAGGTGGACTGTGTTGCCACCGCCGAAAACTACGCCCGCTTCATGGTTGCCCCGCTGGAGCCGGGCTATGGCGCGACCCTGGGTAACTCGCTGCGTCGCATCCTGCTCTCCTCGCTGCCGGGCAGCGCCGTGACCAACATCCGTATAGATAACATCTACCACGAATTCTCGTCCATCGCCGGAGTCAAGGAGGATGTGACCGAAATCGTGCTGAATGTAAAGAAGGTTCGCCTACGCAGCTACTCGGATCGGCCGGTTACGATGCGCCTCAGCTACAGTGGCCCTGGCATAGTTACCGCAGGCGATATTCAGTTGCCCAGCAGCGTCGAACTGATCAACCCGGAGCAGCCACTAGCTAGCCTCGACGGCGACGAAGCCCGCCTGGAGATGGAACTAACCGTCGAACGCGGGCGCGGCTACTACTCGTCGGAGGGGCGTGACAACCCTACCATCGGCCTCATTCCGGTTGATGCTATCTTCAGCCCAGTGCCGAAGGTCAATTACCTGGTGGAGCGTGATGGCATCGAGCCAACCGAGAACCTGCTGATCGAAATCTGGACTGATGGCACGATTGACCCTGCCGATGCCCTCAGCACGGCGGCGCAGATCATGGTGCAGCACACGTCCTTGATTGGCAGCTTCCGCAAGGGCGCAGTTACCAGCCACGCTGACCATCGCCCGACTGGCATCGCACCCATCCCATCGCACATCGCCGAGATGCCGATTGAGCAACTGAACCTGTCGGTGCGTACCTACAACTGCCTCAAACGTAGCAGCGTGACCAAGGTGGGGCAGATTTTGCAGATGGACCGCAAGGATCTGATGGCGGTACGCAACTTTGGCGACAAGTCGTACAACGAACTGATAGGCCGCCTGATGGAGCGTGGCTTGCTGCCTGCTGATAGCGACCTGGCCCGTGACTACGATAGCAGCGGCCACATCGAACCCGCCGATGAAGACGAGGATATGCTCGCCGACGACGAACTGAATGAAGAGCTAGCCGACGAAGAAGAAGCAGAGGAGTAATAAAGAGCAATGGCAACCAAACATCGCATCGCCGGGCGTTACCTGGGCCGCAACAGTGGCGAACGCCGCGCCCTCTACCGCAATATGCTGGTCTCGTTCGTCGAGCATGAGCATATGACCACCACCGAGGCTAAGGCCAAGGAGATTAAGAGCATGGCCGAGCGGCTGGTTACTCTCGCCCGCGAGGATAACCCGCACAACCGCGCTCTGGTGATGGCCGCGCTGAACAGCAAGCTACTCACCGCCAAGCTGTTTGAGCTACTCGCCCCCCGCTTTGCCGGGCGCGACGGTGGCTATACCCGCCACTACCACATCGGCCCTCGCTTTGGCGATGCCGCGCCGATGATGCGCCTGGAGTTTGTCGAACTTTAACCCCAGGGTGAGGGCCAGCGCGATGAATCTCAAGCTGACCATCGCTTATGACGGCAGCAGCTTTCAGGGATCGCAACTGCAAATCCGCAGCGGGGTCAACCAACGCACGGTGCAGCGCGAACTGGAAGCGGCGATTTTGCAGCTAACCGCGCAGCCAGTGCGCGTCGCCATGGCGGGGCGCACCGATAGCGGGGTTCACGCCAGCGGCCAGATCGCCGCTTTTACGCCACCAGCAGAAGGTAGCGGGGCGCGGCTCAAGCTGGATGAATGGCAGGATGCGCTAAACGCCCACCTACCACCCGACCTGCGAGTGATGGCAATCGCACAGGCTAGCGACGAGTTCCACCCTCGCTTCGATGCGAAGCGACGCGAGTACGCATATCGCATCTGGCAAGGCGCGGCACTGCCGCCACTTCGCCGCTTCGATACGCTGCTGGTGGTTTACTCACTCGATGTTGTGGCGATGCAGGCGGCCTGCCAGCAGCTAATCGGCAGCCACGATTTCGCCGCCTTTGCCAGCACTGGCGGACGTGGCGCGAAGCCTGCCCCCACTGTGCGCGAGATGTACCTGGCCGATTGTCGTGCCGAGGCCGATGAGTATGGACAGCTAATCACCGTCCAACTAACCGCCAACGCCTTCCTCACGCACATGGTACGCAACATTGTTGGCACGCTGCTGATGGTGGGGCGGGGGCGGATGAGCGTGGCCCAGTTCGCTGATGTGCTGGCAAGTGGCAACCGCCGCCATGCTGGCACCACTGCCCCGCCGCAGGGCCTGACCCTGGTGCAAGTGACGTATTGATGCTCACTTGTGGGGTTTTGAGGGTCGGCACGGACCCACCCCCAACCCCTCCCGTGGGAGGGGAGACATATTTATCTGGTTGTGCGCTGTATAAGGCGCAAACGTTGATAGCAAGGAAAGGTAACATGAAGACGCTAAACATCAAAACTTACAGCCCCAAGGCCGGTGACATCGAGCGAAGCTGGCACCTGATTGATGCTGCCGGGCAAACGCTGGGCCGCCTTAGCTCGGAGATCGCCAAGCTGTTGCGCGGCAAGCACAAGCCCGGCTATGCGCCGCACATGGATACTGGCGATTTCGTTATTGTCATCAACGCCGAGCAGATCGTCGTTACTGGCGGCAAGGCGCAGCAGAAGGTCTACAACCGCCACTCCAACTATCCAGGCGGCTTCCGCAGCGTGCCGTATCTGGATATGCTTCGTCAGCACCCCACCCGCCCGATCGAAGAAGCGGTCAAGGGGATGCTGCCGCGCAACCGCCTCGGCGAACAGCAGCTACGTAAGCTGCACATCTATGCTGGCCCCAACCACCCGCACAGCGCCCAGCAGCCCACCCCTTACATCTTCAGCGAACGGCAGCTTGGCAACCCCCAGGGAACGGAGCGCGACTCGCGCCACCGCTCTACCCATGCCGATAGCGACAGCAGCGAGAAGGAGAGTTAGTTAGATGACCAGCACCACCCCCCACCAGATAACCGGCACCCGCTACTTCTACGGCACCGGCCGTCGCAAGTCGGCCATCGCCCGCGTCCGCCTCATCCCCGGCGCAGGCCAGCTTATCGTCAACGGCAAGACCACTGATGAATACTTCGGCGGTCGCCAGCTCTACCAGCAGGTGATCAACGAGCCTCTAGCCGTAACCAGCACCGCCGGTCGCTTCAGCGCCAGCATCAAGGTGGCAGGCGGTGGGGTCAGCGGCCAGGCCGGGGCCATCCGCCACGGCATTGCCCGCGCCCTGATCGCCTTCGATGCCAGCCTGCGCGGTTCGCTCAAGCGGGCCGGCCTGCTTACCCGCGACCCCCGCGTGAAGGAGCGCAAGCACGTTGGCCTCAAGCGGGCGCGTAAGGCTCCGCAGTACACCAAGCGGTAAAGTCTTCATCATATATTAGCCTACGCCCCCAGTAGTGGTTTGGGGAGAATCTCACCCTACGCTAATACCCAGGTAAGCAGTCTGTATGTTGCGTGCTTACCTGGGCATTATTGCGCTTCTAGAATACCCCCCTAAACCCCCGTAGGGGGCTTTATTTTGAGTGCATCAATTGCCTAGACGCGCTGCTGGGGCTTTAAAAGTCTACAGCCAGTTCAAGGATGTCGGTCTTATCGTAGTTGGGAAAAGTAGTGATTCCCCCTCTCCTGTAGCTATACAGCAGCCGATTGTGTTATAATAGTCGTGCCATATGGTACTTTTGGGTGGTAAAAGTGGGTATGATGTAATCCACTGCCCCATATGGTACTTTTGGCGGAATAATACAACAGACTGGGCAAAAAGGAGAGCTATGGCTAAGAAGGCGCTTGTAACCGGCGGCGCTGGCTTCATCGGCAGTCATACCGTGGATGCGCTGGTAGACCGCGACTTCAGTGTGCGGGTGCTGGATAACATGATTGAGCAGGTGCATGGCCTTGATGCGCGGCCTGCCTATCTGCCGCATGGGGTGGAGTTCCTGCGCGGCGATGTACGCGACAAGGAGATTATGCGCCGCGCCCTTGCCGATGTGGATGTTGTCTTCCACCTCGCCGCCGAGGTAGGGGTGGGCCAATCCATGTACGAAATCGTGCGCTACTGCGATGTAAACGTGGTCGGCACTGCCACCCTGCTGGAGATATTGGCGAACGAACCCCATCACGTCGAAAAGCTGATTGTGGCCTCATCCATGTCCCTCTATGGTGAGGGCCGCTACCTCTGCCCCAATTGTGGGCCGGTATACCCAGGCCTGCGTAGTGAGAAGCAGCTAGCCGCCCACCAGTGGGAGCTAACCTGCCCCCACTGCAGCGCAATCATCACCCCCCGCCCAACCAACGAGACCAAGCCGTTGCAACCAACCTCCGTCTATGCAGTTAGCAAGCGCGATCAGGAGGAGCTATGCCTGGCAGTCGGTCACGCTTATGGCATCCCCACCGTCGCTTTGCGCTTCTTCAACACATATGGCCCCCGCCAGGCGCTCTCCAACCCCTATACCGGCGTGGCTGCCATCTTCGCGGCACGGCTGCTCAATCGCCACCGCCCGATAATTTTCGAGGATGGGCTGCAGAGCCGTGACTTTGTTCACGTTAGCGACATCGTGCAGGCGTTGATGCTGGCGATGGAGCAGGATGCCGCCAACTACGAAGTATTCAACGTTGGCACTGGCCGCCCGCTCACTATTCTGGAAGTGGCCGAGAAGCTGGCCGAGGGGCTGGGTATAGACATCAAGCCACAAGTAAACGGTCAGTTCCGCGCAGGTGACATTCGCCACTGCTACGCCGACATCTCCAAAATACGCCAGACGCTAGGCTACCGCCCCGCCGTCAGCTTCGAGCAGGGTTTGCCGGAGTTGCTCGATTGGGTGCGTACCCAGGAGGCGAAGGACGCAGGTGAGCAGGCGGTTGCCGAACTCAGCGCCCATGGGCTAACCAAAGGTTGAGCGCGGAGCAGGCAACTCCAACGCAAACAGGCTGGCTCGACCGTTGGGCGGGCCTGCTGCTTGCCGCCCTGATGCTAGGCGCGGGCGCGGCGATGTTTGCCGCTAACGTGATCCAATTCAACGCCTTCCGCCCCGGCTTCGACCTCGCCTTCTATCAGCAGTCCATCTGGAATACACTGCAGGGCCATCCCTGGGCGGTGAGCGGCACCGACTTCAGCGCCAGCCTGCTCGGCACCGACCTGATCATTTCGCCAGTAATCGTCACGCTGCCCTTCTACGCGCTGTGGCAGTCGCCGCTGATGCTCTATGCGGTGCAGTGCGCCGTTACTGTGCTGGGTGCGTTGCCGGTATACTGGCTAGCCCGTGACCAGTTTGCTAATGCCCCTCTCCCTAACCCTATCTCACAATGGGGAGAGGGAACAGGCAGCGGGCGCGGCTGGGGGTTGGGTTTCGCCGCACTATATCTTCTCTATCCGCCGGTGCAGAACGCCGCCTTGACCGAGTTTGCCTTCCGCCCCTTCGCCGCGCTGGGGATGCTTTTTACCATCTACTATTTCGAGCGCGGGCAATGGCGTGGCTTCTGGCTCTGGGCGCTGTTCACCCTGCTAACCCGTAGCGAGATGGGTCTGGCGCTGCTGCTTTTCGGGGTATACGGCCTACTCAAGCGCGAACCTGCACCCACCCACCGGGTCTACGTTGCCGACGGCGCGGGCAATATTAGCTTCCTTCCCGCCGTGCGTTGGAAGCACGCTGCGACTCTCGCTGTTGTCGGCCTGGTCTGGTTTCTAGCCGCTACGCTGTTCATCGTTCCCAACTTCGCGGGCGGCAAACTGGCAGTCGCCACCGACATCTACGGCAACATTGGCGGCAGCCTCGGCGAAGTGGCCCGCAACCTGCTCACCAACCCCACCCTGCTGTTTGCCAACAACTCGGCGGGCGCAACGCTTGCTTACCTGGCGCTGCTGCTGCTGCCCTTCCTGTTCATCCCCCTGCTACGCCCCTTGCGTCTGCTGCCCGCCCTACCCAGCGTGTTGCTCAACGTGCTATCGCGGCGCACCAACACCCAACTGAGTGCATACCACTCATATTACCAGGTCATCATCACCGTGTTCCTCACCTGGGCAGCGATCGGCGGCCTGGCCGATATTCGGCATGGGGTGGGGCTATGGGCGAGATTGAACGAGCGGGTGCGGCGGCTAGCAGCTACAGCATTGCTGGCTGCCATGTTGCTCATCTGCCTAATACTCAGCTTTGGCGTAGGGCCAGTGGGCATCGCCCGCCAGAGCGATACTCTCAACTATCTGGGTCAGGCGGGCAAGCTGGCTCATGGCAAGTGGGAAGATGCTGCCCAGCTAATCAAGCAGATCCCTGATGGCGCACCCGTGGCCGCAGGCAGCACCCTCGCTCCGCATCTCAACCCCCGCTCCGGCCTGTGGCTGCTCCAGGCTGACCCCCACTATGCAATGCAGCCCCTCGCTGCCGCCCAGTATGTGATTGCGGACACAACATCAAGCGAACCGAAGCAGAAGATCCTGCTGGACCAGATCAAAGCCGACCCTGCCACCTGGCAATTGGTTGACCAGAAGCAGGGCTACGCACTGTACAAGCGGTTGACAAAGCTACCATAACGCCATATACTGAACCCAGCGGCTGTTTGCAAGATAGCATCAGGAGGTTAGATATGAGCGCAACCAAAGAGATAAAGGGCGGCGTATCTAAAATCACCCTCACTGCCAACATATACCGACAAGGCTATTCGTGCGCTCCAACTACTGGGCTGTTGGGATGATAGGTATGGCAAAGGCGCTCATATTGTTATCAAGTGGAAGGTCGCCAATGGCGAGTTGGGAACCTCGCTACCGAGGGGCAAGGGGTTGAGCGAAGCTACGTTGCGTAGCGCACTACACGATTTGCAAATAGACGAAGCTGAATATATAAAGGCGTGGCACAAGGTATGATGCCACGCCTTACAGCAGGCGGGCGGTTGCTTTAGTGGCCGTCCTTTAGTTTGGATTGACGATGCAAACAACCAACCCCGACATAGAGCGCGAATTGGAAGCGGCGATCGATCCCTGGCTGGCGCATATGACATGGCGGGCCGACTACGTCGCCTGGCGGCAGAAGCGGCTGCACCTGGAGGATTACCAGCAGCCCTACCTGCGCGACATCGCCGCCCACGCCACCGCTCAACTCAGCGGCACCGTGTTGGATGTGGGCGCGGGCATGGGCGGGCTGGTGGTGGCGCTAGCGCGACAGGGTGTGCGGGTGGTGGCCCAGGAGTACAACCCCTCCTACTGCCAGATTATCAAGCTGCGGGCGCGACGCTATGGCCTCGACCTTGCGGTGGTGAATAGCGCGGGCGAGGCGTTGCCCTTTGCCGCTGCCAGCTTCCAGCTAATCACCGCCTGGGACGTGCTGGAACACGTACAGGATGTGCCAGCCACGCTGCGCGAGTTGCGCCGCCTGCTTGCGCCGAATGGCCGCGCCATCGTCACCATTACCAACCGATTCGGCTTCCGCGACCCGCATTACCACCTGGCCGCCGTCAACTGGCTGCCCCGCCCGCTGGCCGAATGGTACATTGCCCGCAAGGGACGCAGCAAGCAGGGCAACTTCCACGACAAACAACTCCTCAGCGAGATGCACTATTACACCTACGCCGCCTTCGTCCGCGAGGCACAGCGGGCTGGCTTCCATGCAACCGACGTAGCCGAGGCACGGGTGATGGGCAGCAAAGCGGGGGGTCGCGCCCGCCGCATCCTGCCCACCCTGCGTCGCCTGCATCTGGCGCAACCGCTCTACCGTATCCATCGTTTCTTCTTTCAGGGAACGCACACCGTCCTGATACGCGGAAGTGATGAGTGATTAGTGATGAATGATGAATTGGCAAAGGCGGAAGGCGATGAGGCAATGTCGGATGAGAGTTCAGCCGACATTTATAACTCAGCACTCAGCACTCAGCAATCAGCACTGACTGAAGTGAGCGACGACGACTTGCAGGAGCAGGATAGCGGTGGCGACCCCACCCAGCAACCGCTGCCGATGATTGCTTCGGCGCTACCTGCACCCTCGCTGGCGCAGACCGCCTCGCGGGCGATGGTGTGGAACACGATGCTCTTCCCCATCAAGTTCGTGGTCAGCATTGCCTCAAGTGTCATTCTCATCAACTTGCTGCCGGTTCGCGCTGATTACGGCATAATCGCCCTTATCAGCTCGATGGCTAGCACAATTGGCCTCTATGCCGATCTGGGTATCGAGCGCAGTCTACCTCGCTTCGTGCCGGAAGTGGAGCGAGTAGGTGGTGCGCCGCTGGTGCGCCGCTTCCTTTGGCAGATCATCGCACTCAAGATAGCCGTCCTAGTCCTGCTGGTTGGCGCTCTATTGGCCTTTAGTGGGCCAGTGCTTGGCTGGATGGCATATAAGCAGACCGACCGCACCATCACTTTGCTGGCGCAGTTTGGTGGCCTGATTGTCTTTACCATTTCGGCAATGCTGGTGTTGGGTGCGTTGTTCGATACCTTCATGCAGTTCCTGCTCAGTTACTTCAAGCAGCGAGCCTGGAACATCATTACCATCGCCGCGACCATGCTGCAACCCGCGCTGATCATCATATTCTTCAGCGTCGGCCAGGCTAGGATCGAGTTCGTACTGCTGGCGATGGTAATTACCCCACTGGTTAGCGTACTGCTAGCAGGCAGGCAGGCGCTGCGGCTGGCGAGTAGCGAAACGGCAATGCGTGAAGGCGGTGCATCACGAATAGGCAAGGATACCAGTCTGCCTACAGGCTTCATGAGCCGCTTCCTGCGCTACTCCGGTATCTCCTATTTTATGAACATCAGTGTATATTTCTACACCCTTCCATTTGCCAACATCATAATCTATTCATTCTTCTATGGCGCTGATGGTGTAAGTTTGTTTTCGGTTGCCTATAACTTCGTCAACCAGGTGTTGAGTGTGTTGTGGGCGCCGCTGAGTGGCTTGCAGGTGCCGCTCTTCTCGCGCATCTACGCGCAAGATAAGGAGCAGGCGGGCGGCGCGTTGCCCGCCGGGGCGCAGGCTTCCCCACAGTTGCAGGAGAGCTATACCCTTTTGAGTAAGTTTCTGGCTCTGGCGCTGATACCTGCTGGCGTGGGATTGGCGTTGCTTACCACCAACCTGACCTACGTTCTCTATGCTAAATCAGGCGCAGCCTCGCCAGTCGCGATTGTGCTGGTCGTGTTCCTGTTCGTAGAGGCAGCGATTAGCATCCCCCATAATATCCTGATGGTCTACGAGCGGTTCAAGCCGGTGCTGTGGTCACGGGTGGTCTCGCTAGTCTCCATCCCCCTGCTGCTGGTGTTCATCCCCCTGTTCGACGGCGCGGCTCAGACAATCCTGCACATGGATCCCGACGATGCCAAACCGTTCGGGTTGGTTGGCGCAGCGGTAGCGACTGGTATAGCCCGTGTTCTCTCGCGGCTGGTGGTGTTCGTGTACGCACGGCGCAGCATGGGCCTGCGCTACCCCTGGGCCTTCGCCCGCAAGGTGGCGCTGGCCTCGGCGGCAATGGCGGTGTTGGTGATGCTGCTAGCAGTCTGGCTCGACCGCTATCCCTTCGGCGCATCCAGCGGCGGCAAGGTTGGCGCGGCGCTGCTCAACCTCGGCATTGCCATCCTCGGTGGGGTGGTGTTCGCCATTGCCTTCCGCCTGCTCGGTGGGCTGGATGAGGACGACAAGCGGCGGCTGACCCGCATGAAACTGCCACTGCCCGCCTGGGCGCTACGCTGGCTCTAGGGATTGCAGGTTGTAGATTGTAGATTGTAGATTGTAGATTAACAACTTATTGCAATTGTCAGCCCTGCTTGAAGAAATCCAGCACGATCTGGGCGGCCTGGATTGCCGCTGTCACCTGGCCCTCATTGGTGGATGCGCCGATGTGGGGGGTGAAGATGATGTTCATGTTGGGGTCGGCGTTGGCAAGCGCCAGCAGTGGGTTGTCGGGCTTGGGCGGTTCGCTTTCGTAGACATCCAGCGCCGCACCACCGATATGCCCCTCGCGCAGCAAATCGGCCAGCGCCGCTTCGTCCAGCACACCACCTCGCGCCGCATTGATGATGAACGCGCCCGGAGCCATGGTCAGCATCTGCGAGCGGTTGATCATGTTGGCGGTCTCATCAGTAAGCGGCAGGTGGATAGTCAGCACGTTGGCATCCTGCAGCACCTGGGCCATCGGTAGGGCGGTCACACCCTGCTTCGCCATCTGCTCCGCTGTCACATAAGGGTCGTAGGCGACTGCCCGCATCCCCATCGCCATGGCGATACGGGCCACCTCACCACCGATGCGCCCCAGCCCCAGCACCCCCAACGTCGCGCCACGCAACTCGCGGCCCATAAATGTCTTGCGCTCCCACTGCCCCGCCCGCACGCTGCGGTCAGCGGCGGGGATGCGCCGCGCCAGCGCCAGCATCAGCCCGATTACCAGTTCGGCGACTGAGGTAGTAGTCGCGGCGGGCGTGTTGGTTACATGGATGCCCCGCTCCTGCGCGGCAGCAGTGTCCACATTGTCCAGCCCCACCCCGGCTCGGACGATTAGCTTCAGCCCTTGTGCCTGCTCCAACACCGCCCGCGTCAGCTTGGTGTCACTGCGTACCAGGATGGCATCGTAGCCATCGTTGTGCAGCGTGGCGGCCAGCTCCTCCGGCTTCAGCTTCAGCCGCGTGTCCGCCTGCGCCCCGCCCTCGGTCAGCAAAGCGGCCGCCTTTGGGGCCAGCGCATCGGCAATCAATACTTTCGGCATTACTACTCCCTCCTCTTCACCCGTGTTTTCGGTTACGCTTTGTGCCTATTGTACACGCGATTGGTGGGGAAGGCAACCGCAAAAAGATAACCCTCTCCCTTATGGAAGAGGGCCATTGCTGTGTTTGGCTATCTTGATTGCTTACGCCCCCGGCGTGTAAGCCA
>JBBRMT010000125.1:0-13497 GCA_038230695.1 Chloroflexia bacterium
AGCACGGGTCTTCAGCCGCACCGATTACACCGAGGCTTTTCGGATGCGCCTGCCCGACGACGCACCACACGATATAGATAGCGTTACCCGCGCCTTCTGTAGCGTGCGACAGGGTTGGATTTACGCGCTGCTGTGGCTACGCAATCGCATAGTCAGCGTGGTTCACCTTAAGCCCGAAGGTGAAGGGTCCCGCCAACCAATTACCCTCGAACGCGGCACGCAGGCGGGCATCTTCCGCGTCTATGAGCATAGCGCCAACGAGATCCTGCTCGGCGAGGACGATCGCCATCTCGATTACCGCGTGTCGGTGCTGGTGCAGCAGGGTCAGCGCGGCTGGTACGTCACCGTCTCAACCGTTGTCCACTTCAACAACCTGCTAGGTCGCACCTACTTCATCCCGGAGTGTCCGCTGCACCGCTTGGCTATACGCAGTATGATGCGGGCAATGTTCGCCAATGCCTTACAAGCCTAGCGCCGCCCCATCGCTGCGCGGGTCGGCTGCGCCCTCCATAGTGCCATCGTCGTTGATTTTGATGGCGTGGGCGTGGCCCATCGCTTCATCCCATGCGACGGTTAGCTGCACGTCGTGGCCCATTGCCGCGAGGCGGTTGCGGACCGCGCTGGGAAAGCGGCTCTCCATGCTCAACACGGTGGTGCCAGCTCCGTTGGGGATTGCGCTACCGTGTAGCCAGCGGGGGGCGCTGACCGCCGCCATCACGTCCATATTCCAATCGAGCAGGTTGTTGACCACCTGAAGCTGGGTTTGCGGCTGGCCGTCCGCGCCGCGAGTGCCGAACAGGTAACTGGGCTGACTAGCGCCCACCTTGTAAGCCATCGCCGGGATCAGGGTGTGGAAAGGCCGCTTGGCGGGCGCGAGTGCGTTGGCGCTGGCAGGATTTAGCTGGAAGTACGCGCCGCGATTGTGCATCACGATGCCGGTATTGCCTGCCACGAACCCCGCGCCGAAGGCGAAGTATAGGCTCTGGATCAACGACACCCGATTGCCGTAGCCGTCGGCCACGCACAGGAAGATGGTATCGCCCGCCGCGCTGATGCCTGTCTGCACCACGTTATGAGCGCGATTAGGGTCAATCGTGGCTCGTCGCGTAGCCGCGTAGTCGCTAGATAGCATCTTTGCTACCGGCACAGTAACAAAGTTGGGGTCGCCAATCCAGCCGCGATCAGCGAAAGCCAGCTTCTTGGCCTCCACCTGATAGTGCAGCGCCTCGACGCTGCCCGCGCCCAGCCCCGTCATATCGTAACCAGAGACGATGTTTAGCTCCATCAGGGTCATCAACCCCTGAGTTGGAGGCGGCATCTCGTAGATGGTGTAGCCTCGATAGGTGGCGCTGATCGGTTCCACCCAATCGGTCTGATGGTTCGCCAGATCGTCCATAGTCATCAGCCCGCCACGCCGCTGAATATCGGCCACCATTGCCTGTCCCACTGCGCCAATATAGAAAGCATCGCGCCCGCCATCGGCAATCGCGGCCAGCGAGGCGGCCAGGTGTGGGTTACGCAAGGTAGCGCCAGCGGCAGGTAGGTAGCCGCCAGGATAGAAGATGGCTGCAGCGGTCGCATCCGCGCCGATATAGCCGCGAGTCTGGCCCAGGGCGTAGTTCAACCGCGAGGTGATGGGAAAGCCGTCGCGCGCGTAGCCAATTGCGGGTTGCAGCACCTTCGCCCAGTCGAGGTTGCCGAAGGCAGCGTGGCCCAGCGACCAGGCATCAACTGCCCCTGGCACGGTCACCGCCAGCGGGCCACTGACCGGCATGGTGTCGTAGCCCAGCTCATGCAGGCGGCTAATCGAGGCCGCCGCTGGCGCACGTCCGCTGCCATTCAGCCCGTAAAGGTTGCCGCTGCCCGCGTCGTGGATCAACATAAAGCAGTCGCCGCCAATGCTGGACATATGTGGGTAGACTACGGTGATCACCGCGTTGGCGGCCACCGCTGCGTCCATGGCGGTGCCACCCGCTTTCAGCATTGCAATCGCCGCTTCGCTCGCCAGCCAGTGGGGAGTGGCAACCATCGCGCTGGGTGCGCGGGTAGGGGTATTTGGTTTGCTGGCTGCCGCGCCAGCGTAAATCGGTAGGGCCATGTCTAAGCCTCTTTATTTCTAGCGTCCAGCGCAAGCTGGTCGAGGGTATCGAGCAGATGGCGGTAGGAGCGCGAACGGGATTTCATCTCGTCAGCAATAGGGCCGCTGGTAGGTAGGTGGCGTGTAAGATCTAGTTGGTCTCTACGCTCCTTGTACTTACGCCCCATAATCTTTTCTAGTCGCTCCTTACATCCTCGATGCGTTTCTTCATCGCTGTTGAAACTTGGTATAGCTGTTGCGAAAGGTATTATTCCTGCTGCCTGTAGTTCTGGCAAGATGTGCAGAAACCATGCCTCATACTCTTTGTATGCAAGAACAACACCGACAGGAATATTTGGACAAGCAGCTTTAGCGCGGGCAAGTAGTTCAGGACCAAGGTACTTAGGACAGTCCAACCTCCCTTGCTTGTTCTCATCTCCTTTATCTTTATTGTCAGCATCAACGATAATCAGAATAGCATCCGGTCTATTAGCCACTGCCAATCCAATAAAATGTTCTATGTCTTTCTTGATCATATCAGAGCTGTGCGAACAAATAACTTGCCTTTGTGCATGAAAGTCATGAACTCCTTGCTCATCAAACCATCTGCTGACAAGATTGGGTACCGCTCCAATCTCACCATCTCCTTCAACAATTAGAGCAATACTGTATCCATCTCGGCTCATCGCGGCACCTCAAAGAAGTTTCCTTCTACAATGGTGGGTATCTCATCGGCACTTAGACCATTATACCTAAGTAGTTCGCCAACTGTATATGGTGCCGAATTGGGCTGAGGCAAATCTTCATAAGGCCCATCTATAGCCTTAATCATGTTTTCGTTCAACAAGTGTATTGTGCTTACGCCATCATGCCATTCAACTACTCGTATACGAGCAGCACTTATGGTATTGCGTTCAAGTAGATCGGTGCTATGTGATGATACTACTACCTGCATCTGCTCTGCACTCTCCTCAACAGCATCTAGTATTACGCTTAGCGCGCTAGTATGTATAGAGTCTTCGATCTCGTCAATAAACACAAGTGTGGGCGTAGGGTCTTGCCGAAGCGCTAGGAGAATGCCCAAAGAACGTAGCGTTCCGTCAGACATTCTTGCCGCCGTATACTTATGAACACTATTCCCTGCTCCCTGTTCAAATATGATGCGCCGTCGCCCATCCTGCGTAGCTTGACCTTGAACTCCAACAATCCCGGGTGTGATGAACTCAAGCTGCTCAACAACCCACTGAACTGCTTCGGGCTTGCGAGATTGTAGCGACTTCAGAACATCGCCTGCATTCTTGCCATAACGTTCAAGCCATGTTGCCCTATCTATAGCTGGTTCATTACTAATAATAGATGGTTCAAGATTATAGGTTCGCATTTGGCCCAGTGCCTCGGCAACTAGGCTCCACAGCGGGCTACTGCCACCAATAATAGGTAGAGCTAGAGAATTATGACTTATTACAGGAGCAACACCTGTTACGTTATCCGAGAACTGAAAGCCTTTTTCGTCACGACGAAACTCACTCCACTCACTGTTTGTAAGTAGCATCTCATTTTTGACAGCAAATCCCTCATTACCGTAAGCACCTAGTTTGAATCCATATAGCACTTGATGCCTTTCCACGTCTTTTTCTTCTACATCAAGCACCACGGCAAGCGAAACATCAAAGCGCCTAGCTTTGCCGGATTGCCTCTGTCTAATTCCTTGAAGTCCGCCTTGCCGGTCTATAGCAGTGTCCAAATTGTCAGAGACTGCACTGCGAAGGAACTCGAAAGCGTCCATCAGGGTAGACTTGCCCGAACCGTTGCGGCCTACAATAACGGTTAGCTCGTCGTCAAGCTCAAGACAAGCGTTCTCAAAAGCTCTGAAGTGATTGAGCCGTAGCTCCTTAATCTTCACCCTCGCCATCATCGTCCCTCCTGCTACGCAATACCATGTGCAACCATTATAACCCCACAACATTAGAATTATTATAACGCCTTGACCTTATGTCGCGCAAGCGCGGTTGCTTTTAGCGTCGCAGCCTGCTATAATCAGCGCGGCGGTGGCAACGTAGCCGCCGTTTCGTGAGCTTAGAAAGGAGCTTCAACTAGCATGAGACCCGTCTACATGGTATCGGGTGGCATTACCAAGTTTCGTAAGGCGAACCCCAATCAGGACTTCCGCCTGATGGTCAAGGATTCGTTCGATTACGCGATGCGTGATGTTCCTAACCTGACGATGGACATGATTGATGGCAGCGTGGCCTCGTACTTCTCCGACCACTTTACCCGCCAGCTTATGGCTGGCATTATGGTGCAAGACTATCTCGGTCTGGTGCCGCGTCCCAGCAAGCGCATCGAGGGCGGCGGCGCAACCGGAGGACTCTGCTTCCAGGGCGGCTGGGAGTCAGTTGCAAGCGGGCGCATGGATGTGTGCGTTGCCTACGGCTTCGAGACCATGTCCCACGTCAACACCTGGAAGGGCAACGAGTTCATTGCACTCGCCTCCGATGTCAATTTTGATTTCCCAGTGGGCGGCTTTTATAGCGGCTACTACGCAATGATGGTGCAGCGGCATATGCACGAGTTCGGCACCACCGTCGAGCAATTGGCGAAGGTCAGCATTAAGAACCACGGCAACGCCCTGCACAACCCCTACGCCCAAAGCCCGGCCAAGCTAACCGTCGAAGATGTGCGTAACGCCACCATGGTTGCCACACCATTGACCCTACTCGACATATGCACCATGTCCGATGGTGCGGCTACCGTCATCTTCGCCACCGAGGAGATGGCGATGAAGATGGGCGCGGTTGACCCCGTGCTAGTCACTGGCATCGGCAGCGGCACCGATGCGATGCGTATGGCCGACCGGCCTCACGGCAAGGTGCTGCTGCTCGAACACGAGAACGAGAGCGACTACAAGGACCTCAAGTACCCCGGTGTCCATTCCTTCAGGGGCGGGCGCAATGCTACCCGGCTGGCCTACAAGATGGCGGGCATCCGCAACCCCCTGGAAGACCTCGACTTCGTGGAGTTGCACGATGCTTACACCAGCAGCGAAATCCAGACCTACGAGGACATGGGTTTCTGCAAGTATGGCGAGGGCGGCAAGTTCATCGAGGATGGCAAGTCGGAACTGGGCGGCGTGCTGCCGGTCAACCCCAGCGGCGGCCTGCTTGCCTGCGGCCACCCTGTGGGCGCAACCGGGCTGATGCAGGCGGTGTTCGCCTTCTGGCAACTGCAAAACACCATCGGCAAGCACCTCGGCGGCGACGACTTTATCCAGGTTAAGAACGCCAAGCGCGGCGCAATCCACAGCCACGCTGGCACCGGCACCTACATCACCGTTAGCATCATGGAGAGCACCCGCTCATAGAAAGGAGGTAGTCAAAATGGCAGACAAGCACAAGGACTTCAAGCTGCCCGAAACCGATTCGGGTACAATCGTCTTCAACACCGACCCCCTGATCATCAAGTACCACTACGAGATTGACTACATCCACAGCTACGCCGAGGATACCCCTTTCTTCGTCGGTCTCAGCCAGGGCAAGATGATGGGTAGCCGCTGCACCAAGTGTAACTACGGCTTCGCCACCCCCCGCTCACATTGCATGGAGTGCGGCGCACCCACTACCTGGGAGCAACTCCCCAACCAGGGCCGCGTTCACACCTATACCACCTGCTACTTCGGCGGCGAGGCGTTTCTTAATGAAACTCCCTTCACCCTCATCCTGGTCGAGTTCGAGGGCTTCGATACCCTGTTCCTCAGCCGCATTGTGGGTGTTGACATCGAGAAGGTCAAAATCGGGTTGCCGGTCAAGGCCCAGTACCTGCGTAACAGCAAGTGGAAGCCGACCGATGTCTACTTTGTGCCGATGCAGGACGACGAGCCAGCGCCTAAAACGCCTTACAGCAACTAGGCAAGCGAAAAATGCTAACGGCAAGGGCAACTCGCCCCTGCCGTTAGTGGCGAATTGGGGCGAATTAGCGGCAAAAAGTATGTATAAGCGTAACAAAGCCTGCAAGTAGCACGTATTATAATGTGACAATCAGACTGCCCGATTTTAGCACAGGGGGATTAGCAAATGAACGGAAAAAATATCAAGCGTGTAGTCCTGGGCGCGGCAGCATTGGCAATCGTGGGCGCAATTGGCGCATTGGTGGGGGCGATCGGCGGAGCCATCGCTACCGTGACGATGGTGGCGCTGTTCAGCGTCAGCGCCACGCTGGTTACTTCCAGCGGCATCGGCGCTTTGCTCGGCGCAATGGCGGCCACTATCTGGATGGCGAACGTGATTTATAGCCATCGTAGCGTGCCGCTATAAGATTGCCCGGCGCGAACCGTTATTTGCTCCTACAGAGCGGTCTAGCCCTTGTTAACCCCGCCAATACGGTCGGGGTCTTTTTATGCTTGCGACGCTGCCCACGATTTGTTATAATGCCACGCCCGTTTCACGGGCAAGGTTTATCACTAAGAGAGGAGCATCCCCCGTTTTGAACAAGAACCGTTTTAAGCTGATGCCCGCCGCTGCGTTGCTTGGCCTCAGCCTGCTACTGGCTGCCTGTGGTGACAACTCCACCGCTTCGACCTCACCTGCCGCCTCGCCTACCGCTGTAACTGCCCCAATGCTGATGCCACCCACCACGCAGGCTACCCCCACCACCTCGCTGATGCCCGCGCCGAATAGCACCGCAGGCACTGACGGCAACATACCTGCCCCTATCAGCACCAGTGGCGTTGGCAACCTGCCGCCTAGCAACGAACAGAATATGCCCTGAGTTCACCACGGGCGAACAACGGTTCGCCCCTTCAGACCGGCCCACGTTCTTTGTTTATACCCCGCCTGTTTGGTATACTTGGCGCATGGCACACGATTTCGCGGTAATCCACATTTATGTCGGCGACAATGATGGCGCATCGGATCGAGTCGCCAACGCCCTTAGCGATCACCTGGCGGGGCAAGGCTATACGCTGGTGGATGAGGCGCGGCTTAACCCCTACGACCCACGCCTCAATCTGGTGGGGCAGCGCAGTCGCAGCCTCTATATCTCGCCTGTATTGCAAGGTTGGGTCAGCGTGGTGGATGAGGGCATCTTTCGCCTTGACGAGCCGACTGCCGAAGCCTTGCTGGCTCACCTGTCCGTGATTGGCCCAACCATACTGCTGTGGAGCATTGACCAGTTTGTGTGGGGCTACACCATCGCCGCCGAGGGCGGCATCCTCGACCGCTACACCGAGGATTACCTGGAACTCGATGCCTACAATCCTACCTTCCTGCACACCCCCGGCCTGGGCGTGGAGCAGCAAGCGCCCCGCTACGTTGGTCAAGTCTCCGCCTTGGACCAGATCTTTGCCGCAACCTATAACTCTGGGCGTACACAATCCGCCCCTACGAAACCTCAAACCTCAAACCTCGACCGCGCCGAACACTATATCAGCGGCTACCGCGCCTACTATCGTCGCACCGCCGACAACGAGCTTACCTACATGGACGAGCTGATCGGCGGCAGCGGGCAAATCTACGCCGATGCCTGGGCGCAGGAACTGGCCGCCGATCTAGGTATTAGCCCGCCCGATATTACTTACTCCATATTGGTGAAGGCCGAGGCGCAGGGCGGGTTGCCCCCAGGCTGGCAGGCTGCAACATATCACCGCCCTCCCACCCACCAGCCCAACTATAGCGTCGCGCTTACCCTCTACTGCTCCCGACCCTTGGATGGACGAGGCATTGCTGAGGTATTGGACCTCGTTACCGACTGGCTGCCGAAGGTGGGCAAGCAAGGCTGGAGCGAGATCGAGATGGCTGGCACATATTATCCAGACGCGGCAGCCGCTATTGCCCAGCTAAAAGACAAGGGGCTAGCCGAGGGCGAACACCTGGCTGCCCGCTACTATCCCGGCTGCAACCTGCTGGTGCAGCGGTGCGGTGGCGATCTGCCGCTCGATGTCGTCTTGCTGGAATACCCCAGCATCCTTGACGACAGTTATACCCCCGATGTGCTGGAGCGTGCGCCAGAAGTTGCTGAGTTGCAGTGGTTTGTCTTCAGTAGCGCACTGCACGGTATAGCCACTCCGCTATTCGAGACAAGCGATGCAGACTATGGCTACATCAGCGTCGCTGGCGGTGGTGTGGGCGGCGATGGCGGAGGTCGCGCCAATGGCCCCGGCGCGATGCTGGCCGACGCGCTGGCGAAGCCACTGGCCCAAATGAGCAGCCGCGTGGCAGTTAAAGAGGCGGCAAGCTGGCGCGAACACTGGCAGAATCTGCGCCATAATATCCGTGGAGTTTACTGGGCCAATCTGCTCTCGCCGCAACTTAGGTATATCGGCAATCTTGCTGCTCATCTCAGGGGATTCGTTGTGGAAGACGCTGGTACTGGGGTTGTCTACATTCAGCTTCCCTGCACCATCGTCGAATACGCCGACGGCAAAGCCGAGGCCGATATTGATAAACTGCGCGACGCGCTGCTGCCGCTGCTGAAAAGGTAGAGGGTAGAAGGTAGAAGGTGGAAGATAGAATAGTGACCGATGAAACAATCGAAACCGAAGAGCTAGAGGATGCGGGCGAAAGTTACACCCTGCCCATCCCTGAGCAGGCAGTGGGGATGCGCCTTGATGCCTACCTTGCCAGCCTGGGCGAGTTGAGCATCTCGCGTAGCTACGCGCAGAAGCTGATTGACGATGGCCGCGTGCTGGTCAGCAGCACGCGACGGGCGGCTAGCTGGAAGCTGAAGTTCGGCGAAATCGTCAGCCTGCTGCTGCCCCCGCCCGCGCCCAGCGACCTGCGCCCTGAGCAGATCCCGCTCAATATCGTCTACGAGGATGGCGACGTAATCGTGGTGGACAAAGCAGCGGGCATGGTGGTGCATCCTGCGCCGGGCCACGCGACTGGTACGCTGGTCAACGCCCTGCTCGGCTACGACCCGACCCTGGCGATGAACGGCACCACTCGTCCCGGCATCGTCCATCGGCTGGACAAGGATACCAGCGGTCTGCTGGTGGTCGCCCGCAACGATGCCGCCCGCGAAAGCCTGGTGCAGCAGATGCACGCGCATACCATGTTGAAAGAGTATCTGGCGCTGGCGCAGGGCAGGCTCAAGCACCCCAACGGCATTATTGATGCGCCGATTGACCGCGATCCCCGCGAACGCAAGCAGATGGCGGTGGTGATGGGCGGTCGTCCCGCCCGCACCCGCTACGAAACGATTGGCTACTTCGCGCGTTATACCCATGTGCGCGTCAGGTTGGAGACAGGTCGCACCCACCAGATACGGGTGCATATGACCTACATCGGCCACCCCATCGTTGGCGACAGCGTCTACGGCGATCAGATGTGGAAGCGCGACCCCGAAGTGGCGGGTCTGGCTCGCCAGTTCCTCCACGCCCACCGCCTCGGCTTCAATCTGCCCACTAGCGGCACATACCGCGAGTTCGTCAGCCCCTTGCCTGCCGATTTGCAGAAGGTGTTGGATAATCTCAGCTAGGGCGAAGGTAGAAGGTAGAAGGTAGAAGGTAGAAGGTAGGTTGCACTCTCATATAAGCATGAAAAATGGCAAACCGTGAAGCGCTACTGGGGGTCTGGGGGTAAGCCCCCAGCTGTTGCAACTTATTTATGCTGCTCGTAAGCACTATCTTGCCAGCTTCTGCGCTGCCAACCGTGCTGCTCGACCCCAACTCTAATGCCGGTCAGCAGCTGGGGGTCTGGGGGTTCAGCCCCCAGCTGCGATGCGCCATTTTCCTTGTTTTGATGCCTATGGGCAATCCATTGTTCGCCCTGGGGTGTATGCCCCTATAAAGGATTTCGATTTGATTAAACCCACCCCCGCACAGTGTCGCAGCCTTTTGGCTACCCTATTGCTACTTTTGGCCTACTCCATTGCCAGCGGCCCGGTCGTCGCCCAGAGCGGCGGGCGCTTTTACAGTCAAAGCGGCCACACCCTGGCCGCGCAGTTCGTCGCCTCCTTCGACCAGCATGGCGGTCTGGCCCAGTTCGGCTATCCGCTAAACGAAGCCGCCAACGAAAGCGGCATCCTTACCCAGTACACCGAACGCGCCCGCCTGGAGTATCACCCTGAGAACCAGCCGCCCTACGATGTGCAACTTGGCCTGCTTGGCGTGGCTCTAACCGCTGGCCGCGATTTCGCGCCCGCTGCCGATACACTCACCAGCAGCAGCGATGTCCTCTACTTCGACGCAACCCATCACACCCTGCGCGGCCCTTTCCGCGCCTACTGGGAGCAGCATGGTGGCCTGGCCCTGTTCGGCTACCCCATTAGCGAACCCTTCACCGAGGATGGGGTGCAGGTGCAATACTTCGAGCGCAACCGCTTTGAGTACCATCCCGAACTACCCAATCCCTACAAGGTTAGCCTCGGTCTGCTGGGCCGCGATTTGCTGGCCGAGCGCGTCACCATCGGTGAGGAGAGCGTCACCCTGCCCACCTATCAATATCAGGGTGCGCTATACAGTCAGCCAGGCGACAGCATCGCGCCCTATCAGCGGCTCGACTTCTCCAAAGTTGGCCCGCCACAGCCACAGACATATCGCCTGATTACGCTGGAGAACCGCTACCTCAAGATTAGCGTGATGCCCCAGTTGGGCGGGCGGCTCTACGGCGTGCTGTTCAAGCCGAGCGGCCATCAGGAAGTCTACCAGAACCCGGTGGTCAAGCCCAGCAGCTTTGGGCAGCGCGGCTGGTGGCTGGGCGTAGGCGGCGCAGAATGGGCCTTCCCCACTCAGGAGCATGGCTATCTTGAAGCCTCGCCGTGGGATTATCGCGTAACCCAGCACGAGGGCAGCGGCTCGATTATCGTCAGCACCACGGAGCGCAGCACCGGCGTGCAAATCGCCGTCACCATCAGCCTGCGGCCCGAAGAAGCCAGCTACCACCTCAGCGTGCAGCTAACCAACCCCACCAGCCAGCCCGCCACCTACCAGGCGTGGACCAACACAATGCTCGACCCCGGCGGCAGCAACCATGTGTCGCTCAATACCATCTTCGACCTGCCGATTGACGAAGCCATCCTACACAGCAGCGGCGACCCCGCCCTGCCCCAGCCGCACGGCGTGTTCAGTTGGCCGCTCTATAACGGGCGCGACCTCAGCCTTTATCGCAACTGGAGCGACTACCTCGGCTTCTTTGCTACTACTACTACCCAGGACTGGGCGGCAGTCTACAACGCCGACGCACAGGAGGGCATGGTCAAGTCATTCGACCATCAGCAAGCCCCCGGCCTCAAGCTGTTCGGCTACGGCCCCAGGTTCGACCTGCACGCCTACACCGACGATAACAGCAATTACGTGGAGATGTGGGGCGGGTTGCAACCCACCTTCTGGGACAACAACACCCTTGCCCCCGCCGCCAGCATTGGCTGGGACGAAACCTGGTATCCCATCATCGGAGTTGGTGCGCCACGCAACGCCAGCGCGTCCGCCGCGCTCAATGTGACCATGCTCGACGGCAACCGCCTACGCATCTCCGTCGCGCCCAGCCGTGCGGTGGTTGGCGGCCAAATCCAGGTAGTGCGCGGCGGGCAGGTGGTCTTCAGCCATACCGCTGATGCCAGCCCCGACAAGCCCCTGATTATCGAGCCACCCGCCGCGCCTGATACTTACACCGTGCAGTATCTCGCCCCCGACGGACAGGTGTTGGCAGTGTATACCGCTGCCTTTCAGTTATGGGGCTTGATCGCCTGGGTTGGGTTACGTAGTGTGTTTGTAGGGGCGAACCGTTGTTCGCCCTTGCGTAAGAGAACTCCCCCACCCATCCTCCCCCTCTGGGGAGGGACAACGCCCTAGCCGTTGGCGGGAACGATGGCGACGGTGCAGCGGGCAACGCACACCAGCTTGCCGGCCTCATCCTCAATCTTTACTTCCCATACCTGGGTGGTGCGCCCCACGTGCAGTGGGGTGGCAACCGCAGTGAGCGTGCCGCTCTGCTTGGGGCGCAGGTGATTGGCATTTATCTCCAGCCCAAAGGCAGTCATCCCTGGTGGGCAGTTGAGGTATGCGCCGCTGCTGGCGACCGTCTCGGCGAGAGCGACGCTGGCTCCGCCATGCAGGTAGCCCAGCGGCTGATGGACACGCGGGGTGATCGGCATGGTGGCAACCACCCGCTGCGGCTGCAGCTCGGTGAACTCGATGCCCAGGGTGCGTAGCAGAGTCTCGTGCTGCGGGTTTATATCGGCAGCCCTTGTCGGTTCGTCTCTATTATCCATATCGCTCAAGCGCTTTTGTCCACCGCCAGCGCGGCGAGGATCTCATCGGTGCTGGGCAAGCCCTGGACGTGGTAGACAACCTTGCCCGCCTCGTTGATGCCTACCACAGAGCGCTTGATGTGCAGGCCGGAGTCGGCCACCGCGCCGTATTCTTGCGCCACCTTGAGGTCGTGGTCCACCAGCAGCGGGGTGGTTAGCTGATACTTGCTGACGAATTGCTGGTGCGACTCCGCGCCCGCCTGGTTGACCCCGAACACGGCTGCGCCAGCCTGCTCGTAGCGGTCACGGTCATCGCGGGCAGCGCATAGTTGTGCGGTGCAGCCGGGGGTGTCGTCGGCGGGGTAGAAGATTAGCACCACCTTCTTGCTGCCGCGAAAATCGGCCAGATGCACGCTGTTGCCATTCTGGTCGCTAAGGGTGAAATCGGGGGCGGCATCGCCCACCTGGGGATTGTTCATTTAATTCTCCTCGCTGTTTTTAGCAGCCGACACTTCAGGCCAGCCGCCCACCTGATTATAACACTTTTATGTTCAAAACCGAATGAAGAGGCCGACATCATTGCTGGTGTCGGCCTCTCCGCTAGTTACTGCTGGTGGTTAGGGCTAGTCTCCGGGCTTCAGTGAGGCTACTACAACAACGGTGCCGTGCATACTTGTGTGGATGTTGCAGTGGTAGGGAACACTTCCCAACGTGGTGAAGGTGTGCGAGTACGTCCCACCGGCAACCACATTGCCTGAGTTGAAGGAGTTGTCATCAGCGGTGACGGTGTGGGTGACGTTATCGTTGTTCGTCCACATTATGGTGGTGCCAACTGTCACTGTGATTGTCTGTGGGTTGAAAGCGAAGCCAGAAATGCTCACGTTCGCCATCCCCGGCGTGCTGGTCGCGGTTGCCATTGGCGTGTTAGTCGCTGGCACCGAAGTGCTAGTGGCTGGCACTGGCGTAGCGGTGCTTGAGGAGCCAGGGCGGTTGATGATGCCGGTGTAGACGATCTGAGCCATCTCATCGCGGCGGATGTTGGCGTTGGGTAGGTAGAGACGACCGGTGTAGCCGTGAACGATGCCGTTGTGGTAGGCAGTCTCGATGCTGACGTAGAAGACGTTGGTGGGGGGTACGTCAACGAAGTCCTGCGTGCCGCCGACAGGGGTAATCAGGGTGTAGCCGCCCGCATTGACGACCAGCTTGGTGAGTTGGCCGCGAGTGATGGGCAGGTTGGG
>JBBRMT010000126.1:0-12969 GCA_038230695.1 Chloroflexia bacterium
CCCCCCCACTATAATTGATTATAAAATATACTTGATTCCAGAGAACGAAACCCTTGACAGAGGTGTGAAGATGTGTTATCATAAGGCTACTAAAGTTAGACGATCAACGGCGGAAAAGCGATAATGGCTCAGAGACAGCCAGAAGGGGATGGTTATCTGATGAGGACAATGGCACGGGCAATCAGCATGTTGTTTGTAGTCGCCTTTGTGCTGCTGGGCTGCAGCGCTGCGCCAGCGACTCAGAGCAACGCTACGCCGACCTCGGACCAGGCGCTTGCCACCAGCAGTACGGCCACGCGTACACCCATGCCTGCCGCAACCCTGATGAACAATACCCCCACTGTTGCACAAACGTCTACCCTGGTTAGCAGCACCCCCACCTCTCCTGCGATCCTGCCAACACCGAATGGCACGTTCGACATGAACTATTATCTGACCCCGCCGGTTTTCACCCCGGAACCAACCTTCCCCCCGCCACCGACCCCGCAGGCTCCCATCCCTCCCAGTGCGATTACGCTCTCCAACGAGCCGATCAATCTTTCCAATGGCGCTACACCACTGATCTGGGCAGCACAGGCTAGCGATTCCTTGACTATCTGGGAAGGGTATTTTAGTGAAAGTCCAACTCCCCATCTACAAGGCAATCACCCAATAGTCCGCTGGAATCTCCCTCTTAGCGTATCGTATATGGCTGTTTCTCCCAGCCGTACATTCCTATCGTTGATCGCTACCAACCGAAACCGCTCTGAAGGTGAGCCTAGCTGGCTGTATGTTATTAACCTGACCAGCAATGCAGTGACGTTTACACCAAATCCTTATTATGCAGATCCGGCGACAATTGTGGGCTGGATAGACGAGAGCAGATTTGTTATTGAACCAGCGGCAGGTGCGGAGATCGCAAATAGGAGCGGCGCACCATTGACCAGTGCGGTACCTCCCCAAAGTTCCAAGGCATTCATCAGTGATGTTGCGTTGTCGCAAAACCGCGCCATGCTATTCTACCTGGCTGTAGGCGCTGGAGCGGATGACGGTTACTGGCTGTCTAATATAGATAACAGCAGTACACACCACATCGTTGCTGATAAGGATAGGAGACCAATTCACGCCCCGGTTTGGTCGCCATCAGGGAGCTACATCGGCTTCCTTTCACCAGACCTGCCAGACGATACCCAGATGCGACCATGGCTTCTCGACACGAATACATACGCAATGCGGTCAATCGGTGAAAAAGGGGTGTGGGATGCTGGGCTTACCTGGTCGCCTGATGCGACTAAGCTCGCCTTCTTGCAAGCCGATACTCTACCTGCCCCATCAGAAGGTTGGTACGAAACACCAGAGCTACCCAGCACGAACGTATTTACTGTTGATCTCGCTAGTTTGCAGCCAAAACAACTGACTCACTTTAGTGGAACCCACAACAATGGTCTAAGCTGGAGTCCGGATGGGCGCTACCTGATCCTGTCCTCTACTCAGGGGGGTCAACTCGGCGCATCTGGTTTGCTGGCGATCTCTGCCAGTAGCGGCCAGAGCGTAAGCCTTCTGCCAGGCTCTGCTGCTGCCAATAATGTACGTCCCCTGTTGCTTCAGCCTTAACTCTTACCAATGCTGCTTCAACCTTGACTGTTAGCGTAACAAAGAAAGGTATAGCAATGAGGTACTTCAAGATAAGCCGCTTGATACTCGTAACAATGCTCATTCTTATCGCTGCCCTGCTGATTGGGGCAGATGTTCAAGCAAGGGATTTGCAGAGCGGAGATTCAGCTAGCTCGACACCTCAAGCAACCCAACAGGTTGAGCATAGGACACTGAGTCCCGAGTCCGAGTTCTTTCAACTTAGCTTTCCGGTAGATAATACCCTCGGTTACAGCTCATATGTAGATCATAGCAACACCAACGGCGGATTCTATACTCAAAATGGCAACGTAGAGCCATATACTGGAGAGGTAGCCGCTTCAACTAGGCATCTCCCTGACCCCAATCTTCCTAGCATTGTATGTTATGATGTTACCCAGAATGGACGGGAATATTGCTATGATGGCCATTCAGGCTTGGATATTCCAGTACGTAGTGGCAACCCTGTATACGCAGCCGATGCTGGAACAGTTAGAACTGCCTGCATCTCGGATCAATACTGTAACACAGGCTACGGAAAGGTAGTTATAATTCAAGATAAGTACAACACCTCTCTCTCCACTCTATATGGGCATAATAGCCAGCTTTTGGTTAATGTAAACAACATCGTAGCACGCGGTCAGCTAATAGCCTACAGTGGAAGCACAGGTGCTGGCACTGCTGCACACCTACACTTTGGAACGTACGTAAACCTTCATCCAAACTTTGACAACGTTGATGCCGTAGGTACCACTCTTGACCCCTACGGCTGGTTTTCTCAAAAGGCCAACACGATCGGCGCGCCAGTAACTGATTACAAGTGGGCCAGTGGCTATCCCCCATCAAACAGTGCTACTGACCCAGTGAACTGGAACATGGGAACGCTGATCGGCAGCACCTACGTTGACAAGTACAAAAATAAGGGACAACCTTACGCGATCGGGGCGACCCCTGCAAGCCCCGGTGAAGACCCAATCGAGGACTGGTGGGCCAACAACTACGGTTCGGCAGGGGTGCCAACCCGAGGTTACTATTACGACCCCACCCGAAACGCATATTGCGAAGACTTCGAGGCTGGCACATACTGCACTGACGGTTCCTACCGTACCGTCGTTGTCGGCGCAGGCGCATTTACTGACACTCCGCTGAATCATTGGGCGAATCGTTACATCGGTTGGGTACACCGCGAGGGCGTGATGAACGGCAGCGATGCCAACACCTGTGCCGCCAATGGTGTCTCCTACCCATGCTTCCTCCCCGATAGCTATCTTACGCGCGGTCAACTGGCGGTCACGATGGTCAACGGGTTCGGCTTGCAGCCGTATGGTTCTACCAGCCAGCAATACTACTGCGATGTAGCCCCGAATGACTGGGATTATTATGCGGCGGAAACCCTCTACACGCTGGGTATAATGCAAGGGCAGCCGATTCAGGGGAAGGGTTGCACGATCAACGGCATCTCCGTGAACCTCTACTTTATTCCGAATAGAAATGTCCTGCGCAGTGAACTTAGCCGGGCGCTTGTGCAGTTTGGGTTGATCTACCCGCAAGGTTCGGGTACTCACTGGATACCCTACCAGTTTATGGGTGGTGGTCCCGACTTCTGCGACGTTCCAGACCCCAACGATACCGTGTGTCCTCATAATGGCTATGAGATGTGGTACGGCTACGTCGAGACTCTCTACAATTATGGCATAATCTCCTTCCGCCAGGAGGTGAGAGGCCCGGGCAACGGCGGCCAGTTCAGACCGAATCTCCAGGCCACGCGAGCGCAGATCGCGATGTTCTTCCATGAGATGGCATATGCTAGCGGCAGCCTTTACCACTATACCTACACCCCGCCACTGAAATAGCCTTTATTCCCAATGTGGGATATCATTAAGCATCTCACCACATTGCTGAATAGCATCTAGATTTAGCCAGCTACCATATAACATCCTTCCATTGCTACGATTTGCCGATTATACCCCAAATCGTGGTGATATGCCCCTATGTTATAATATCCCCATGCCCGAACCCACTCTTGACTACCGTAGCCTGCCCGCTGTAGACCGCCTGCTGGCCGCGCTCACGCTGGCCGAAGTCCGTGCCAGCTACCCACACGCGCTGCTCACCGAGTTGGCCCGCGATGTGCTGGCCGTAGCCCGCCGCGATATTGCTGCTGGGCAGCCTGCGCCCGATATTGGGCAACTTGCCGCAGCGGTGCTAGTGCGGCTGGGGGAAATTACCGCTGCGCCGCTCACTGCCCTGATCAACGCCACTGGCGTGATTATCCACACCAATCTGGGCCGCGCCCCACTCTCTGCGGCGGCGATCGAAGCGATGCAGGCGGCCAGCGGCTCATATTCCAGTCTGGAATATGATTTGGTTAGGGGCGAACGCGGCAGCCGCACCGATTATCTCAGTGCGCTCTTGCGGCAACTGACCGGCGCGGAAGCGGCAGCGGTGGTCAACAACAATGCGGCGGCGGTGCTGCTCATCCTCAGCGCGTTGGCGAAGGGCAAGGAGGCGCTGGTCTCGCGGGGGCAAGCGGTGGAGATCGGCGGCGGCTTTCGCATCCCCGATGTGATGCGCCAGAGCGGGGCGAAGCTGGTGGATGTTGGCGCTACCAACCGCACCCGCATCGCCGATTATGCCGATGCGATCACCCCACACACCGCGCTGCTACTCAACGTCCACGCCAGCAATTTTCGGCTGATTGGCTTCACCGAGCAAACCCCGCTTGCGGAGATGGCCCAACTGGCTCACCAGCGCGGCCTGCTGCTGGTGGACGACCTGGGCAGCGGCAGCCTGTTGCCTTCTGAGGAATACGGCCTCGCACACGAGCCGCTGGTACAAGAGAGCATCGCGGCGGGCGCGGATGTGGTCAGCTTCAGCGGCGACAAGCTGCTGGGCGGCCCGCAGGCAGGCATCATTGTGGGTAAGGCTAGAGCCATCGAGCGCATCCGCAAGCACCCGCTGATGCGGGCGTTGCGCGTGGATAAGACTAGCATGGCGGGGTTGCAAGCCACCCTGCTACACTACTTGCGCGATGAGGCAATCACGCAGATACCAGTCTGGCAGATGATCAGCGCACCATTGCCCCAGCTTGAGCAACGCGCCGCCAACATCTGCGCCGTGCTTGCTGAGGCTGGCATTACCGCAACCATTCGCCCCGGCCAATCAGCAATCGGCGGCGGCAGCCTGCCCGGCGAGACGCTGCCCACCTACCTTGTCGCTATCACGCCAGTCAACCTCAACGTAGACAAGCTGGCCGCCCGCCTGCGCCTGGGCCACCCGCCGATTATCACCCGCATCGCCGCCAACGCGCTGCTGCTCGACCCGCGCACTATGCTGCTCGATCAGGATGAGGCGGTGGTTGCGGCTATTGCTGCAGCTATGATGGAGTTCGTGGATAATGCTTGAAGTTAGTGAGCAACCAGATGCGAAATACATCTGGTTGGTTATCAGATGAGTGTGAAGTATGTTCGGTTGATGGCAAGTGGGGGCATTATGCCCCAGCTTGGGGCAACTGAGGGCATAATGCCCTCGGTTGAAAAGAGGAGAGATCCATGGAAGATGAAGAGGCAATCAAGCCCCGAAGCGAAAAGCTCGTAGATTTCTATGGCGATGTCATACCCGTCGCCCAAACTGCGGGCGATGAAATATTCGTTCCCATCCGTCCGCTGGCAGTGTTCCTCGGCCTCGACCAAAGCGGGCAGCGCCAACGCATACAACGCGATCCAGTGCTGGCAAAGAAAGCTCGGCAGGTGATGATGAAGAGTGCAGACGGAAGAGTGAGAGAGCAACTTTGTCTACCGCTAGATCTGCTCCCCGGCTGGCTGTTCGGTATCACCACTGGCAAGATGTCAGCGGAGATGGCGGAGAAACTGAACCGCTATCGTGAGCAATGTTTCCGCGTGCTGTGGAACGCCTTTAAGCAGGATATTTTGCCCTACACTCCGGCCCCTCATAGCAGCGGACTTTCTCCTGCGGAGGTGGCGCTGGAGATTGCCAATGCTGTGCAACATCTCGCTCAACAGCAGGTAGACATGGAACACCGTCTTGCTACCACTGAAGGGAAGCAGGAGGCGATGGCAAACTATATGCGCGGCTTTATCCAAGACACCCGCCAGCGGTTGCATCAAGCGGAACAGGGATTGCAACAAGCCGACCAGCGTCTAATTGGACTCGAAATGCAACTTGACCCAGCTAGTGCGATTACCGAGCAACAAGCTGTTGATCTGGCTATAGCAGTAAAGACGCTGGCGCACGAACTAGAGGCCCACAGCAATGTGGGTAGCTTTACCAATGGGTACGCGAAAGTCTACAGCGAGATGTACCGGCGCTACAACATCAAATCTTACAAGAGCCTACCACGCAATCGCTTTGATGAGGTTATGGGCTGGCTCAGGCAATGGTATGATGAGGTTGTGCAGTCGTGAGCAATGCTAGTCAACCAGCTAGCCCTCCTCATCCACAGGTGCGACCGTGACCCGCCTGCGAGAACAAAGCCTGGTCATCCTCGGCCACCTGGCGCTTACCCTGCTATTCACCTGGCCGCTGGTTGCCAACTTTGTCACCGCCACGCCCGGCTTTATGCTCGAAGACCGCGACCAGAACCTGTGGAATCTCTGGTGGGTCAGCCATGCAATTGCCAGCCTGCAAAACCCCTACCATACCAACCTGATTTATTACCCCACCGGAGTCAGCCTTTACTTCCACACCCTAGCTCCGTTCAACGGGCTGCTGGCCGTGCCGCTCATCCCCCTGTTTGGCCTGATCGTAACCTATAACCTGATTGTGGTTATCTCCTTCGTGCTAACTGGCTACGGCTCGTATCTGCTGGTCAAGCACATCCTCAGCGGCACGCGCCCCGAGCAGGGCGAACAACGGTTCACTCCTACTGAAGAAACATCATCTGCACAAGTAGATAACACCACTCAGCACTCAGCACTCAGCACTCAGCACTCAGCGCTGGCCTTTGTCGCCTCGGTGGCCTTCACCTACAGCGCATTTCACCTGTCGCAACTGCGCGGCATATTGCAGCTAATCAGCCTGGAATGGCTGCCGTTCTATCTATATTTTCTGATGCGGTTGCTGCCACCGCTGCCCGCAATACCCGTGCCGCGTGGCCGTTCTGCGTTGCGCGATGGGGCGCTGGCCGCGCTCTGCTTGCTGCTACTGGCGCTGGTGGATTGGTATTACACGATGTACGCGCTGCTGTTCACCGCTCTCTACCTGGTATATTTGCTGCTGGCAGGCTGGCGCGGCTGGCTGCCGCTGGGGGTACGCGAGGTGATGGTTCGCGCTGGCGCAACCTTGCTACTGGGGGTGACGCTGATGCTGCCCATCCTGATACCCATGCTGGGTGAGCTTCGCGCTTCGCCCTACGTCAACCCCAGCGCGACTGAGGTGGAGAACTACTCGGCGGATCTGGTCGCCTTCGTGTTGCCAATGCGCGATCATCCTATCTTCGGCGACTTCTCGCGCAGCGTGCGCGATAGCTGGCCGCTGGCCGCTGCCACCAACCAGTACGAAGTATATCTCGGCTTCAGTGTGCTGATACTTGCCGCGATTGGCCTGTTCGCCCGCCACGTTCGCCCCTTCAGCGTCTTCCTTGCAATCGTTGCGCTACTGTTTTTCAGCCTCGCGCTCGGCCCCGTGTTGCACATCGGCGGGGTCGCGTACCCCGGCGTGCCGATGCCCTATCGCCTGTTCGACAAGCTACCCCTCGCCAGCATCAGCCGCAGCCCCGACCGCTTCACCGTACTCGTCACCCTCTGCCTGTCAATCCTACTGGCATTTGGGTTGCAACGGCTGGGCTACGCTAGTCGCTTCGCCCGCCCCTCACCACAACCCTTCCCCACGAGGGAGGTGGGAGAGAGTCAGCAGGGCGTGATGAATCACGCCCCTACATTCACCATTCACCATTCACCATTTACCATTCTAGCTCTGGCGCTGCTCGTCTTCGAGTTCCTGCCCATTCCCTATCGGATGAGCGACGCGCCGGTGCCAGCGTTCGCAACCACATTGGCGCAGCAGGCGGGCAACTTCAGCATCCTCGAATTGCCGCGCCAGGCGGGTTACTGGGGCGGCGGGCAGCGGATGCGCTTCCAGACAGTTCACGGCAAGCCCATATTTGGCGGCTACATATCGCGAGAGTACAATCATCCATTTGTCTCCACTACGCCAGGGTTCGCGCAACTGGAACTGGCGGGAACGGATATTGTGGAGGCCAGCCGCGATCAACAGCTTGCCGCACTCGACTACTACCACGTCGGCTACGTCATCCTCTATCAGCCGACTGACCCTACCGCGCCAAAGCAGCAACGCGGCTACGATCCTGCACCCTACCTTGCCGCAATCAGCAGCGTGCTTGGCTCCGCTGCGCCCACCTACTCGGACACATGGCTGACCGCCTGGAGGGCGCCAGTCGCGTCGCCGCAACCCTTCGTGGCAATCGGTGATGGCTGGTATGATGCCGAGGTGGACAAGGGCTTGGCGCATCGTTGGATGAGCGACACCGCCACAATCCGCATGGTCAACCCCTTCACCACCAGCATCAGAGTAACGCTGGATTTTAGCATCACCACTCTGGACACGAGCCGCCCACTGACGCTCGACTATCCAGGCGGCACGCTACGGCGCGACATCGCAGCCGCCGTAACCGCCATCAGCCTGCCCATGACCTTGCCGCCCGGCGAGAGCTTGGTGCGATTGACCAGCCCCAGCGGAGCCGCGCCACCACAGGCTGGCGGCGACCCCCGCCGCCTTAGCTTTGCAATGCTGCACCTGCGTGTCGCCGCCTTCAGCTCACCGACACCGTGATGCACCTAATAAATTGTTGAACAGTGGAAATGCTCGGGTTAGGCGGCACGCCGCATTGCCCCACCATCACATGGGTTCAAGGTAACAAGCAGGTGCGGTATTGTTTGCTATCACAGCATCAGTAGCGCTGCACCAAAGGGCTGCGCCCCCAACCCCCGGTAACTCGTCGGCACGCCGCATTGCCCCACCATCACATGGGTTCAAGGTGGCAGGCAAATTTGTTTAGGATTGATCTCACCGCTACGCCGTTCACTGTGCGATTTGCGCCATTCAAGGCCACTATGCGCGGTTCATCGCTAATTTGTTGAACTGGCTCTACGCTCTTGCTATACTTAGGTTGTAACTATACGCAGTAACTACTTTAGCGTCAATTCTCATAAAGGAGGCAAGCTCATGGAGAAGTGGGAGTACATAATCGCCATCGTGGGCTACACCCAGACCAACGAGCCGAAGATCAAAGCGGTTGACGGCAAGGAGATCGCCAACTGGAAGACCGTGCCGTTCCGTCACGCGCTCAGGATCCTGGGCGAGGACGGCTGGGAACTGGTCACCGCCAGCGGCCCCGATGCTTACGGCAACACTCAGGATCCGACATACGTGTTCAAGCGGCCCTAGCTGGGCGCAGCCTACGACTTTAACAGCTTCCTGATGCGGCTGGAGACGCTGACGGGGACGTAAATCTGCTCGATACTGCAATTTGACCAAGTTGGAGACAAAATGGCTGCTTTCAATCTTGACATACCAGCCCCAACTTAGGTATAATACACTCCTGTCCCCCTGCTGTAGACGGGGGTGGCTATATCATGCGGCCAAATTGCTATTAGTGCCGCACCGATTGAGGAAACGAAGGGTTCACCCCTAAGAGGGAGACTAGATTGCCAACGATTAACCAACTGGTACGCAAGGGCCGCCAGACTGTCATCAAGAAGACTAAGGCTCCGGCGCTGCGTTTCATCTACAACGCTTATACCCAACGCACTACTGCAGGTACTGGCGCACCGCAGAAGCGCGGGGTCTGCACCCAGGTACGCACCCAAACGCCGAAGAAGCCAAACTCGGCATTGCGTAAGGTTGCCCGCGTGCGACTGAGTAATGGCATCGAAGTTACTGCCTATATCCCTGGCGAGGGCCATAACCTGCAGGAACACTCGGTAGTGCTGATCCGTGGTGGCCGCGTCAAGGACCTACCTGGTGTGCGTTACCACATCGTGCGTGGCGTACTCGATACCCAGGGTGTCAAGGACCGCAAGAAGGCCCGCAGCAAGTACGGCGCAAAGGTCGCTAAGGGCGGCAAGGGTGCACCAGCTAAGGGCAAGAAGTAAACACCCTATAATCCCTTCTCCCATATTGGGAGAGAGTTGGGGTGAGAGTCCGGCAGGAAATAAAGTAAATCCCATGTAAAACGCAGGCTGCTTGCCTGTAGTTACGTACCAGGTTCCAAGTACGTATATGGGAACGGAGAGGGTGCGCGAACCGTGCATCAGGCGATCTGGCCTGCCCTCTGGTTTCCATATTTGTTTGTCCGAAATTAGCGTGAAATCTGTAGGGGTGAACCGTTGTTCGCCCCGGCATCCAGGCAAGGAGATAGTAGAACAAATGCCGAGAAGAGCAAAAGTAACGCGGCGTGAGGCGCTGCCCGACCCCCAGTACGGTAGCAAGATTGTCGGCAAGTTTATCAACAAGCTGATGATCGGCGGCAAGAAGGGTACTGCCGAGCGCGTGATGTATGGGGCGCTGGAAGTAGTAGAGCGCAACGCCCGTCGCAACCCGCTAGAGGTGTTCGAGCAGGCGATGCGTAACACCACGCCGGTGATTGAGGTCAAGGCCAAGCGTATTGGTGGCAGCACCTACCAGGTGCCGGTCGAGATTCGCGGCGACCGCCGTCAGTCGCTTGCTATCCGCTGGATTATCGCCGCCGCCCGCAACCGCAGTGGTCGCTCCATGTCTGAGAAGCTGGCCGCCGAGTTGCTCGATGCCAGCAATAACCTGGGCGCAACCGTGAAGAAGCGCGAAGATACCCACAAGATGGCCGAGGCCAACAAGGCTTTTGCCCACTATCGCACCTAAGAGCTTATAAGGGCGGCGACAAACCGCCCTTGAGCTATCAGGTATGATGAGGGGGCAGCCTCGCTTCGATGTTTACCCGCCCGGCTGCCCCGCCGTCAGACCGTCAAGTTCTTTCAAGGGATTAAGGCAATGCTGCCTTACCCTGCCTGATTACACAAGGAGAGTATTGCAGTGCCGAGGGCATTTTCACTGGAAAAGACGCGCAATATCGGGATTATCGCCCATATTGACGCTGGTAAGACTACCACTACTGAGCGCATCCTGTTCTACACCGGCAAGGTGTACAAGATCGGCGAGGTACACGAGGGCGCGGCGACCATGGATTACATGGAGCAGGAGCGCGAACGCGGTATCACCATCACCGCCGCCGCCACAACCGCGCAGTGGAACGACTGCCGCATCAACATCATTGACACGCCCGGCCACGTTGACTTCACTGTTGAGGTGGAGCGCAGCCTTCGCGTGCTGGATGGTGGTGTGGTTGTGTTCGACGCGGTTGCGGGCGTGGAACCACAGTCGGAGACGGTATGGCGACAGGCCGATAAGTACGGCGTGCCACGTATCTGCTTTGTCAACAAAATGGACCGCACTGGCGCGAACTTCTGGCGCACCATCCAGATGATCAAGGACCGCCTGGGCGCAAACCCAGTGCCGGTGCAGCTACCGATTGGCAGTGAGTCCAACTTCAAGGGCATCATTGACCTGATTGAAAACGAGGCTACCTTCTATCTGGACGACCTGGGTACTCAGCAAGAGACCCGCCCCGTACCCGCCGAGATGGAAGCGGATGTAGCCACCCACCGCCACAATCTGCTAGAGGCGATTATCGCCACCAATGATGAAATGATGGAGCGGTATTTCGGCGGTGTAGAAATTAGCAAGGACGAACTGCGGGCCGCGCTACGCAAGGCGACCATCGCTGGTACGATTGTCCCCGTATTCTGCGGTGCGGCGCTACGTAACAAGGGCGTGCAGCCGCTGCTCGATGGTGTGGTTTACTACCTGCCTTCGCCGCTGGACATCCCACCGCTAACGGGCTTCATCCCCGGCACAGAGGAGGAAGTTGCCCGCCCGCCCGACGAGAACGCGCCGTTCTCCGCGCTAGTCTTCAAGATCCTGGCCGACCCCTTCGTGGGCCGTCTGGCCTACTTCCGGGTCTATTCTGGCCGCGCCGACGCTGGCACCTACGTGATGAACAGCAGCAAGGGTAAGCGCGAACGTATTGGTCGCCTGGTGCAGATGCACGCCAACCACCGTGAGGACATCGAAACGGTATACGCGGGCGACATCGGCGCAATCGTCGGCCTCAAAGATACCTTCACTGGCGACACCCTTTGTGACCCAGAAGATCAGGTTGTGCTGGAGAGCATCACCTTCCCCGCGCCGGTCATCGAGGTGGCAATCGAGCCGAAGACCAAGGTTGATCAAGACAAGATGGGCCTGGCCCTGCAGCGGTTGGCCGAGGAGGATCCTACCTTCCGAGTCCGCACCGACGATGAGACCAGCCAGACTATCATCAGCGGCATGGGTGAGCTTCATCTGGAAGTTATCGTTGACCGGATGCTGCGCGAGTTCAAGGTTGATGCCAACATCGGTCGCCCCCAGGTGGCCTACAAGGAAGGCATTACCCAGAAGGCGCGTGGTGAGGGTCGCTTTGTGAAGCAAACCGGCGGCAAGGGTCAGTACGGCCATGCCGTGATTGACATCGAGCCACTACCCGCAGGCAGCGGCTTCGTCTTCGAGAGCAAGGTTGTCGGCGGCACGGTGCCGCGTGAGTTCATCGCTCCGATTGGCGCGGGTATCCGCGAGGCTTTGCAGAACGGTATTATCGCGGGCTATCCCATGATTGACCTGAAGGCCACAGTTGTAGACGGCTCGTACCATGAGGTAGACAGTAACGAAATGGCCTTCAAGATTGCTGGCACGATTGCGATCAGGAACACTGTGCCGAAGGCCAAGCCAGTCATCCTCGAACCAATCATGAAGGTCGAAGTGGTAATGCCCGAAGAGTTCATGGGCAGCGTTGTCGGCGACATCAGCGGGCGGCGCGGTCAGATTGAAGGCATGGATGGACGGGCAGGCAGTCAGGTGGTGCGCGGCTTTGTGCCACTTGCCAATATGTTCGGCTACGCCACCGACCTCCGCAGTATGACCTCCGGTCGCGCTGCCTACAGCATGGAGTTCGACCACTATCAGGAAGTCCCCGGCAACATCGCTAAGGAACTGAGCGAGAAGTCAAAGGGCTAATCAGCAAAGGGCGAACAACGGTTCGCCCCTACTGACAAGGGCATTTACATTGTAGGGGCGAATACGATTCGCCCAACCTAGAGGAGAGGCAAGCAAATGGCAAAGCAGAAGTTTGAGCGCAACAAGCCCCACGTCAATGTTGGCACCATCGGCCATGTTGACCATGGCAAGACTACCCTGACCGCCGCTATCACCAAGACCCTCGGCATGAACGGCAAGGCCAAGTTCCGCAGC
>JBBRMT010000127.1:0-12885 GCA_038230695.1 Chloroflexia bacterium
CAACGTCTTCTACGTCAGCATCGAAACTGCTTATCACAACGGCATCGTTCACGGCTACCCCGGCGGCCTCTACCTGCCCAACGCCAACATCCGCCGCGACGAGATGGCTCAGATTGTCTACACCGGCATCATCAACCGCCCGCAATGAGGTTCGAGGTCTAAGGACTGAGAACTGAGTAATACAGGAGGAGGGCGCATCTTCGGGTGCGCTCTCCTTTGTACCTCTTAACTGACTCCGCTGCCAACTGTAGGAGCGGGTAGCTGCCCGCCCTGCTTACCCAACCTTAATGCCTATCGCCTATTCTAACGCCGGTGTAGGGGCTATTAGCCTTTCGGTTGCCCGCAGCATTATCGCCAGGCTAGATCTCTCCCCCCAACCCCCGCTGGGGGTTTTTGCCTTACGCGATGGGCGGTTACGTGACGCATAACCGCCCATCATTTCTTTGGCAGAAGTTCGTTTGCGTGTTATAATCTGGCATTACAAATTATTTGGGAGCTAGAATAAGGAGTAGGCAGAGATGAGGAATAAAGCTTTTCAGCATATCGGGGTTATCATGGCCCTGTTCTTGTTGGCAAACACCACTTTTGCTCAGGCATTGCCCCCATCGAACCCAGTCGCGCCCCCTAGTTGGGCCGATCCCGCTTTCCAGGCTTTGTGGACACGCAACGACAAGCCGGTTGCCGACGGCGCAGCGCAACGCAGTTGGACGTTGGGGCCGGGGCCAGGGCGCACTATGAAGGAGGATATTGACCCTAACCTTAATGGCGTGCTGGTGCAGTACACCGACAAGGCGCGGATGGAGTTGCCCAACCCCAATGGCGACCGCACCAGCCCCTGGTTTGTTACCACAGGCCTGCTAGTCAAGGAGATGGTCACTGCCCAGGTTTACAGCCGCCAGATGAACCCGCTCGCCTTGCAGCCCGCGCAGATCAACGTAGCGGGCGACGATAGCGATACCAATGCGCCAACCTATGCCAGCTTCACCAACAATCTCGCCGCCACCTCTGACCGCAGCGGCCAGACGGTGGATCAGGCAATTGCCCGCAATGGCACAATCAGCTCTCACTCTGATGCTCCGACAGTCAACCCTACGCCAAAGTTCGCCTACTATGAGCCGACAACCGGCCACAATATCGCCAATATCTTCTGGACCTTCCTCAACCAGAGCGGCAAGGTATACGTCAATGGCAAGCTGGTGGACGCGCCGCTGTTTAACTGGGTATACGTGATGGGCTACCCCATCAGCGAACCTTATTGGACTCAAGTGCAGGTGGGTGGTAAGGCCCATGATGTAATCATGCAGCTATTCGAGCGCCGCACCCTCACCTACGACCTGGGCGAGAGCGACCCCAGGTGGCAGGTGCAGATGGGCAACGTCGGCCAGCACTACTACGCATGGCGTTACAGCGACCATGTGCAGCCAATGCCTCCTGCCCCTACCCCTTCAGCGCCCGCTCCTCCAAGCGTTGCGCCCGCTGCCGCACCCAACAATGACACCTTCATCCAGGTCAGCGGCGACCAATTTATCTACAAGGGTAGCGTGGTCAAGCTGAAGGGCAGCAACTACTTCAACAGCCAGAACCCCTGGGCGGAGATGTGGCGGCGCTGGGATGGCCCGCAGATAGATGCCGATCTGAGCCGCGTCTCGGCCCTGGGCGGCAACGTAATTCGCATCAGCCTGCCCTATGACAATTATCGTACCGAGCCGGTAGTCTGGCAGGGCTTGCGGGCGAACATCAATCCCGTGTTCATCCAGCGTATCAACGAATTGCTGCAGTTGGCTGCCAAGTATCAGCTGAAGGTGGATGTTAGCCTGTTCGACTGGTACGATGATGCCCCAAACGCGAACACCCCCGACGATCACCAGAATATGATGTACATTGACGCGATTGTGGGCGCGTTCGCTGGTGATGATCGCATCTTCGCCTGGGACATCCACAACGAGGCAGATATTTACTTCAACTGGAAGCATGGTAAAGCCGACAAGGTACTGGCCTGGATGAGCCGCGTAACTAAAGAGGTGCGCCGCCTCGACCCTAACCACCCCATCGGCATTAGCATGAGCGATTACCACAATCTATACTACAAGCCCAACGCCAATTACAAGAGCGCCATCGAACTGTCTGACTACGTGGCCCTGCACTGCTACGATGCGGGCGCGATCCAGCCCGAAATCGTGGCGTTGAAGAGCATCACCAGTAAGCCGATCCTGTTGCAAGAGACCGGCTGGCCCACCGTTCCCGGCAGCAGTAGCAACTACGACGAACCAACCCAGCGTTTCCTCTACTCGCTAGCAGTGCAAGCGGTGCAGACGCAGAACACCGCCGGGCTGCTGCAATGGACGCTATTCGATTACATCCCCGGCACCAGCGGCGCGAACCCAACCGACCCTAACGACCCGCTGATGATTCAGGATCACTTCGGCCTGATTCGTCGCGATGGTAGCTACAAGCCCGCCGCCGAGGTGTTCCGCAGCTACAGTGTGATTGGCCTGCCCAGCACAAAGCAAACCAACGCGCCGCTCACCGTTGCGCCAAAGGATCAGTGGTGAAGCATTGACAACCCTTCAAATAGATGCAATAATGCGCACATTGATTAGAAAGCGAGGATGCCATGCTCACAGATTACGAGTTGGAGGCGCTGCTACAGGACACTGAATCGGATCGGGCAGAGCGGAAGGCTAGCGCGGCCGATAAGGATAAAATATGTCAGGCGGTTTGTGCTTTTGCCAACGATCTACCAGATCATAGGCTACCTGGTGTAATTTTCGTGGGGGCTAATGACGATGGCAGTTGCTCCAACCTTGAAATTACAGACTCTCTTCTGCTTAATCTTGCGGGCATAAGGTCGGATGGCAACATCTTGCCACCACCGATGATGGCTGTTCAGAAGAAGAATATTAACGGCTGTACACTTGTGATTATTGAGGTACAGCCAACTTATGACCCACCAGTTCGTTACAATGGAAGAACATGGATTAGAGTAGGGCCGCGGCGCGGAACCGCTACCATTGATGAGGAGAGGAGACTGACGGAGAAGCGCCGTGCTGGTAATTTGTCATTCGATCATCAACCAGCATTTGGTACAGGGATAGAGGATTTGGATATGGTTTTGTTTCAGCGCACTTATCTACCTGCCGCCGTTTCTCCCGAAACCTTGGCTGAAAACGGTCGGTCGCAAGAAGAACAACTTGCTTCCTTGCACTTTCTTACCAAAGAAGGTAAGCCTAACAACGGTGCACTTATCACACTTGGACTAGATGCGCAAACTTGGATTCCCGGAGCTTACGTGCAATTCATACGGATTGCAGGAACTGAACTAGGAGATACAATAATTCATCAAGAGGAAATATCTGGTGCCTTGCCCGACTTGCTAAGTAAGCTGGATGAAGTCCTCAATGCTAACATATCTGTAGCAACAGATATAATATCTGGACCGGTTGAGATTCAGCAACCTGACTACCCAATCTCCGCTCTACAGCAACTCAGCTATAATGCTGTGTTGCATAGAACGTATGAAGCCACCAACTCACCCACTTATATTTACTGGTTCTCAGATAAAATCGAGATTCACAGCCCTGGCGGGCCATACGGCAGAGTTAGTCAAGCGGACTTCGGTAAGCCAGGAGTAGTTGATTATCGAAATCCCCTGTTGGCCGAGGCTATGAAGACATTGGGGTATGTACAAAAGTTTGGTTTCGGCATTCAAATTGCCCGCCGTGAGATGAAGAAGAACAACAATCCAGATCTAGAATACACTATTGAGGCATCAAGGATACTTGCAACAATAAGGAGAAGGAGATGAAAACTATTGCATTTTTTAACAACAAAGGAGGTGTAGGGAAAACCTCTTTGGCTTATCATTTGGCTTGGATGTACGCCCAACTTGGTGTAAGAGTTATAGCAGCTGACCTAGATCCCCAATCTAATCTATCTTCCATGTTCCTTGATGAAGATAGGTTGGAACAGCTATGGCCTGATGGGGAACATAAGGCTACCGTACTAGGGGCAATTAAGCCTCTGATGGTTGGCACTGGTGACATAAAGCCTGTGCATATAGAGCAAATAGGTGATACTGGTAATATCGGTCTTGTGGTCGGCGATCTTGGACTCTCATCATTCGAGGATGAACTCAGCGCACAGTGGCCTTTGTGTGCTGATGGCAAAGAACGAGCGTTCCGCGTCATCTCTGGATTTCATCGCCTGATTGCTGAAGCCGGGGCCAAAACTAATGCTGATGTAGCTCTTATTGACGTTGGCCCCAACCTCGGTGCAATCAATCGCTCCGCCATCATTGCAGCTGATTACATAGTGTTCCCACTTGCTTCTGATCTTTTTTCTCTTCAAGGACTACGTAATCTAGGTCCAACATTGGTTACATGGCGTAATCAGTGGAGAAGCCGTCTAAACATGAATCCACAACCTGATTTGAGCCTACCTGGTGGGGAAATGGAGCCAGCAGGCTATGTAATTCTTCAGCACGCAGTGCGCTTGGATCGCCCTGTGAAGTCATATCTTTATTGGATGAACAAAATACCTAGTGAGTACATGATCTCTGTGCTGAATCTTAGCAGCGAGGAAACACCAATGGTTAGTGATGACCCAAACTGCTTGGCACTACTGAAGAACTATCGTAGTTTGATGCCGCTTGCAATGGAAGCAAGGAAGCCGATGTTTGCGCTTAAACCTGCTGATGGAGCTATTGGAAGCCACCAAGCCGCTGTTAAAAGCTGCTACTATGATTTCAAAGCGCTTGCTTTGAAAATAGCATCACGCTGCGGCATTGATATACCGCCTATGTGGACACAATTGACGTTTGATGATGTCTTTGGTAGGGGGGTAGCCGCCTGCTTATACTTTTCATCATCGGCACGCTCGCGCTGCTCACCCTGCTTGCGACGCTGACATACCAGAGCGCGCTACTGCTGCGTCGCTTCGTGCCGCAAGAGAACATCCTGCTCAACCCGGCGGAGAATGGCTTCAAGCTGTTCTTCGCTGCGCTATGTGGCTTGCTAGTCTGGCTAAGTGGGCTGCCGCCCCGCGCCTTCGGCATGGCCTATGACCCGCCCACGCTGGGCCGCAACCTGCTGCTTGGCCTTGCGCTCGGCATTGTCGCCCAGCTTGCGGTCAACGCCGGCTCAGAAGCGGCGGTGCGACGCTGGGGTAGTAATATCTACAGCGACCTGGTGATGAAGAACATCACCCCCCGCGATGGCGCAACCGCTGGCGTTTGGCTGGCGATCAGTGCAGCGATGGCCGTCGCTGTGCTAATCGAGGAGTTGCTGTTTCGTGGTCTGCTGCTGGGCGGCTTCGGCTGGCTGCTGGGTGGAGGCTGGTGGTATATAACCCTTAGCCTGACGTTCTCCGTCCTGTTCGGCAGCCTGCACCCGCCACAAGGTCGCCTCGGTGTCTACGGCGCAGGGCTGCTATCAGTCTTCCTCTCCGCCCTGTTCATCGTCACCGGCGGGCTGCTTGCTCCGATTGTCACCCACTTCGTCATCAACATCCTCCAGGTGGTCAAAGCTCACCGCGAACGTATCTGGGAACAAACAAGCGAAGTGCTGAGTGCTGAGGATGCCTATAACAATGTCAGACTTGACGTATACAATGACAGACAGATATAATCCGAGTGCGAAGTGATACTTCGTAGGGGCGCATGGCATACGCTCACTGGCTTGACATCAATGCTAATCGTACCTACCAACCGTGCCAAATCACAAACATTCTACAATCTTCCTTCTACAATCTACGTTCCCAAACATGGGGGTGGATGGACCCCGGTGGGTTTCCCGGTCTTCAAAACCGCGTGTGCGTCCTTTCAGAAGGGCGCAGGTGGGTTCGACTCCCATGCACCCTCGCCACAGCCGGATTGTAGAAGTAAGAAGGTAGAAGGTAGATAAGGGCTTCGTAGGGGCGGTGGCCCGCCCGTGTGCAGTGTGCTGACGTGTATTGTAAGCAGGAATGCCGCGATGCTTACCATTTCTACCTTCCACCTTAATTTCTCACCCACTTCTAACCCACGCTGTGCCTCTTCCACGCACACCCACAAATTGCAGAATCATCCTGATTATGGTATAGTAAGGTGCGCGGAAAACAAGCCGCGTAAGCTGACTGTGCCTACATGAACCAGAAACTAACGGAGAACCTGAGTTGCTAGCTGAACTGAACATCACCAATTTTGCGATTATTGATCGCCTACGGCTGGGACTGGGGCGCGGCTTCAACGCGCTGACTGGCGAGACCGGCGCAGGCAAGAGCATCATTATTGATGCGGTGGGAGCATTGCTGGGCCAGAAGGTGGGGGCAGAGTTCATCCGCAGCGGCCAGCAGCAGGCACACGTAGAAGGGCTGTTCGATCTGGGCGATGTGTCGCCTGACCATGCTATTTATGGCTTGCTGGCCGAGCATGACCTGACCGATGCGGATCAGCCGGGGCAGGTTATCCTCAGCCGCGATATCAACAACAGTGGGCGCAGTGTGGCCCGCATCAACGGGCGGGCGGTCAACCTGGCAACCTTGCAGGAGGTGGGCCAGCAACTGATTGACATCCACGGCCAGAACGAACACGCCAGCCTGCTGCGCGTGGCCGAGCATATCGAGATGCTGGATCAGTACGCCGACCTGCTACCCCAGCGTCAACAGCTTGCCGCGATGGTCGTAACCTTGCGCCAGGTGCGCGGCGAACTGGTGCGCCTGCGCCGCGACGAGCGCGAACTGGCCCGCACTGCCGATCGATTGACTTATCAGGTGGAGGAGATTGACAAGGCTGCTTTGCAAGCCGGTGAGGACGAGCAACTGGCCCAGGAACGGCAGATCCTCAACAATGCCGAGCGTCTGACAGAACTGGCCGATGCTGCTTATCGTATTCTCTATGAAGGCGAAAGCAGTGACGAGGTTGACTTTGATAGCCCCCGCCGCGCAACGATCACGAAGGGTCGCGCTGTACCCGCCATCGGCAGTCGAGCCGTGATTGACGCGCTCAACGAGGTGGGCAGCATCTTTGGCGAACTGGCCCGCTTCGATGCACGCATGGCCGAGCAGCAAGTGAGCATTGTCGCGCTGGCCGAGCAGATTAGCGATGTTACCCGCACCCTCCGCCAGTACCGCGACAGCCTCGAACACGACCCTGCCAGGCTGGAATATGTAGATGAGCGCATCAGCCTGATCCACGAACTGAAGCGCAAGTACGGTACTAGCATCGAGGAGATCAACGAGTTTGGCAGGCGGGCAGCCGCCGAGCTTGAGGGCATTACCCACAGTGAGGAGCGCATTGCTGCGTTGCAAGCGCAGGAGGATGGCCTGTTGCAGCAGATCAGCACGCTGGCCGCGCAGCTATCGAAGGTGCGCCGCAAGGCAGGTGATCAGCTGGCGCGGGCGGTGGAGCGGGCAATGACCGACCTGAACATGGCCCGCATCCAGATGCGCGTAGCGATTACCCACCAGCCAGACGCACACGGCATCCTGCTGCCCGCCGAGGTGATTGCTGCCAGCGACAACGGTGGCGACGCGCAAACCCGCTACGCCTTCGATACAAAGGGCGCGGATCGGGTCGAGTTTCTGCTGTCACCCAACCCTGGTGAACCGCTCAAGCCGCTGGCAAAGATCGCCTCCGGTGGCGAGACTTCCCGCCTGATGCTGGCAATCAAGAGTATCCTCAGCGCCGCTGACAACACCCCGACGCTGATTTTCGACGAGGTGGATGTGGGTGTCGGCGGGCGCAGCGGCCAGGTGGTCGGTGAGAAGCTATGGGGTCTCAGCGCCCACCACCAGGTAATCTGCATCAGCCACCTGCCGCAGATTGCCGCGTTTGGCGATAGCCACTTCAAGATTAGCAAGGTGGTAGATGGTGGACGCACCAGCACGTATATCGAGCCGCTGCAAGGCGAGGCCCGCGTCCACGAAGTTGCCGCCATGCTAGGCGGCCCCAACCCAACTGCCGTCAGTCTGGAGAACGCCCGCCAGATTATCCATCAGGCCGAGCAGGTAAAGGACGATGCACGGGCTAGCGTAAGCGCTGAGTGCTGAGTGCCGAGTTATCTTATCTCATGCATCATACCTCATGCTGGCGGTTTTACAATCTTAAATATACAATCTACAATCTGTAATTACAAGAGGGGGACGTAGTGACAAAGCTAGGATATTATTGCGACCGCATCCTGGAGTGGGGTTGGCTTGCCGCGCTGGTATATACTCCGCTATTCTTCAACGTCTACAGCAGCCGCGTGTTCGAGCCGGACAAGATCTCCCTGCTCCGCACCATCGTGTTGGTAATGACGGTGGCGTGGGGCATCAAGGTGCTGGAGGGGTTGGGCAATAACCGCACTGTCAATGCCCGAGGCAGCGGCGGCGGCACGGCTACGGCAGCGGTCAGCAGCGGCTGGCCGATATCGCGCTGGTGGCGCATCCCCCTGCTGCTGCCCATCCTGATCTACGCCGCCCTCTTTCTGATCACCAGCTTCACCAGCGTTACCCCCGAAGCCAGCATCTTCGGCAGCTATCAGCGTCTGCAGGGGCTGGTCAGCCAGTACGCCTATATCATGCTGGCGCTGATCATCATCTTCAACGTGCGTACCCGCGCCCAGATTGAGCGCATTATCACCTTTGCCATCGCTACCGCCGCTCCTGTCGCCCTCTACGGCCTTTTGCAGCACCAGAACCTCGACCCGCTGCCCTGGGCGGGAGATGTCACTACCCGCGTGGCTAGCTCGATGGGTAATGCCATCTTCGTGGCCGCCTGGCTAATTATGATTGTGCCGCTGCTGCTCTACCGCATCGCCAACCTGCTCGACCGCCTGTTCAGCAAGAACAGCGACCTGGAGCCGGAGACCCGCGACGGGGACGCGCTGCGGGTAATCGGATATGCGGGCGTGGCTCTGGCGCAAAACATGGTGCTGTGGATCGCCCTGGGGTTGATTGCCAGCAATCAGCGAGCCGACTTCAGCCTCTGGTTCATCCTGCCGATCGCTATCGCTATCTTCTACGGTATGACCTTTATCTACGGCACAGCGCGGCAGAGTAGCCGTTGGTTCGCCTGGATGCAACTTATCTCCCTCAGCCTGCTGCTGCTGCTAACCATCGCGATTATCTACTTCACCCAGTCACGCGGCCCTGAAATCGGCCTGATTGCGGGGGTGATGGTCTTCCTGCTGGCGGTGCTGTGGATGCGGCGGATGTGGAAGTCGCTCTCTCTGGTTGGCGGTGTGCTAGCTCTGTTCATCGCTTTCCTGGTCGTCTTCAACCTGCCCAACTCGCCGATTGCCGAATGGCGTAACCTGCCTTATATTGGTCGCCTCGGCACCATTACCCAGCTAGATGAAGGCACCGGCAAGGTACGTACCCTGATCTGGCAGGGAGCGTTCAACCTGATCAAATCCGACCCGCTACGCATGGTTATCGGCTGGGGGCCGGAGAGTATGTACGTGGCCTATAACAAGTATTACCCTTCCGACTTGCAGCACTGGGAGCTACGCAACGCTACCCCTGACCGCTCGCACAACGCCTATATTGACCAGATGGTAACAATGGGCATCAGCGGCGAACTGGCCTGGCTGCTGCTGCTGGGCAGCTTCCTATTCTTCGTGTGGAAGGCGCTGCGACAAACCAAAACCTTCGCTAGCCAGGCGCTCATCCTCGGCCTAACCGGCGGCGTGATCTCGCACCTGGTAGAGATCTCGGTAGGCATCCAGATCGCCGCCACATATACGTATTTTTACACCTACCTGGGTGTCTTCGTGGCGCTCACCTTCTTTATTGAGAAGACGCTGCAACCAAGCCAGGATAGCGGCGATGCCGATGCCCGCTTGCGCGAACAGACTAACTTCACGGATCAGCCGAAGTTGGAGCGAGGGATGATGCGGGTCTTCGACGCGCTCAACCCACGTCCCGTATTGGCGTTGGCAGGCGCAGGCAATAGCGCGGCTGGCCCAATCACCGTCGCTTTCGCCGCCACCTCGAATCGCGGCGGCAGCAGCACACAATCTGGCAGCCCGCGCAAGGGTAGCGGCAATCGCAACAAGGCTAATCAGCCACCTACCCGTCCCGTCATTGTGCCACCCGCCCGCCCCGCTAACGGCAACGTCACCCCAGTTACACCTCCGACTAATGGCAGCGCGTCAGCAATCAATGGCAGCGCCGCACCAACCAATGGCAACGCCGCATCCAAAATCAGCGCAGTTGCCAGCGGTACGCCGGTTATGCCAGCGCCCCTCCCGCAATCGCAGATTCAGCGGGCCAGCAGCCGCCAGCGGGTCGCCAGCGGGCGGGTGGATCAGGCCAAGATGCGCCCACTCACCCGCTGGGTGAACAATACGGCGTTCGTCTGGGTGTACGCCACGCTGGCAATTGTCGCCATCCTGTTCATCTGGCTGGTGAACATCAACCTTGTCTACGCCGATATGCTTTACAAGCAGGGGCAGAGCGCCGACGCGCAGCAGGTTTGGCCGCAGAGCGTGCAGCTATATCAACAGGCGATCAACCTGCAACCCGACCAGGATTACTACTACCTGTTCATGGGCCGCTCCTACATGGAGTGGTCGAAGAACCCAGGCCGCTTCGAGCAGTTGACCACTGCTCAGGCCAGTCAGCGCCGCGACCAGCTGATCCTGCAGTCGGAGCAGACATTGCTCAAGGCGCTCTCGCTCAACCCCATGAACACCGATCACTACGCCAACCTGGGCCGCCTCTACATCTACTGGGGCGGGGTGCTGGGCGGTAATACGGCCAACTCGCAACAGGCGCTGGCGACGATGCAGAAGGGCGTAGGTTACTATCAGCAGGCGGTGAAACTCAGCCCACAGAACGCGCAAATCTGGAACGAGTTGGCCCTGGCGCAACGATCGCTCGGCCTCTACATGAACCAGCTAAACCCGCCCAGCCCGCAAGCCAGCGCGGGCGCAAGCGCCACGCCGACCACCACCCAGAGTATTACCAGCACTGGAGTAGTCAGCGCCAGCAAGGGCATAACCAACACGACCACCTCAACCACTACTGCGACTACCACCCCGACCAGCACTACTACGACGAAGACACCGGTGCGTGGCGACGATGTAAACCCCGACGCGCTGAATATGTTGTTGGCCTCAGAGGCAACAATCAGCCACACTATCAGCGTGGTAGACAACAAGTTTGGCAATAGCTACTTCATCCAGGGCGAAATCGAGCGCAGCCTTGACGATGCGCCCAGGGCAGCGGCGGCCTACGTCAATCTGATCAAACTGGTGCCGGTGGGCAATGATACACCATCGCTTGCCAGCCTGGCCGATACCGAGATAACCAACCGCGCCCAGTTTCTGGTGGACGGCAAGGTTTACACCGATGTGATCAACGCGCTGGTAGATGTAACCACCAAGCCAGCGGTTCCCAACCCCCAAAAACCGGAGGCGGGCCTGTACGCCGATAGCAAGGATGCCCACAACTTCCTGGGCTTCCTATACTGGAAGAGCAATCAATTGCCGCTGGGCATAGCCGAGCTACAGAAGGTGGAGCAGATTGACGGCTCCGACTACTTCGTGCATCGCAACCTGTCGGTGCTGTTTAGCCTGAACAAGCAGCCCCAGCAGCAGCTAACCGAACTGGCCCTGAGTCGTAACATCCTCACCGGCTCCAACTGGACTAGCTTCTTCAGCAGCCAGACGGATCATGACAACGAGCTAAACAGCGTCAACGTGACCATCCAACAGGTGGAGCAAGCCAACCCAGGGCTGAAAGCGCCTGCCGCGCCTGCTGCGCCCACCGCGCCTACTGCGCCGTAGAGGCTGAGTCTTGAGCTACGCGCTACAATATCTATTCATCTTCAGCGTCGCGCTGGGGGGTGCGTTGCTCGCTACTCCCGGCGCGAAGTGGGTTGCCCACCGCCTGGGGGTGGTGGATATGCCCAACGCCCGTAAGATCCACCTCAACCCTATCCCGCTGCTGGGCGGGCTGGCTATCTACGCCGGGTTCATCGCGGCGGTCGCAATCGGTGGTAACCTGGGGCGGGCGGCCGATAACTATAGCCCCTGGCAGGCGGTTGGCATCTTCGTTGGCGCGACCATGGTGGCCGTGTTCGGGATGTGGGACGACAAGTATGGCCTCGGCCCTCGTGCCAAGCTGGTAGGCGAAGCGCTGGGCGCATTGGCTCTGATTGCCACTGGCATCAGCGTGGAGTTTCTGCATAACGGCATCCTCAACTACGCCATAACTATCCGATGGGTGGTGGGCATCTGCAACGCCATGAACCTGATGGACAACATGAACGGGCTGGCGGGCGGGGTGAGCGCAGTTGCCAGCCTGTTCTTCTTCACCCTCGCTGCGCTTAACAGCCAGGCGCTGGTCGCGCCACTCTCAATCGCCCTGTTCGGCGCGTGTATCGGCTTCCTGCGCTATAACTTCGGCCACACCGCCAGTATCTTCATGGGCGACACCGGCAGTCTGTTCCTCGGCTTCATGCTGGCGACGGTTGGCATCAAGCTGAACTTCCCGCATAACCCGCTGGGCGGTCAGGTGGTCTGGCTCATCCCCGTAATCGTGCTGGCGGTGCCGATCTTCGACACTACGCTAGTGACGATTTCGCGGTTGCGCCGCCATATCTCGCCATTTACCGCAGGCAAGGATCACCTTAGCCACCGCCTGGTGCGCCTAGGCATGAGTCGGCGCGAGGCAGTAATGTTCATTTACCTTATCGCTATCCTGCTGGGGGTTGCTGCCCTAATGGTTAGCCAGACCAGTTCGCTGCCCATCGCCTTGACTACCGTCGGCGTGGTTCTGGTGGCGGGGTTGTACGGCCTGTGGCGGTTGGAGCAAGTAGACGTGAACGCGCCGATGCCATGACCACGAAACTAACCCACATCAAAGCGGTGTTCCTCGATGCGGGCTTCACCCTCATCCACCCCCAGCCAGTGCCAGGGC
>JBBRMT010000128.1:0-12825 GCA_038230695.1 Chloroflexia bacterium
CTTGCGAGTAGTTGCCGCAGCCATCGTTGGTCGCTGCCAGTTCGGTGACGACGTAACTGGAGTAGGGATACGCGCCGACGGTGGCGCTATACCAGGCAAACGCAGCGGTAGCATCATCAAGTTCGGGCTGGCTACCACCCAATATATGCCCCGGCAGGAAGAATCCGTAGATGGTGGCGCTGCCCACAGTTCGGCGCAGGGCAGGATTTTGCAGCGGGTTGACCAGGCGGGGCGAGATGGTGGCGGCCACACCACGCACGGCGGGCGCAGTGTACAGCCACTCGCGATCGCTAATTTGTTGCGGGTTGCCGGTAGCGGCAACCACAATCGGGCTGGCAGCGCTATAGGTAATCCTATAGTTAGCAGTCGCGTTCACGCCGAGGTCGCCCGCGTTGGCGTAGGGGTATTGCAGCCAGCCGCCGTTTTCATAGGGCATTACGCTGGGCAGCCAGTCGCCCAGGGTGAGAACATCGCTGGCCGCACTGTAGCCGAAGCGTCCTCCGTTGGATGGTGGGCTGAGGCTGAAGTTTAGGCTGAAGCTGGTGACCTGGCCGGGCGACAGCGGCGAGGTCGGAGTTAGTTCCAGGTTGACCTCATCGCGCCAGCGGGTGGATAGCGCTTGCCCGGCACTGCCGCTTATGTCGCCCATATTCAGCACGCCCGTATAGTGGTTGGCGACCACGCGTAGGACGATGCTGCGGAGCGCGATGGCGGAGCTATTGGTATATGTAACCGTTTCATGCACACTGACGCTGCGGTTGGCGTGGATGTTGGCGGCCACATCATAGCTGGTGTAATCGCGGGTTGACTTCTCCTCGTGGGCCAGGGGGCTAGAGTAGCGCCATTTATAGTATGCCCGCCCGATATTGGCGAACTCTACCTGGAAAGAGGGTGGGTTGGCGGGAGTGTAGGTAAGCGCCCGCCGCTCGAATAGCTGCACCAGCACGTTAGCGTTCTGACCATTGATGGTGACTGCTGTCCAGTACGGTTCGGTAATAGGATGGCCGAGGACGTAGAGCCAGTTGGGGGCGAACAGCGGGCTGCCAGCCTGGGCCAGTTGCCAGAATGGTGAGGCGATATTGTGGCCGCTGGCCGCGTCGAAGTAGGCATATATGTGGTTTGTTGAGGCATCGGGTAGAGACATCATAGTGCGTACCTTGCCACCCGCCTCAATCGCCGACAAGAGCTGACTGCCAGTACGATCAATATCAGGGCCGGTTAGATTAGCAAAATCAGCATAACTCGGCCCATCGTCGCCCGCGACTGGGATATTTGCTGGGATGCGCTGCTCGTATCCGTCGGCAGTCTGCAACTGGCCGCTGACCATCTCCTTGACCAGCAGCCCGCTGGTAACGTACCAGGGCGAGTTGGATTCAGCGGTGGGGTCATTGACCTCCAGCCGCCCCTTGTCGAAGTATTGCACCAGATGGTTGCCGGAGGGCGTGGCGGCAGGCTCGTATGTGGTAAGGAACGCGCCTGGCCCCCACACCCACGAGTGGCTTGCGCCCTTGCCCACGCTGCCGTCCGCCGCCTGCCACACGCGGGCGATCGCAGAGGAGGCAAACTCGTCGGTCGGTGCGCTTAGAGATGAGGCATGAGGAATGAGGGATGAGTCTGCGCGGGCCGAGTCTGGACGAGCAGGGATTAGCAGAGCGATAATCAAGGCAATGGTAAAAATGGTGGAGAGGCGTTTCAAGTCTTTGGCTTTCTAGGAGTGCGCTTGTTCGTAGGATTACCTGATGCGGGAGTAGAAGTTGCCGGTGAGCTGGCGGGGGCGTTGATATTAACCAGAGCTGTCCAGTTTATTATACCAGCCTCAGTGTACAGGCTAATGAACTCAGCGGTAAACCTCTGTAGTATGGCACTCTTCTCTAGCTGATAGGCAACCCGCTTCTGAACTGAGTAGTCGCCAATAATGTCCAGTAGCTTAATGTAGAACTCAGGATCATCGGTTAGCTCTTGCCAAAGCTGACGACCAGATGAAATCCGATAGATATAACTACTCGCTCTATTTGGTGATACCTGACCATAGCTCATGCCAAGAACCAAATCAATATGCTTTCTAATTCCTTGCTCCCTAAGCGTTTGAAACACTTTTGTGAAATCAGCATTCTGCTTGTCATATTGGCTGGCGCTAAAGGCATGAGGTCCAGACTTGAGCGAGATCACAACATAGTCCTGCTCAGTTTCTCTAATAAAGTCGGTACCCGTGATCCCTGAGCGCCGAACTTTACCGTATTGCAGGACTACTTCCTCGAAGAAGGCTTTGCCAAATATCGTTTCATCGGAGGAAGATATGTAAGCGTCCACCATTGCTGCAACAAGCTCGGAAGGCTCTTGGATGCCCAACGCACGATAGAGATATGGGTTCTTTCTCAGCAACAGGTTGGTAAGCGTGAGGCTTCGTAGAGATTTTAGTTTCTTGGTGTAGAAGGAATCCAGACACTGTCGCACTACTTGCTTAAGATCGCCAGAGTCGTGCGCGTCACTTGACGACATACATCTCGCTCTCTTCCTGCACAACGAGCAATTGTGGTTGGGCAGCTGCAGCATTGATGCGCTCGGCGGCAACCTGGATATAGCCAGCATCAAGCTCGATGCCAATGTAATGACGGCCAAGTTGGATAGCGGCCTCGGCAGTGGTGCCGGAGCCGATAAAGGGGTCTAGTACAATGTCGTTGGGCTGGGTAAACAGCTTGATGAACCAGGTAGGGAGTTCAATCGGGAAGGCAGCGCTATGGTTGCGATTGGCACACTCAGTCGCCATGTGCAGGACGTTATCTGGGTAAGCCAACTCGCGGCCAACCCAGTTCTCAATCTTCTTGCCGAAGCCGCTCTGCACCCGCGAGTTATCGCGGCGCTTGTCGGTGTCGCTCAGGTTACGTAGCCGTGATTGGCTCCAGTCGCCCATCGGCACACGCACGGCATCCTGGTACATCGCAAAGTTCTTCTGTTTGGTGAAGTGCAGACAGCGTTCCCAGGCATCGCGGAAGCGGTTGGGCCACTTGCCGGGGTAGCTGTTGCGCTTGTGCCAGATGTACTCCTCAGTCCAGAGCCAACCCTGCTTACGTAGCGCGATGATCAGTTCCAGCACGTAGGTATGACGTTCGCCGTCCACCACCCGCTCCTTGATATTAAGCACGAACGAGCCTTCGGGCTTCAGCACACGCTTCAGTTCGGCAGCAATTGGCAGAAACCATTCAACATAGTCGTCAGGACGCACCCCGCCATAGGTATGCTGACGCTGATCGGCATAGGGTGGAGAGGTGACAATCAAATCCACACTTGCATCGGGCAAGGTGGAAAGAAGATCGCGGCAATCGCCGGGCAGTATCTTATCTAGCCAATCGGCTGTGTAAAACATGGTGGCCCTCCATGTAGGTTTAGTATGCCTTGATTATACCATATGGGCCAAATAGCTGCTTACTAAGATTACAAACCCCGCGAACCGCATCTCCTCATAGATCGAGCCGCCCGCAGCGAGGGTGCTACGCATCAGACGCAGTCCGTCGGCGCTGAAGCTGCCTACCGTGCCGAGGCCGATGGCGATGGCGCGGCTTACTGCATCGTCGCGCTGCTCGCGGGTGGCCTCTTTGCGGAGGCGACCCAGAGTAATGTGCGGCTTGAATGGCTTGTTCTCAGAGGCGTAGCCGAGGCTGGCAAAGGCGGCTTCAGATGCACGCTGCAGGCTATTTAGTGCGGCAAGGTCGCCGCCGAGGCCGACATAGATGTGGTTGGCGTTCGCGCCGCTGGGAAAGAAGCCCATCCCGCCCAGGGTCAGGTCGAAGCGGGGCTGCTGGCTGGCGAGGGTAGCGATAGCCTGCTCGATGGCGGGAACGCGACTGGCGGGAGTGTCGCCCAGGAACTTGATGGTAATGTGGAAGCCTTCAGGCCGCACCCAACGCACCGCATCCCAGCGCTCAAGCGCCAGCCGCGCAGTCACGCCTATTAGCGCGTCCTTTAGCTTCGGCGGTATCTCAATCGCCACGAATAGGCGGAGTGCAGTTTCAGGCATCGGGGATGACCTTTCTGCGCCGCACCTGCAAGAGCAGCACGGCGGTGATGATAAAGGCGCCGCCCAGCAGTTGCAGCCCGCCCAACTGCTGGCCGAGCAGCAGCCAGCCGCTAATCGCGGTGATGACCGGCTCCAGCGTGCTGATGATGGTGGCACGGCTGGGGCCGAGCCGCACCAGACCGGCGAAGAAGGTGGTAATCGCCAGCACCGTGCCGAGTAGGGCCACGCCGAGGATGTCGAGCCAGCCGTTGGGTTGCACATCCAGGGGACGGAACTGGCCGCTAGCCAGCCCATAGAACAGCAGCACGAGCGCAGCGGCGGTGAAGACATAGGCGCTGGCGGTTAGCGCGGAGATGCCCACCATGATGCGGGTGCTGAGGATGATGTACAGCGCGTAGATAACCACGCCAAAAAGGGCGAGGCCGATGCCGAGCAGCAGGTCGGACTGCGTGCCTGCTGGTGCGCCAATCACCAGCGCCACGCCCGCCAAAGCCAGCGCGAGGGCTAGCATTTTGGGCAGGCTCATATGCTCCTTGAAGATCAGCCAGGCCAGAATGACCACGATGGCGGGGTGGATGAAAAGGATAATCGAAGTGAGGCCAACCGGGATGTAACGAATAGAATTGAAGTAGGCCAACGCCTGTCCCACATACATTGCGCCTAGCAAGGCGAGGCCGAGCAGCTTGCGCCTATCCCGCACGCCCAGCCGCTGGTGGGTAAGCGCCAGGTAAGGCCACAGCAGCGCGGCGGCTATGGTGAAGCGCATCGCCAGCAGCGTGACAGTATTAGCGCCAGCGCCATAGGACCATACCGCGAACACGCCCATTACCCCAAAGCCGCAAGCGGAGAGCAGGATGAAGATCGCACCCAGTCCCTCCTGGCCCTGGATGCTGCGGGCCTCTTGAGGGGCGGGTTTGATCGGCTGCTGCGGTTGTTCAAGTGTCTGCGCCATGTTGCTCGTTATTTATTTAGCAGCTTCTGCCCCAGCAGATCGAGCGCAACCGAAGCGCAGGGATTGCTGCCATCGGCGGAGGGTAGGCACTGCATATGCGCCCGCTCGAACCATTGGGTAGTGATAACCTTGCTAGTCGCGGGGTTGATGTCTTCCACCTGTTCGCTGATGGGGAAGCCGAAGATGGGCAAGCCGCCACCCGCCTGCCACTCTTGTAGAAACGGGCCGGAGATGGAGTGGTTGGTTTCGGTAAAATAGGCACAGTTGGTTTTGCAGGCATCGGGGCCGGGCGAGGGTGGGAAGTGCTTACCCACAGTGTACTCCGTGCCGAGGTTGCCGAGGGTAATCGCGTTGGGCTGCCCCACTTTATCGGGATGGTACTCCATCCGCGCCCGCTCGAACCACTGTACCTGATAGGGCGGGTTGGCGTTCGGCACGTCCTGGGGTGTAGATATGGGATAGCCGAAAGCGCCTACACTGCCATGCTGCTCCCAGAACTCGCGGTAGGGGCTGCTCAGGCTCGCGCCGGTTTGGGGGAAGAACAGCGCGTTGGGGTCGCCCTTCTGGTTCAGGTCGAAGATAACGTAGAGCGAGTCGCTGCGGGTCAGTTTGTAGGCAGCCAGCATATCTTTGAAGAAGGTGGGGCCAAGCGCAGGGTCGCTGATATTGGCGGTGACGAAGTAGGCTGCGCCCTGCTGGTGTAGTTGCTCGACCGCTGCGGCGGTAACTGAGGGTAGCTGACTGACCTCATAATGCCAGCCAAAGCGACCTGAGTAGTAGAATAGCTCGGCGAAGGCATCGCCCGCGATGATCACCTTCTTGTCGGCTGGCACCGTCTGTTGAATGGCGGCGGCGATGGTGTCGCGGTAGAACAGCGTCTTGCTGGTGTCGTAGAGCGGCTGGATGCGACTGTAGCTAGCCTGAGCAATTAGCAAAAAGACCAGCAGCATGGCAACCGCCACCGCGGGCAGCATTGCCCCTGGCGCACGCTGCGGCTTCATCCCATTGCGCTGCGCGGCCAGCAGATCCAATCCCATTTGCGCCCACGCGCCCAACTGCGCCAATCCCATACCGATAAAGGCGGCGGCCACTGGCGCGAGTGGCAGCACGTAATACTCCTGCCCCGACACCCCCTGCGCCCCTACAAGGAAGAAGGCCGCTACCCCCAGCAGCCAGAAGTGGTAGAACCAGTGATAAGGCCGCCGCGCATGGCGAAATAGACCGATAGCAAACAAAATCAGCCCCGGCCAGGTGAGGATGTCGTTCAGCAGCCAGCCACCCACCAGCTTGTAATAGTTGGGGTCGAACCACAGTTGCGCCGAGTTTAGCTTGTCGCCAATGCCGAAGGTGAGGCCCGTCTGCTGCCCCAGCGAGTGGGCGTAGCCATACCACCACAGCGGCAGACCGACGGCAACCACGCCGAAGACCGCCAGCTCGACCGCGTAGCGACGGCGGCCCACGTTATCCAGCCCGCGCATACGTGTCGCCGCGATGTAGCCGATGGGAATGAGGATGAGCAGGTTGGGTAGCTTGACCAATGCGGCGAGGGCAGCGAGGGTAGCCGCGACTGCCAGCGCGGTATAGCGCGGGCGCGAGGCAGCCGTCGTCTCGTTATCCACCTCTACGGCATCGGCGTGGCGGATGAAGGCATAAAGGGCAGCGACGGCGAAGAACAGCATCGCGCTATCAGGCATGAAGGCGCGGCCAAAGTAGATGGCGAACGGGCAGATGGCGATGAAGATGGCGGCGTACAGCGCGGTCAATGAGCCGCTAAGTCGCGCCACCAGCCGAAAGGTCATCAGCGTCGCGCCCACCGAGAAGCTCGCGCTGACCAGGCGGCCAATCCACTCATGCACGCCCAGCGGCGCGTATAGCAGCGCAACCAGATACGTATAGAGGGGGAACTCGCTTTCGATGTAGCCGGGGGTTGCGCCGCCCCAATTGACGGTGGGGTGGAAGGGGTTGTAGCCGAGGTTGTGGAAGTTGCGGGCAATCGAGGCAGTATCAGCCTGCCGCCAGGAGTGAAAGTCGAGCAGCGGCGCACCAATTGCCACCAGCCGTGCCATCGCCGCCAGTATAAGGATAGCGAACAGGTAGGGGCGCGGGTCGAACGCCGCGCTGGCTGCTTCTGCGGCAGGCCGATTGCCCGCCAGCACGCGGGGCGGCGGCGCAACTGGCCGCATTGCCGTCTGCGTGCGGGGCGGCTCCGGTGGAGTGAAGATTACGTTGTTAGGGCGGTTCTTCATCGTGAGTGCTGTGTGCTAGGTGCTAATTGATTAGTGAAGTGGTTGGGTAAAGGCGGCCCAACCCATTCCACCTTCTACCTTCTACATTCACTCCCCCCAGTTGTGTTCGCCAACCGCGCCGACGTATTTGCCGACGATGTTGGGCAGCGCGTCGAAGGGGCGGTCGAGGACGATGGTCTGGTTGCGGGCAGGGCCAACCGAGATCATGTCCAGGCGTGCTACAACCAGGGCGCTGATGCGCTTGACGTAGGCGCGGGCGGCTTCCGGCAAGTCAGCCAGGCTGCGGGCGGCAGTGGTGGGGGTCTCCCAGCCGGGCATTTCCTCATAAATTGGCTCTACCTGCTGCAGCACGCTGATGTCGCTGGGGATGTGCTGGATGACCGCATCGTTGACCCGATAGCCGGTGCATATCTTCAGGCTAGGGAAGGTATCCAGCGAGTCGAGGCGGGTGATGACGATACCACCAATGCCGTTCAGCCGCGCCGCATAACGGGCAGCCACCGCATCGAACCAGCCCACTCGTCGGGGGCGGCCAGTAATCGTGCCGTACTCCTGATGACCCTCGCCACCCTGGCTACGCAGGTACTCGGCGGCTTCGCCTTCAATTTCGGTGGGGAACGGGCCTTCGCCCACGCGGGTGCAGTATGCCTTGTACACGCCGACTACATTATCCAAAGCGGCTGGCGGAATACCGCTGCCCAGGCACGCACCTGCTGCGGTGGGTGACGATGAGGTGACATAAGGATAGGTGCCAAAGTCGAGATCAAGCAATGCGCCTTGCGCCCCCTCCAACAGGATGTTGTGATGCTCGTCCATAGCGCGATATAGCACTAGCTGGGTGTCGAGGATATGCTTACGCAGGCGGTGGCCGTAATCCACCATCTGCAAGTAGACCTGATGCAGACTGAGCGGTTTGGCTCCGTAGAGGCGGGTGAGGATCTGGTTCTTGTGGTTGAGGACGAAGGAGAGCCGCGTCAGCAAAGCCTCCTCGCGCACCAGATCGCCAACACGGATGCCGATGCGGGCGGCCTTGTCCTGGTAAGCAGGGCCAATGCCACGCTTGGTAGTGCCGACCCCTACTCCACCCTCGCTGCGCTGTTGCTCCTCCAGTTGATCCAGCAGCACATGGTAGGGCATAAGCACGTGGGCGCGTTCGCTAATCAGCAGGCGGGCGCAACTGACCCCCCGCTGCTCCAACTCGTCCATCTCGGCTAGCAACGCGCCGGGGTCAACCACCACTCCATTGCCAATTACGCAGATGGCTTTGGGGTTGAAGATACCGGAGGGGATGAGCCGCATCTTGAAGGTGCCGAGGTCGTTGACGATGGTATGACCGGCGTTGGTGCCACCCTGGTAGCGCACCACTACCCGCGCCTGCTCCGAGAGCAAGTCTACGATCTTACCCTTGCCCTCGTCGCCCCACTGTGCGCCGATTACCGCGATTACTGACATAGTTGCTCCTGATTTCAGATTGTAGATTGATGATTGCAGATTATAGATTAAGCTGGGGTGGCACTAGCCCCGCCGAACTGCTGTGTACGGCTCATTATAACATAAAGCAGGGGGTTTCCATATGTACTACACACTACGTAGCAGGAGCTAAGATCATTGACACAACGTTAACATCGGCTTAAACAACCATTAACATCAGCCTCGTAAACTAACAGCGAAGCAGATGGACTCTATCACCAAAATCAAGGAGGATATTAGTGTTCAAACACCTTTCCCGTGCCGCAGGCAGCGGCGTTGTTCTTATTCCAGCCCTGATCATGCTGGCCCTGCTGCTCGTGCCAACCCACAGCCTGGCTGCCCCCAACGCAGCGCCATCCATGCCGGTGGCAGTGCCTGGATATGCCATCTCGGTATTTGCCGGTGGTGGCACAGCCAATTCCCACCCCGATGCGCTCATCTACGCCAATCAGCATCTATACGTCGCCTATCAGAACGTTACCGCCAAGGATGGCACCGACCACAAGTCCAGCACCGTCCTCGCCTATAACGCCAGCGGCAAGGTTGACGGTAGTTGGAGCGTGCTGGGGCATTGCGATGGCCTGCGTATGGACCCCGCCACCGGCTTGCTCTGGGCTAGCTCCAACGAGGATGGCAACCCTGGCCTTGTCACCATCAACACCGCTACCAACGTAGTGACCTCTTACCAGCTCCCCGCCACGCCGCACGGTGGTGGTTATGATGATATGGCATTCGTGGATGGTAAAGCCTTCATCGCCGCATCCGCCCCCAATTTGGACAAGAATGGGGTCAACACCTTCCCCGCGATTGACCAGATTACCTTGCAGAACGGGCAGGCACAACTCACCCCCGTGTTGATGGGCAACGCACCCGCCGTTGATATGACCTCCAACGCAACCGCGCCGCTCAACGAGGTTGACCCCGACTCCCTTACCGTGGACAACCAGGGCAACCTTGTGCTGGTCAATCAGGGTGGTAACGAAATCGTCTTCATCGGTCATCCTGGCACCGCACAGCAGACGGTCAGCCGCATCCCGGTTGGCACCCAACTCGATGACACGATCTGGACAAAGGGTGGACCCGGTCGTCTATTCATCACCGATGGCAAGAACAATATGGTTTACACGCTACACACCAGCCAGCCCGACGGCACCGTGTTCACTGCCGTTCCCGGCGACTCCGGTGTAGCCGGTTTCATCGGCACAGTCAACATCAGCGCCGGCAACGTAACTCCGATTGCCGTTGGCTTCGGCAGCCCCACTGGTCTGCTCTATGTCCCCGATAGCCAGCCCACAACAGGCTCTGCGGACGGCTCGGTGCCGATGCTACCCGCGACGGGTGCAGCGAATGACGCTGGCTGGGGCGCACTGCTAGCATTCGCGCTTGCGCTACTCCTAATTGGCTTCGGCGTGCGCCGGGTAGGCGCAACGCGCTAACTTAAAGTAACCATTAATCGAACGGGGCAAGCAACGATAAACGTTGCTTGCCCAGTTCTGTATGCTGGCCCATAAGCCAAACGCTCATGATCGTTATTCTTGCTAAAGAGAGGGCGCACCATACATCCGGTGCGCCTTCATCATTACACCCCTTGCAACTCCCCTACTAGCATCGTATCCTCCAGCGGCAGGTGGCCGTTGCCGTTGGCGCTGTGGCCGTTGCCATTTGCGCCATTCTTCGCTGGTCGCCCCCGCTTCTTGCCATTGACGGTCAGCGTGGGGGCGGGTGAGCCCTCAGAGGTGCCGATAACGGTTGCGGGTTTGCGTCCGCGTCGGCTTTTCGGTTTCTCGCCGTTCAGTTCGATTCTGGTAGCGCTCAGTTCGCCCTTGCGCGGGCGACCACGCTTCTTCGGTGCAGCGGCGGCCCTCGCCTCGGCTTTGCAGGCGGCTTCCTTTAGAATGTCCGATTGCGGTACGGCTAGCTCGGTGGGGCTGAGTAGCTCGGCGGCATCGAGGATGGTGTAGTGGTAGCCCTGCTCGGTGAGGAATAGCTGGCGGTTGGCTCCAAACTCTTGATCGTTGGAGTCGCGGGTAACAACGGTGTAGAAGTGGGCAAGCTGGCCGTCCTTCTTGGGGCGCAGGATGCGGCCCAGCCGCTGCGCCTCCTCCTGGCGGCTGCCAAACGTGCCGCTCACCTGGATGGCAACGCTGGCATCGGGCAGGTCAATCGCAAAGTTCGCCACCTTGCTCACCACCAGCACCTTCACCTCGCCGGTGCGGAACCGCTCGTACAGCACCTCGCGTTCGCTATTCGGCATCTTGCCGGTGATTAGTGGCGCACCCAGCATATCGCTGATCATTTTCAGTTGGTCGAGATACTGACCGATGACCAGGATTTGCTCACCTTCGTGCTTCGCCAGCAGCTTGTTCATCACCAGCAGCTTGCGCGGGTTCTCCGCCGCAATGCGATACTTGATACGGTTATCCTCGGTAATTACGTATTCCTGGCGAGTTTCGTCGCTGAGGGTAATGCGTACCTCGGTGCAATCGGCGGTGGCAATCCAGCCCTGACGCTCCAGATCCTTCCACGGCACATCGTACTTCTTGGGGCCGATCAGCGAAAACACATCCGTCTCGCGGCCATCCTCGCGCACCAGCGTGGCGGTCAACCCCAGGCGGCGGCGGGCCTGGATCTCGGCGGTGATGCGGAACACCGGAGCGGGCAGCAGATGCACCTCGTCGTAGATAATCAGCCCCCAGTTGCGCTCGTTGAACAGCGCGAAGTGGGGGAACTCGCCGACCTCGCCGGTATCCTCATTCACGGTGAAGGGTCGGTAGGTCATCATCTGATAGGTGGTGATGGTGACCGGGCGGATCTCCTTGCGGTCGCCGCTGTACTCGCCCACATCTTCGGGGCGCAAGCTGGTCTTGGTGGTAAGCTCCTCGACCCATTGCCGCACCGCAATGGTGTTGGGGGTGAGGATCAGGGTCTGGGTTTGCAGCCGCTCGATTGCGCCGATACCCACCACTGTCTTGCCCGCGCCGCAGGGGAGCACGACCACGCCGCTGCCGCCTCGCGACGAGCCACTGGCGTAGAATATGTCCACCGACTCGCGCTGATACTGGCGCAGGCTGAACGGCTTGCCCTCCTCAGTGAAGGCCCGCAAGGTGACGGCCATCGGCGCGCCCTCGACATAGCCAGCCAGGTCTTCGGCGGGATAGCCGAAGCCGACCATCGCCTGCTTGATAAGGCCGCGCTTGGCTGGGTCAACGCTGATGGTGTGGCTGTCAAGCTGCTCCAAAATATAGGGCAGGATGCGCTTGTGGCGCGTAATCTCGGTGATCAGCATCCTATCTTCCGACTGCAACACCAGCCGCCCGCCATCATCCTTCAGCAGCTTGACTCGACCAAAGCGGGAGACATAATCCTGCACATCGACCGCGATGTTGCTCGGCACATCGTACTTGCTGAAGCGGTTGAGAACCTCGATAATCTGCGCCGCGCTCTCACCGGCGGCGGCGGCGTTCCAAAGCGATAGCGGGGTGATGCGATAAGTGTGGATGTGTTCGGGCGACTTCTCCAATTCGGCAAAGCGGGCCAGGTAGTCGCGGGCCTCGGCGTACAACGGGTTGTCCACTTCGAGCAGCAGCGATTTATCGCTCTGCACCACCAGCGGGTTATGCGGGTTATACATAGTCGGTTCAATCCTTTTATTGTAGTTATTGTGGGGATAATTGCTGGGTGCCGCGATGATTTGAAAGCATCCTCGTGGCTAATAGCACACACCAATATGCAGTTTATCACATGGCTGGCAGGTTGTCAAATCATGTGCGGGCATAGGGTGCGTCACAAGTTCTTGGCTTTGTACCAGGGCGAACAACGGTTCGCCCCTACATATCAACCAGTTACCCCAGAACTTGTGACGCACCCGCGGTCATAACCACTGGTAGTGGCGGATACGCTAGCTTGATTATTTAGGTGAGTGGCGTTGGCCTTGGCTGGGATCGCTGTGAACTTGATGCGACAGGTGTTATAATGGCAACAAGCACAGGCATAAAGGAGGGCAACAATAATGCCAGAACGAGTGACCAGCTTTGCCCAGATAATCGAGATGGCGCGGCAGCGCGGCCCGCGCACCATGTCCATCGCCGTGCCACAGGATAAAGATGTGCTGACTGCCGCCTGCGAAGCGCGCGACAGTGGCA
>JBBRMT010000129.1:0-12815 GCA_038230695.1 Chloroflexia bacterium
ACAAGCAACAGCAACAGCAAAAAACCCTCTACTTTCACGGACTACACACCCCAAATGGTGAAGGGCAGTAGTGGTGGGAGATAACCCGCCACTCGCCGAGTTACTGAGGGCGGGGAGCGTAGCTCCGACCCTTCAAGCGCAAACAACGCTGGTCGAATGCACTAGCGCTGCAATGTAATACCAAATAGCCGAAGAGACAGTGATTGTTCCGTAGGGGCGGGGTGCGCTCGCCCCGGTGAAGTGGCAGCAATGCTCATCGAAAACTGAAGCCCCGCCAAGCAACTTGCCTATAGTATAATAACTAGAGATTTGAAAGGTGGGGAAAGCATGAAGGACAGGCAAGCAATATTCGGCAGGCTGCTGGGGCTGGCTCTGCTGTTGATGGTAATCATCGTGGGCGGCACGACGCTCGCCGCACCACAACGACCCAGCAGGGCGAACAACGGTTCGCCCCTACAAAGCAGTTTGTCGCCTACAAGCGGTTACGACCAGTATGGCGGCTGGAACGCGCTGCCAATTAGCAATGCAACGGGCTTCTTTCGCACTGCAGTGGTGAGCGGCGCTAGCTGGCTGGTCACACCGGACGGCCATGCCTTCTTTAGCTTGGGCCTCAACGCGATTGGCTACTCTGGCAACCCGGCGGTATTCGAGAGCTACGACCAACGGATGTTCGACCAGTACCACAACGTCAACGCCTGGGCGGCGGCAACCAGCGCGATAATACGTGGCTGGGGCTTCAACACTATAGGCGGCTTCAGCGGGCGGGAGATTACCGACCACCAACTGGCTGAGACCCGCGTGCTGCGTCTGGCGGCTACCAGCATCGCTGCGCCCTACAACGTGCCGCACGTCAATGGCCTGTTCCCCGATGTGTTCGACCCCCACTTTGCCCCCGCCGTCAATCAGATCGCCACCGCTGCGATTAGTGACACCGACATCAGTGACCCCTGGCTGCTCGGCTACTTCCTGGACAACGAACTGTACTGGTACAAGGATGGCTATTGGAGCGACAACCCCGCTTCCACCCTGACGGAAAACTTCATCGCCCTCTCTGGCAGCGCGGCGGGCAAGCAGGCGTGGGTCGGCTATCTGCAAGCTAGCTATCCCAGCATCACCGCGCTGAACAACGCATGGGCAACTGGCTACACCAGCTTCAGTGGCAGCGAATCCACCAGCCTGCTAAATACCACCAGTATCACCGCGACGGGAGCAATCACCGACAAGTATGCCTTCCTCAGCAACATCGCTACCCAGTATTACAGCGTCACCACCAGCGCGGTGCGTAGCCGCGACCCCAACCACCTGATCTTCAGCGATCGCTTCGTTGGTATCCCCCTATACCGCCAGATTATCGCCGCAGCGGGGCAATATGTGGATGCCATCGCGCTCAATATCTACGATGATACCGCCGACAATCTAACCCTGGGCGACCTCGATGAGGCCAGCGCGTGGAGCGGCAAGCCCGCGCTAGTTAGCGAGTACGGCTTCCGCGCCGTCACTTCGGGAATGGCGAACCAACCCTACGTCAAGGGCGGGTGGCTGCCAACCGACGCTGACCGCGCCTCCGCCTATCGGCTGATGATGAGTGAGACGCTGCGCCGCCCCGGCGTGATCGGCGCACACTGGTTCATGTACGCCGATAATCCCACCCTGTTTGACCCGGTGTACAGCGGCCACTATAGCTGGGGCTTTGTGGACATCAACGGCCATCCCTACACTGGCCTGAGCGACTCCGCTACCACCTTCAATACCGACCTCTACTATCGTCGCCTCGTCCAGCCCGCTGCCAGCCTGGAGCCGCCCACTCCGCTCAGTCCGATGTACAATGCACCAGTCTTCACCGCCAACCCAACCTTCACATGGCGGCCCGTTGTGGGCGCGACCAGCTATACCTGGCAGGCAGCCCGCACGCCCAATTTCGCCAACCCTCTCACCGTAGACGGCCTCGCCACCACCACCTACACCAGTGTAAATGCGCTCGACTGGGGACGCTGGTACTGGCGGATACGGGTGGATAGCATGGTTAGCGATACGCTGGCCTACACCGCGCCGCAGCCATTCTACGTGCTGCGCCAGGCTGCCAGCATACTTGTCAACGGCTTCGAGACCGCGCCGGATGTGACGCTGCAAGGGCAGGGATCGGACTACCGCTGGGCCGCTGAGGTGAATGGCGATATTAGTATGACTGGCACGACCAGCTTTGGTGTAACCCAGGGGCAGCAGGCGGGGCTACTCACCTTCAGTGGGCAGACGAATGGCCTCGGCAATCACTACGGCTGGGCGGTGATGAGTCGCTATCCCGCTGGGCCAGCCTTTACTCCGCGTGATTGGAGCGGCTTCAACTATCTCACCCTTGACTTTAGCTACACTGGCCCCATTACCAGCACCCCATACGCCGAAGTTGGCTTCAATGATGCGGCGGACAAGGGCAACACCACCACCCTGCCGATCCGCGCTGGCACCACCCAGGCGGTGGTCTCGATTGATGCGGCGGTTCGGGGCGGGATGAACCCCGCGCTGATGGCGGGACTGGTGATCGGCACGGATCGGCCAGCAGCAGGGATGCAAATGGCGGTTGACAATCTGATGTTGCGCCAGGTTGCCCGCGACATTGCGCCCCAGCCGCCGATTACCCCCATCGTCAGCGATGTGCAGGTCAGCGGCACGCTGTTGCTCGACTGGCGCGGCTACCAGCCCGCTACCAGCACGGTTGCCTATCTCGTCTACATCACCGACACGGCCAACACGCCGATCAGCAGCCTTACGCCAGTGCTGCGCCTCGATGCGGTCGGCCAATCCACGCTGCTCAAGGTGCAACTGAACCCCCACTCACCCACCCGCGACAGCTACGGCTACGACGACCTGCACAACGGCCAGCCCTTCTACGTCACGATCATACCAGTGGACTTCTGGGGCAATCTCGGCGCAGTCGGCCCCACCATCGCCGCCACGACCAGCGAGTGCGGCCTCAGCTTCAGCGACGTGCCGTTCAGCTACTGGGCGGCTACCTACATCAATCACATTGCCTGCCTGCACATCGTCAACGGGGTGGGCGGCGGCCTGTTCCAGCCCAACGGCAGCGCTAGCCGCGACCAGTTCGCCAAGATGATCAGCCTGGCGCAGGGCTGGCCGCTCACTACGCCCACCGCCCCCACCTTTAGCGACGTGCCGCCCAGCAACCCGCTCTACACCTTCGTGGAGACCGCCGTCAGCCACAATGCGATTAGCGGGGCGAACGCGGCCACCTGCGCGGCGCGTGGCCTGGCCGTCCCCTGCTTCCTACCTCACGACCCGATCAGCCGCGCCCAGCTAGCGGTCATCCTGGTGCGCGCCTACGGCTGGGCGACCGACACCAGTGGCGGGCCGCACTTTACCGATGTGCCGCCCACCGGCTTCGGCTATGCCGCAATCGAAACCTGCTACAATCGCGGCATCGTCAGCGGCATCGGCGGTGGCCTATTTCAGCCCAACGGCGCAATCACCCGCGCTCAGATGGCGCGGATGCTGTATCGGGCGATAAGGCAGCCCTTACTTCCGCAGCGCCTCGCGCTCCAGCCGCGCCACCGCCTTCGCCACCTCGGCGAGGGCGATTTTTTGCTTGCGATAGTAGTCCGCTTCGCTCATCGCCAGGCGGTGAGCCACCTCGCGGGTGCCGAGGCCTTGCTTGTAGCGCAGGCTGAGGATGTTGTATATCGTCCACTCCGGCGTACCGCCCAGCGCAGCCGCACCGCTGGGGCGCAGCGCCTCGATGGCCTCGTCCAGCAGCTTACGTAGCCCATTGGCTGGCACGCTGCCCGCCGGGAGCGCGGCGTGAACCGCCTTCAGCTTGAGCAGCGGCGACTCGCTCAAGCGCGGTCCGCCCCAGTAGTTATCCAAAGCCCCCTTCACCAGCTTGGCGAAGTCAGGATCGTCTACCACGCTGGCATCCACCGCCTGGTACTCCGTGCTGTCGCTGCGCCGTGTGCTGGGGTTCTGACGTTCACGCTGCAACGCGCCGCGCCAGCGCTGCACCTCGCGCATCTCGTGGCTCATTTGCCGTAGGGTGGCGAACAGGCGGCGCTGCATCTGGCTGTCCTCCAGCGCCACTTCCGCCTGGCGCACCAGGATACCGACGCGATGCTCTTCCTCGTAGCTGAGGCCCAGGCCTAGACCGAGTCGTCGCCCCGCCTCGCTGACGGTCACGCCCGCGCCCGCCACTCGCAGGCCAATCACGCCGAGGGTAGCGTCGCGGTTACGGGTGCGTAGCGGTAGCAGCAGATAACCACGCTCCAATAGCCCCACCACCCCGTCCAGCGGGATGAAGCGCTCATCGTTGGGCGGTAGCGGCCCACGCCCCACATTGACATTGACGTTCACGTTGACGTTGACGTTCACGTTCACGCCGTCCGCGCTGCTCACCGTTGGCTGGCTGACGCTGGCTTGCGCCCCGATGAATGGCTCAAGCAGCGGGCGGATCACCTCGATGGTGGGCGCACCAGGCGGATGCGCCCGCCCCAACAGGCGTGGCGCGTTAGCCCGCACCTGACCTGGCAACGCCGCCAGCGCGCCCAGGGCGTGGCTGCCGCCCAGCCCCTCGCGGTCGTGCGCTGCGATCTGCGATAGCGCAGGCGTGCCGCCCTCCCAACCGACGGTGGCCGCCATATAGGGGTTCAGGTGTTCGCTATCTTCGCTGAACACCACCAGAAAGCCGCGATTGGCACGCAGCAGGTCGGCAAGTGAAGCCAGGGTGTTCTCGAACAGTTGCTCCAGATCGGCATCGGTCAGCAGCGACTTGTCCAAATCGCGTAGCCAGAGGATATCCTCGCCATCATTGCGATAGAGCAGGCGGTCAATCGAGGGCTGTAGCACGCTGATCGCCGCCTGGGTCAGCACCACCATCAGCCCGATGGTGAACACCAGGAAGATGTCGCGTGGCACGTCGAGGATACTCTGCACCCGCGATGTTGCCAGCACTGGCACGATCACCATAATTGCCACCAGCGGCCCGCGCAGTAGGAAGTAGACCAGGCTGTGCTTGACCACCCGATCGGGAGTAAGCACCCCACTATAGGAGACGCTGTAGGCCATAACCACGCTGAGGACAGCGAGGCCGATGTTGCCAGTTAGGGTCAGGAGCGGCAAAGCGCGGGGGAACAGACCAGAGGGGGCAAAGGCAATAGTTAGCAGGTAGGGGAGGATAGCGACGGCTGGGGCGACGCTGGCGACCACCAGATAGGTGCTACGCCGCCGCGATGAGGTAGTCAGAGTGCGGACGCGGGCGCGGATGATGCTGCTAATGCCCCACACCAGGCTGATCAGCAGATAGACGAAGAATATCCAGAACAACGGGCCACCCGGCACCGGCACCTTGTTGTCGCCGGTTTGTGCCACCGCCTGAGGGCCACTCACGTTATGTGGCACGCTCGGCAGTATTACAAGGTCGGTCAACGCGGCGATAACGGAGAAGATCGCGCTGATTACCCAACCGATACGGATACCGATCCGCCGCTTGTTGGAGAAGGCGTTGGTATCCTCTAGCAGCATATTGCTGAATAGCAGGTAGGTAGGGGGGATGAAAGCGAAGCCCAGCCATTGAATACGCAGCCAGATGTCGGTGTCCGTACCGACAGGCAGGATCAGCAACACGGTGTTGGCTATATAGACTGGCATCAGGGTGGCAATAAGAGCGCAGAAGCTCCGCGCCACCCGCTTCTGCCAGTTGTGCGACAGCACATAGATCAGCAGCGAAAAGATGATGACGAAGTTAGTGGCCGAGAGGGATACATTGAGCAGCCGCACCAAATCGCCGAGGTTTATCTGCATAGGCCATCAAACAAGATTTAGTAAGCCACAGCGGAGGTTGGGGGAGAATGGTGAAGCGCAATAAAGCCGAGGTAAGCACGCAAGATCCTCCTTGCATACCTCAACATTAGCGTATGGCGAGATTCTCCCCCAAACCCCCCGCTGGGGGCTTAGTTTAAGCAGTTGGTTACTCCTCGTCCTCATCCATATCGGCCAGGGAGGCGAGGTCACTAAGGCTGGTGAGGCGAGTACCCTTCTTGGGCTTGCCCTTGCGCCCCTTTGTATCATCTTCGGCAGGGGCGGCTGGCTCAGGCGCAGCAGGAGCGCGGGTGGGTAGCAAGCCGCTGGCCGACGCAGTTGCGCCACCAATGGCAGGCTCGTAGCCCTTCGCCTGCAGCTTCTGATGCAGTTCGTCAAGCGCCTTGTCGCCAAAGTTGCGTAGAGCGAGCAGGTCGCCATCGTTCATGGTCAGCACCTGACCGACGGTATCAATGTAGGCTCGCTTCAGCGCGTTGAAGGTGCGGCTGGTCAGGTCGAGGCTGTCAATGGGGATGCGCTCAAGCTCAGGCACTACGCTGGGGGCGCGTACCTCTGGCTCCTCGGCTAGCTCGTAGAGACCGCCACTGAAACCCGCGATGATCTGCCCATGCTTGGTTAGGATCTGGGCGGCCTGTCGCAGCGCCTCGACTGGCTCAATTGTGCCATCGGTCCAGATTTCAAGGATGAGGCGGTCATAGTCGGTGCGCTGGCCCAGGCGGGTGCGCTCAACTACATAAGTGACCTTCGAGATAGGCGAGTACATCGCGTCAATCGGCACCATATCCATTGGCGTGCTGTCCATGCGCGACTCGGCAGGGCTGTAGCCGTAGCCGCGCTCCACCATCAGTTCGACGTTCAACGGATCGCGGCTGCCCTTGTTGAGGGTGATTAGCTCCACTTCAGGGTTCATCAGTTCCACACCCTCGGCCAACTCGGCATCGGCAGCAGTGAGGACGCGCCGCCCGCTGGGATAGGTGTTTGTGTGCAGCACCATCCGCTGCGGCTCGTCGCCGCGATAGCGTAGGCGCAGTTGCTTGACGTTGAGGATCACGTCAATAAGGTCTTCTTCGATTTGCGGCAGCCGCCCATCATCGTCGGGCGCGGGATCGAGCTTGATGGCGGTAACAGCCGCGCCGGGCAGCGAATTCAGCAGGATCTTCTTTAGCGCGTTGCCCAGGGTGGTTCCCCAGCCTGGCTCCAGCGGCTCCATCTTGAAACGGGCGTAATCCGGTTCGGTCGCAGTCTGTTCAATCTCTGGCAGGGTAATATCGAGCAAAACAGCACCCCCATTATATGACTGGCGAATAGCAGGAACGCGCCTCACCAAACGTGGGGCGCGAACGATATTATAACCGATTAGGGGCGGTTTGTCCAACTTTATGTAGCAGCCACCCGAAAAGTACCATTGCCATCGGTGGCTAAACATTGGTATACTCGCTGCATAGCTGTAATCCTGGGCGCACAGCGTCCACCAAAGGATAAACGAACAACTAGAGAGGTGGATATAATGAGGAAGATTGGAACTGGCATCGCAATCGTGCTGGCGTTGGCGTTGCTGCTTAGTAGCAGTGGGGTACGGGCAACCCCATTGAACGGAACATTGATGGGCCGAGTGACAAACGGCAGCGGGGGCGGGATTGGGGGGGTCACTATATACGTAGCGAATGGAATACAGGCCACTACCGACGGGAATGGCAATTACAGCCAGAGCAACATTCCGGCGGGAGGTGGTTATAACATTGTTGCTTTCGCCGTTTCAGGGAATGGATATGCCAACGCGCACCAATATAGCGTGGTTATAAATAACGGCAGCACTACCACACTCAACTTCACCCTGAGCAGCAGCGTCGCTACACTTACAGGCTATGTATACGACGCACAAACCCAGGCTCGCATCATGGGGGTGGCCCTAATCCTGGATAGCGACATTCACGATGGCTGGTCGAACACGGCGCAGGCTACTGGCAGCAATGGTGTCTACAACCTCGACCGCATTGCGGCGGGGCGCAGCTACTATCTGCACGCCTTTCCGCCCAGCCCTTATACGCCGGTGATCTTGCAACTGACCGTCAACCCCGGCAACAACAACTATAACGTGCCACTAAGTACGTCCACAAGTGGCATCCACGGCCATTTGGCGTTGCCCGGTGGCGGTAATGCAGCAGGGGCGGGGGTCTTCATCGGCTCTGGCGATGGCGGCAGTGGCACTTGCTCGACCAATACCGACAGTAGCGGCAACTATAGCTGCTCGTTGCCTCCTGATAACTACTATGTTCATGCACTTGAGTTCAACGGCTATCCCGGCCTGCTTACCAATGTTCAACTCAGCAGCGGCTTCATCACGGTCAACTTCGCGCTTAACAATGGACCGGCAACCATCAGCGGGCAAGCCCGCGACTTCAATCTGAACCCGATCAACGGGGCAAACGTGCAGGCATTTGAACACACTGCCCCCTACGGCCATTTTCGCTCGATCTTTGTTGGTGGCAATGGCGCTTACAACTTCACTGGCATGGGCAATCAGGGCAGCTATCTGCTAGGTGGCGCGGCGGCTGGCTACGCCACGGTGAGCGATGATAATGTGGCGATGCCCGGCAACAACAGTCTGAGCTTCAACTTCAAGCTGGGCCATTTCTCGGATGTGCAAGCTCAGGATCCAAACAGCGTGGTGGAGTTTCCCTTCTACTACGTCGAGTATCTAAAGTCGGTGGGGGTAGCGCACGGCTTCCCTGATGGCACCTTCGGACCCTTGACCAATGTGAAGCGGGGCGAGTATGCCCAACTGCTGGTGGCAGCAATGGGCTGGCCGATTGACACCAGCGGTGGGCCGCACTTCAGCGATGTGCCAACCAGCTACGTCTTCTATGGCGCGATCGAAACCGCTAAAAATCGTGGCGCGATTAGCGGTTATCCCGATGGCACCTATCGCCCCAACAGCAACGTAAGCCGCGGCGAGGCCACCAAAATATCGGTGGCGGTCTCGGGCTGGTCGCTGCTAAATCCGCCAACCGCCAGCTATAACGACGTGCCAACCAACCACTGGGCCTACCAATTTATCGAAACCGCACTATCACACGGGGCGAACGCCAACGATGGCGGCGGCTACTTCCGGCCCAACGCAGCGGCCACCCGCGCCGAGACTGCCAAGCTCCTCTGTGTGGCAAACGCGGCGGGATGTCAATAGGCGGCAAGTTGAAGGTTGAAAGTTGAAGGTTGAAGGTTTGGATTTATGCAGTTCGGCAGGGCGAACAACGGTTCGCCCTTACAGAAAATAACTCACTTCTGTGGCAGTGGTTATCCATAACCACCCTCCCTAAGATAACCCTTTGCGCTCGGTCGGGGTGGGACGCGGGCGGGGCGGTGGCGGCGGGATGGGTGTATTAGTGGGTGGTGGAGCAGCAGGTGTGTCGCTCGGCGGCGGTGGCGCAGGCGTGTCACTCGGCGGTGGCAACGGTGTATTGGTGGGCGGCTGCGGCGTATCGCTCGGCGGTGGTAGCAGCGTATCGGTGGGCGGCGCAGGGGGCAACTGCGTGTTGGTGGGCGGTGCGGCAGGAGGCAGGTTTGGGGTATCGGTGGCCGATGGTACCGGCGTATTGGTGATTATAGCCGTCTGGGTGGGCGTTTCGCTAGCAGTAGGGGTAACGGTTGGTGGCGTGCCAGTCACCGTCAAGGTAGGGTCAGGGGTAGGTGAGGGCTTGAAGCCAGTGCCATATATGGCCGTGCCGTTGACGTTTATCTGCTGGATAAGCAAATCGGCGCGGGCGGCGATGTTGGCGGGCAAAGGAGCAAACTGGTGGGCGGCGTTGCTAGACTGGCCCACGTTGAGGATCCAGCGCAGCAGGTTGACGGTGGCAACCGCCTTTGCCATATCGCTCTGGTCGCGGTAGACAAGCAACCAGGCGAGGCCAGTAAGCGGATAGGAAGTCCAGCCCGGTGGGTCAACCAGGCTGATACGCAGGTCGTCCGGCACGGTGGTGAGGGTGGCCGCCGCATCGGCCAGCGATTGGGGGTTGGGGCTAACGAAGTTGCCAGCCTTGTTTTCAATATCGGCGAAGGGTAGCTGGTTGTCTGCAGCGTAGGCAGTCGAAACGTAGCCGATGCTATATTGCTTCTGCTTGATCGCCATTGCCATCGAGAAACTGTCCTGCACGCCACTGCCAACCGGCCAGCGAGGGTTGGCGCTAGCGCCTACCGCATAGCGGAAGTTGTCGTTGTGGGCAGCCAGATACTGGCTGAAAATGTAGTTGCTGCCGTTGTAACCGGCACGGTGTACCACCACAATGGGCTGGCTGGGCAGGGCAGCATTGGGGTTGTCGGCGGCGATCAGCGGGTCCGACCAGTTGGTAATCGCCCCACGATAGATGTCGGCCAGGGTGTTGGCGCTGAAGCGCAGTCGTGACCCTGCATTGGGTAGATTGTAGACAATTGCGAGGCCAACGACGGCGGTTGGGATATGCTGCACCGCCCCGCCCTGAATGGTGGGGCTTACCAATTGGGTGTTCGTGAGCGGCACATCGGTGCCAGCGAAATCAACCGATTTGCTACCAAATTGGCGGATGCCGAGCGCAGAGTCGGTGGGGTAGTAATCAATCCCGGTTTTGTACTGGCCCATATATGCGCCAAAATAGCTAGCGTAGAGGGGCGCAGGCAGGCTGGCTCCCGCGCCCACCAGCTTGTCCGCGCCGCCAGCTATCGGAGTGTAACTCTTGACCGCAAATGGGGTTAGCGTAGCGGTGGGAGTTATATTGGATACAAATGTGTCGTGGAGGCGGGGCAGGACGGTGGGCAGGCCCGGCTGGAAGGTGGCAGGCGAACTGTTGCTCAGGTCGCAACCAGCCAGCAGCACGGTGACAATGGCAAGATATAGCAATGCTTTATGCCGCGAGAGGTGCGTTGGCATCAGAAACACTCCAAATGTAGACGATAGAATGTAAAAAGTAGAATGGCGGTTGCTTGAATAACGGTAAACAGTCCGCGTGGATACGCAGCGAAGACCCGACTGCAGCCCCTCGCGGTGGGAGGGGAGTTCACGGCTTTAACTACGTCCATGTGTATAACGTGGATGCAGGCGGATTGGATACGGTGGCGGCCAGAGGGATAGTGAAGTGGAAGGTCGCGCCATGCGTATCGCTCTCCGCCCAGATGCGCCCACCCTGCGCCGCAACGATATGGCGGGCAATCGCCAGGCCCAGGCCGGTGCCACCCTGCTCGCTGCCGTCGGCTAGCAAGGCCGAGCGGGCGCGGTCTACCTTATAGAAACGCTCGAACACCCGCTCCAGGTCTTCGGGAGGGATGCCGATGCCGGTATCAGTCACGCTAACGGTAGCGGATAGTTGTTCATCGCACTGCCCTGCACTGACGGTGATGCTGCCACCCGCCGGGGTAAACTTAATCGCGTTTTGTACCAGATTGCCAATCACCTGACTGAGACGAGATTCGTCGGCCATAACGATAAGATCGGGCATGGGCGCAAGGGTAAGCTGCAAACCGTGCCGCGCCGACTGCTCCTCGGCACGGCTGACCTCCAGCGCCAGCGCCTGCTTCAGCGAGATGGGGCGCAATTGCAAAGGGGTCTGACCCGCCTCGATGCGCGAGAGATCCAGCAGTTCGCTGACCAGGCGAGTGAGGCTGTCGAGTTCGCGGTTTACCTTGTTGAGAAACACCTGGGCGGCGGCAGGATCGTCTTTGACCGCTGCCTGTGCGGTCTCCACCAGCAGCTTTGCAGTAGCCAGCGGGGTGCGAAACTCGTGAGAGACATTGGCGACAAAGTCGCGTCGCACCTGCTCGATGCGGCGAATCTGGGTGACATCCTGCAACACCACCAAACCGAAACGATGTTGCCCAGGCTCCAGCAGGCCGACATTAGCCAGCAGGTAGCGGCGGTTGTAGCTGATGTTGAACTCGCGCCCAACCTCCTGTCCGGCCAGCACGCAACGCAGCAGATCGGCCAGTTCGTAATCGCGCAACGAGTGGATTAGGGAAAGGCCCACCACCGCTTCAGGGCGGAGACCCAACAGTTCGGCAGCGGCAGCGTTGCAGCGCAGCACAATCGAATGACTATCAGTAACCAGCACCCCCACCGGCAGCGCATCAACCAGGGTCAGCAGTTCGGCGCTACTATCGGGCGCGGCGGGCAGCGGCGGAAGGTTCACAGGAGTATCGAGGTAGCGGCGAGCGACGAAAAGCAGGGTCAGGCCGAGGAGCAACGCCAGGATAAGCAGCGCCCAGTCCAGACCAGACATAGCAACTCTCCTTCCACACACTTGTAGATAATTTTTGCAACAATGCCCATGCCTCCAGCCGCAGGCTTATAAGGTAGCGCTGTATTCTAGCAGATCTGCGTAGGGTGTAGCAAGAAGAGTAGCTACACCGCCACCCAGTACCTATTTACTACCCCAAATCCTTGTTTGGCCCGCCTGGTAGTGATAGAATAGATGCATCCAACCCCAACCCTTTCCATAGTCAGGAGAATTGCCATGAAGTTGACCTTTCGCCTCAGCCTCGCTATTGCCTTGCTGCTAGTCGCCTTTGTGATTGTCCCTAAACCTGCTTATCATACCGCTGCTGCACCGCAGAAGCTGGTGCTGGCGTTTTATTATCCCTGGTATGAGATGAATAGCTGGGATGCAGGCAAGATGAGCGCATTGCCGCTTGCCAACTATAGCTCCGACGACCGTGCCACCACCGCGCGGCAAGTGAACGAGGCCCACGATGCCGGTGTCAACGCCTTCGTCTCATCTTGGTCGGGGCCGGAGGGCCGGATTGACACCAACTTCGCCACCCTGCTCGATGTTGCGGAGCAGCGCGGCGACTTCAAGGCGGCAGTCTACTTTGAGACCGGCCTGAATATGCTGCAAGGGCAGGACAACATCATCAAGTATCTTGGTTACGTGCGCGACCATTATCTCGGTCGCCCCGGCTATCTCCGCAGCGACGGCCATCCGGTCATCTTCTTCTGGGCGCAAGGGCTGGCGGGCAGCGCCACCAACTGGGCT